>JAFRGD010000025.1 GCA_017433975.1 Mogibacterium sp. | reverse complement strand
GTAACGGCCCGCCCCGGCGGCCGCCCCGCGGCGCCGCCGTCCTGATAGTCAATAATAGTTGACTAATCTAAGCTTTTACACCAAGACAGGCTGGACACTATGAAGTATTATGGTGGCTGTGATGTAGGTTCGACGTATACCAAGGCTGTTATCATCGATGAGACCGGCACGATCGTAGCCGACACCACGCTCAAGAGCAAGATCAATGCAGAGGAATCCGCAAAGCTGGCGATGCAGGAAGTCCTGAACCAGGCCGGCCTCAAGGCCCAGAGTGACCTCGCGTACCTGATCGGTACCGGCTACGGCCGTAACAAGGTTCCGTTCGCGGACGAGAACATTTCCGAGATCTACTGCCACGCGATGGGCGTCCACGTGACCAACCCGACCGTCAAGGCGATCATCGACATCGGCGGACAGGACGTCAAGGGCATCGCGATCGATACCGACGGCACCGTCAAGAACTTCGCGATGAACGACAAGTGCGCTGCCGGCACCGGCAGATTCTTCGAGGCGATGGCGAGATCGTTCGAGATGTCGCTGTCTGACTTCTCCAAGCTCTCGCTCAAGGCGAAGAACGTCATTCCGATCACCGCGCAGTGCACGGTATTCGCGGAGTCCGAGGTCATCACCCTCGTCGGCGAAGGCAAGGCGATGGACGAGATCGCGGCCGGCATCGAGATGGCGGTTGCAAAGAGATGCTTCGTCATGGCAAAGAAAGCCGGCGCGACCGACAGCATCACGCTGACCGGCGGCTGCGCAAAGAACGACGGCCTCAAGCAGGCGATCGAGCAGGTCCTCAAGATCAAGGTCGTCGACCTCAAGACCAACCCGCAGCTGATGGGAGCCCTCGGCGCTGCTGAGTACGCGAGACAGAAAGCTTCCTGATCGGGAGATCAATTAGGAGGGGAACGCGATGAAAGCAATAGCTAAGATCCTCAAAGTACTGTTCAGTATCCTGTGCCCGGTAATCGGTATCCTGTTTATCGTGTACTTCTGGAATCTGGACCAAAAAGTCATGGCCGGGCTTTATAAATTAGTCAACAAGGTCTTCGACGAGAAGCCGGTTGATATCGTATTCTAATGAATCTATACGATGAATTGATCAAAACAATGGACGGGGGCTTTGGCGACAGAGCCCCGTCCGTGTATGCCTACAACGGTGCAAAGGCGTGGGAAGACACCGGCCACAACGAGCTCGTCATGATGCGCGACGCAGCATACGAACTCGGAGGAGAAAACAACCCGACCGTCAACTGCACCTGCGTCACCACGACGCCGGACCTCGTGCCGCGCGACGAGATCCTGGTCTACGGGCCGGACCTCCAGCAGATCAAGCGGAGCACCCCGTTCCTGCGGCTGGCGTTCCTCGACGTCGAGGACATCGGTGAGGCCGAGGACGAGGAAAAGGCATACAACGCCATCAAAAAACTGGAATTCGTGCGTTACAACGTCCACCCGGCGGGCTACATGGTCCGGGTGTCGACGGAGAGCAACCGCGAACAGGTCCGCGTGAGCAAGGCGGCCGTCTCCAAGGGCATCACGTTTGAAAAGGTCGGCAACGACTACATCAACAAATACAAGGAGATTCCGGGCGTCAAGCACGTCAAGATCATCTTCGCGACGGACGTCAAAGACCTGTCGCTCTGGGTTTCGAGCGCAAAGAAAGTCGACGACATCACCAAGACGCTCACGCACATTCTCGACGGCATCAATTTTGACTGCGGCAGCTGCAACTTCAAGGAAGTCTGCGACGATACGCCGGGCCTCAAGGAGGCGCACATCCGCCAGCGCGAGGATCTCAAGCGCAGACTGGGCATCAAGGACCGCAACTAATATCGGTTGAATAATCTGGAGGGAATCAAATGCACGACGGACATCACCATCATCATCACGACCATGACCACGCCCACGCGCATACGCACGCCCCTGGCGGCTTCACGGCGGAGGACGAGGTCCGGGCGCTGTTGAACTACATGTACGAGCACAACAAATCCCACGCGAGCGAGCTCGACCTGATGGTCGACCAGCTGGAGGGCGAGGCGGCGGAAAAGCTGCACGAGGCGGTGCATCTGTACGAGGACGCGAACGACAAGCTGCATGAGGTGCTGCACCTGATCGCGCCGGCCGAGGAGGCGGGCGAGGAGGAGGCGTAACATGTGCCTTTCCACGGTTTACAAGGTCGACGGTGGCAACCGGGAAATGTTCGCGAGGAACATCCAGAACGTGATCAACGACAGCGAGCGGGGGGAACTCCGGTTCCGCGACATCATGGGGATCGAATATGCGCTTCGGGGCAGGATCCTCAGCATCGATCTGGTCGCGAACAATATTGAAGTTGCCGAAAACTAGGCAGCGAAATCAAGCGCGGCAGACGGTGTCTGCCGCGATTTGGTAATGACAGTAATTTGAAACGAGGACACAAATGAAAGATCTGAAACACCTGATTTACTTTGAGCGGCTGCTCGAGGAGGCGCACAATCCGCTGATCAGCCAGGCGCAGGAAGAGGGCAAGAAGTGTGTCGCTTTCGTCTGTGAGAACACGCCGGAGCCGCTGATGAACCTGGACAACACGTTCGGCGTCCGGCTCACGGCGCCGAATACCGGTTCCATGGACATCGCCACGTACTACATGACGAGCTTTCTGTGCGAGTTCAGCCGGGCACTGCTCGAGCGCGCGATCGAGGGCGGCTACAACTTTGCCGACTGCCTGATCGCGCCGGACGGCTGCACGATGATGAACCGCGCCGCGGAAAACATCGAGCTGCTGCAGGCGATGGGGCCGGGCAAGGACACGTTCTTTTATCAGAACATGGAGATCCCGCTCAAGGCGGACGACAACGGCGTCAACCTGATGATCCTGCAGTGCAAGAACCACATCCTCAAGCCATTGCACGAGACCTTTGGGACGGACATCTCCGACGCGGCCATCCGCAAGGCGGTCGCCGAGCACAACCGCGTCTGCGAACTGATTCAGGCGATCGGGGAGTACCGCAAGGAGGAGTACCCGCGCATCACGGGCTACGAATTCCACGTGCTGACGCTGGCGACCTACGTCGCGCCAAAATACCTCCTCATCGACAAGCTGGAGGAGACGCTCGAAGAGCTTAAGACCCGCGAGCCGGATACCAAGAAATACCGCGCCCGCGTCATGGTCGTCGGTTCGGAGGTCGATGACAGCGCGTACATCAAACTGATCGAGGAGTGCGGTGCGTACGTGTGCTGCGACCGGTTCTGCTTCGGCTCGTTCCCGGGCCGCGTTCCGATTGAAATGAACGACGATGAGGACGCGCTGACCCAGGTCTGCCGCCACTACGTATACAATACGCACTGCCCGCGCCAGATGAACATGCAGAAGGTCTACGGCCGCAAGGCGTACGTCAATGAACTGGCGTGCGAGTACAAGGCGGACGGCATCATCTACGAGCAGGTCAAGTTCTGCGACCCGTGGGCGTACGAGCGCCTGATGGGCACCACGATGCTGCGCGAAAACTACGGCTTCCCGGTGCTCTCCGTTGACAGACCATACAACATTTCTTCCTCCGTTGGCCAGATGCGCACCCGCGTGCAGGCCTTTGTTGAGAGCATCGAGATCAAAAAGCTGCAGGGAGGTGTGAAATAATGGCATTCAAAAAAGTCGACCTCATCAAAAATCCAAAGGAACGCAAGGGCGACCAGGAGCTGGGCATCTTCTATACCGGCAAGGGCAAGGTCATGAAGCGCCGCGAGTGGCGCGGCGTCAAGGACACGCTCTACGATTACACCAGATGGCTGTACATCATGTCGGTCCTTGCGCGCTTCATCGTGAAGCCGCGCAACATCAAGGGCATGTTCCGCTACCGGTGGATGGCCAACTACCTCGCGGTTCCGCACATGATGGATAAATTCACGCAGGGCCTCCGCGACGAGCCGCTCCGCATCACCCACACCGCGATGAACTTCGTCATCTACGACGTCGCGCAGACGATCGAAAACATCTTCCGCGGTGACCGCCGGACCGGCAACGACGAAGAGTTCTCCAAGCGCTGCGTCCTCACCGACGAGAACGCGATGACCGCTTTCATGATGGGCTTCAAGAACTCCAAGGCGATCCTCCGCGAGGTTCCGACGATGTTCGTCGCGAACCTGCTCACGCAGTACTCGACCACGCACTACATCGACGTGGCGCAGGAGTTCGGCATCCCGGGCGACGTCTGCCCGATGCCGGAGGCCGAGGCGGGCATCTCGATCGACGACGACTTCGCGGTGCTCGGCTGCTGCGCGGTCCAGGTCAACACGACCTGCGACGGCTCGCTCATGGGCAACGGCCTGATCGCGAAGCGCCTCGAGGAGGAGTACGGAATTCCGACCTTCCAGCTCTCCGCGCCGATGCGCCACCGCGAGGCGGACGTACAGGACTACGCCGCCGAAGACATCAAGATGGCGATCAAATTCGTCGAGGAACACACCGGCGAAAAATGGGACTGGGATACGTATTTCGCCGCTGCGAAGCGCGTGAACGACGCGACCAGACACCGCCAGGAGTGGCTTGACGTCAACAGCACGTATTATCCGCAGTTCGTCGGGTCCGTCTTCTCGCTTTACAACGACACCAACTACATGGGCAACTGCGGCCGCTCACCGCTCTTCCCGCCGGTCGACGCCAAGATCACCAAGCTGGTCCGCCGCGGCTACGAACGGAAGACCATGATGGCCAAGGAATACCGCCACAGATGCATCGTCTGGGGCGTCCAGCCGCAGTACAACATCCACATGCTTTACTGGATGATCAACTGCTGGGGCGTGCTGCCGCTGACCGACATGCTCTCGATGGTCAACACCAAGATGATCGCCGAGGAGGACACGCCGGAGAACCGCGAGCAGGCCTACTACGACATGGCCTGGCTCAACGAGAACATGATCATGAGAAACCGCACGCACGGCGGCTATAAGGTGCTCGTCGACGAGCTCTGGGAGTTCTGCGAAAAGATGAACGCCGACATGGTCATGATGTGGGAGCACATGTCCTGCAAGGCCCTCGACGGCCTGCACGGCCAGTTCGAGGAGCAGGGCCGCGAGCGCGGCATCCACATCGTCTGGGTCTGCCACGACCTCTGCGACCCGCGCGTCTACACCAGACAGGCCATTCGCGACGAGTTCAGCCAGTACATGCGCACGGTGCTCCGCGAGGAGCCGCTCGACCCGTCGCTCGAGTTCATCAACGACGAGAACGCGTGGTAGGAACTTCCCGGGAATCGACAGCGACCGCCTGTTTTCAACGGGCGCGGCCTGTGGTATGATATAGGCAGCACATCAGAGTGTTAAGAGATAAAAGGAGACAAGAGATGAAAAAAGCAGTCAAGATTCCGCTGACCGTACTGGGCATCGGCGCCGCGGCGTTTGCGGTGACGTTCACGGTTTACTTCTTCAACCTGGACATGAAGCTCACGTCCATGATCGAGCCGATCCTGCTCAACCACTACGACAAGATCCCGCGCAACCAGCGCATCTAACACTAATTTCAGCACCAGAAACCCACATCGCGTTTTCTTTCGAAGGTTTTTCCTCATATGTGTTGAAAACTTCGATTTATGAGGAAGAAATAGTCTTTGAAAGGCAACATTTCCTCACAAGAGCAAGTATTATTACTAAATGAGGAAAAATGAAAGTGGCGAGCGAGGAATTTTCCTCACAGAAACGACGATGCTTGTTTTATGAGGAAAATAGATGCTGGAAATATTTGGTTTTTCATCACAGGAGCGACGTTAGTCATCTTTTGAGGAAACACTGTTAATGAAAATAGAAACGCTTTATGAAATGCGGAATTACATTATCATAAAGTGTTTCTCTTTTATCTGTTCATTTGCGAGCGAGGTTTTCAGCTGCAATAATCCATGCTTCGTTCGCACGCAGTCAAATCATTCTACCTATCAACAATAACGATGCCAAGAGTTCGGGTACTTGTCCTTTATAAGAGCAGCAACCCGCTTTTTCCAAGCATGGTATTCTTCACAAATAGAATTGTCAAAGAGATTGTCGTCTTCTTCTCCAATAAAACAGACATCTCCAATCAAACGGTAGCCCCGCGGATTGAAAAATGAATTGGTCATACACTTGAGCCATATGCTGGGTTCAGCAAATTTGCCAGCAGCACAAGCTAAATGGTTGTCCTTGTCAAAGAACCATGTGTTAGGAAAAGTTTCATCCATGTAAGCATATGGATTTGTTGTTTTGCTGAAAATCTGGAACTCAATCAACAAATCGTCGGTTGGCTCCGGGACAACCACTAATCTGTCTTTTGAACGCATCCAACATCCCATTTTTATGATTCCTCCTTTTCTAATTTTTACTGAGTGCTCAAAACTGATTCCGATGAATAATGTAAATTTGTATCATCTGCTCGATAGATTGGGTGTCAATATTTCCTCGTTTGTCTTCGTATGACAGCAATAGGTTTATGCCGGGGACATAATTATCACTAATATATAATGATAGCCGATTACTATGATCCTTTTGATATTGTTCCTTATCCATGCGGCCTTGATGTTCCCAAAGCAGGATTGTCCCGTCCTCGCAAAGAATGGTAAAGTCCGGGTGCAGCAGTACTCCACCGATTTCCATAGGCATTTCATAGATGAATGTAATGTTATGAAGCGTCAGCTGATTGTAAATTAATGCCTCGGATTTGCTCCTGACCAAAGTCCCATCTATGGCTCGGTGTATCAGTCCTTCCGGCCGATAAGGCGGATAGGTAGCTTTCTTTTTCAGCATTTTCTCTTTCCAGGAATTACCTGTTCGGTTATCGGAAACCGGCGCGATGGAGTCCATACGATATGCCATCGGCAATCTGGCGGAAATTGCATCCATTGAGATGTCAAGAAACCCATTCAGAAACAATGTCATCAAATTGAGATTGTGTTGAATCGCAGAAAGCATTTCTCCAGAGACGCGGTACTCCTTGATTGCGGAAACCTCAGGAAGATGGCTTTTGCCAAGATAATCGCGTTTCTGCGTCTTTGTGTTGACTTTTGTGTAATAAAGGTATCTCCCTTTGCGCGAAGCACTTAAACAGTAATCGCTGTAATCGGAGCGCTTTGCATGAACGGAAGAATAGAACTTCAGGCTTAATTCCAGCTGACGTTTTAATCCGGTCATAAAGTTGATGACGCTCAAGTAACTGTATTTATCATAAGCAACCTCTGCGTTGTCCATAGGATAGACCCTCTCTCCCAATATCGTGTGCGGATGATAACAGCGATGAAAAACAAACCCGGGTAAGAAAAGCATATCCGATGTTTCAGGAAAGCACAAATCACAAAGTTTATAATCCGACATTATCCTCACGGCGTCGTGCATTTGTTTTTAAACAAAGAATTCGAACCACAGAAGCAGTCCGAAAAACGGAAGATATTGTAGATATAAAAGAAAACAACACTACATTTATGCGCGGAAAGTGTGGTATCGGTTTGTCTGACAGAAGCATATATGATATAATCCCTTTTGTAGGCAATTAAATAACGCAATAATAAACTATTATCAGGAGAGAAAAACATGTACAGACTTTTGGTCATTAACCCGGGGTCGACTTCGACCAAGCTTGCAGTGTACGAAGACGAGGAAAAGGTCTTCCAGGAGAGCGTAACGCACAGCATGGAGGAGCTCGCTCCGTTTGAAAAGATCGCGGACCAGCTGGATTACCGGATGGCCAAGATCCGGCCGGCGCTCGAGCGGTCCGGCTTCAAACCGTCGGACTTTGACGTCATCATGGCGCGGGGCGGCATCCTGCCGCCGCTCAAGACGGGCGGTTACATCGTCAACGACGACATGCTCTGGCAGCTCAAGAACAAGCCGGCCGGAGAGCACGCGTCCAACCTCGGCGCGCTGATCGCGGACGAGATCGGCCGCGCGGACGGCGTTCCGGCGTACATCTACGACGCGGTCTGCGCCGACGACATCCCGGACAAGATCCGCTACACCGGCCTTCCGGAGATGAAGCGCCGTGGCACGGGCCACAACCTCAACATCCGCGCAACCGCGATGAAATACGCGACGGACCGCGGCAAGACCCTCAAGGACGTCAGCATCATCGTCGTCCACATGGGCGGCGGGGCTTCGGCGGCGGTCTTCAAGGACGGCATCCGCCAGGACATGATCAACAACAACGACGGCCCGATCGCACCGGAGAGGTCCGGCGCGCTGCCGCTCGACGAGGTCATCGCGGCGGTCACCAAGGACCCGCAGGGCTTTAAGAAAAAACTCCGCACCGCGAGCGGCATCATGGGCTACCTCGGGACAAACAACGTGCTCGAGGTCGAGCGGCGGATGTACGCGGGTGACGAATACGCCAAGGAGATCTACGATGCGATGATCATGACCGTCGCAAAGTGCGTCGGCAAGCTGGCAGTTGTCGTCGCCGGCGACGTCGAAGCGATCGTCCTCACCGGCGGCATCGCGCACAACAAATACTACGTCAACAAGATGAGCGAACTCGTTTCGTTCATCGCGCCGGTCGTCGCTTATCCGGGCGAAGACGAGATGCGGTCCCTCGCGATGGGCGGCCTGCGCATCCTCAAGGGCGAAGAAGGCTATAACGTGTTTGAGCGCGTGGAGTAACGCTCCGGGGAGCGGCGGAGCAGGGATCGCGCCGCAGCAGAGCAAGGCTGGGGCCGCAAGATTCGGACTTGCTGACAACAATTCGCAGACAGAACGGACAAACAAATAAGACGGACCGATGGTCCGTCTTTTGTTTTATTAAACCAGTTTAGATGAAACCCGGAACCGTCCCTGTTTTCACCGGAACCGTCCCCGATTTCACCAGGGCTCCCGGACCGCGCGGATTACCGGAACAGCAGGGCGGTCGAGATGCGGAAGTACACCAGCAGCGACAGTGCGTCGACGGCGGTGGTGATGAACGGGCTCGCCATGACCGCCGGGTCGAAGCCGAGCTTCTTGGCGATCATCGGGAGCGTGCAGCCGATCGTCTTGGCGAGCAGGACGGTGACCGCGAGCGTCGCGCAGACCACGGCCGCGACCGGGATGGTCACGTCGGTGTTGCCGAGCAGCATCCGGTCGATCAGCATGATTTTGACGAAGCAGGCCGCCGCGAGGCACACGCCGCAGAGGACGGAGGTGCGGATCTCTTTCCAGATGACGACCGGGAGGTCTTCGAACTCGAGCTCGTCCAGCGAGAGCGCACGGATGACGGTAACGGAGGACTGTGAGCCGGAGTTACCGCCGGTGTCCATCAGCATCGGGATGAAGGCCGTCAGCACGACCTGGGTCGCGAGCGCGGATTCGAAGTGATTGATGATCATGCCGGTGAACGTGGCCGAGATCATGAGGAGCATCAGCCACGGGATCCTCTGCTTGAAGAGGTCGAACGGGGTGGAGCGGTAGTACGTCTTGCCGCCGGACGGCGTCATACCGGCCATGATCTCGATATCCTCGGTGGCCCCTTCTTCGATGACGTCCATCGCGTCGTCGAACGTGACGATACCGACCATGCGGTTCTCGTTGTCGACGACCGGGAGGGCGAGGAAGTTGTATCGTTTCAGTTTCTGAGAGACTTCTTCACTGTCGTCTTGGGTGTTGACGCAGATGAAGTTCGTATCCATGATGTCGCCGATGAGCGTGGAGTCATTGGAGACGAGGAGGAGGTCCTTGAGGGATACGATACCGACGAGAGTCCGGCGGTCCGTTACGTATAACGTGTAGACCGTCTCCTTGTCGAGGGCGACGCGCCGGATCTTGGCGATCGCGTCCTCGACGGTCATGTCCTCGCGGAGCGTGACGTACTCGGTGGTCATGATCGACCCCGCGGAGTCCTCCGGATATCTCAGAATGTCATTGATCTGCTTACGGAAGTCCGGGTCGACGCTGGAGAGGACACGCTTGACGACGTTGGCAGGCATTTCCTCAATCAGGTCAGCCGCGTCGTCCGCCGCGAGTTCGTCCACGACCTCGCGCAGCTCGTAGTCCGAGAAGCCTTTGATCAGAAGCTCCTGCAGGTCCGGGTCCATCTCAACAAAGGTCTCGGCCGCCATGTCCTTCGGCAGCAACCGAAACATGAGAGGTATTCGCTCGTCGTCGATTTCTTCAAAAGCGAGCGCGACGTCCGCAGGGTTCATCGTAATCAGGACGTCTTTGAGCGTCGAGTATTTTTTTTCTTCCAGCAATGTCTTGAGCATTGCCTCGAGTGTCACACTATAATCTGCCATACCCGTTCCCCCTCTCTTTGTAGTCTATTCAAATAATTGTAATACAGAAAACCGCCGGTGTCAATTTACGCGGCGGCAATAAAAAGACCCGCCGGAGCGGGCCTTTTGTCGCGGTGCCGGAAGCGGTTTATTTCGCGGCCTTTGCGGCTGCGATCATCGCCTGGAGCTCGTGGATGTTCGGGGTCTTTCTCTGGACCTTTTCGCCGGTCTGGATTTTGAGGATGCCGTCGTACATGACGTGCGGCAGGACGTAGAACTCGTCTTCCTCAATCGCCTTGAAGACCAGATCGCCGTAGATGTCGTTTGGTGCGCCGGTCTCGATGACGTACTTGGCGGCCGCCTGGCCCTTGAAGAACTCCTCGCTCTGATAGTATGGGTCGGAGTCGTCCCGGAATCTCGCCGGACGGTACTCCTCGCTGTGGTCGAGGTTGGTCTGGACATAGCCCGGGCAGAAGACGCCCATCGCGATGTCCGCGCCCATGGCCTGGAGCTCGTAGTTGGTGCTTTCAGCCAGCGCGACGGCGGCGTGCTTGACC
The DNA here is from genome assembly GCA_017433975.1 of Mogibacterium sp. Lineage (GTDB taxonomy): Bacteria > Bacillota > Clostridia > Peptostreptococcales > Anaerovoracaceae > RGIG2439. The sequence continues at coordinate 78,725 of JAFRGD010000025.1, read as the reverse complement.
GTGTAGTACGGTACCATGCCGACGAAGTTGATGACGCCCGCAACGGAGCAGGTGTTCATGATGTTGCAGTGCGTGCCCTGGGCTTTCATGACCGGAATGACCTGGCGCATGAAATAGACGTGGGACATCAGGTTGGTCTGAACGATCCAATCCCAGTCGCGGAGCGGCAGGTTGATGCCGTCGCCAGGGATCGCGATGCCCGCGTTGTTCATCAGAAGGTCGATCTGGCCGTACTTCTCGAGCGTGGTCTTGACGACTCTTTCGGTCTCTTCGTAAATGCCGACGTCCGCCGTGATCAGGGTGACGTCTTCGGCGCCGAGTTCCATTGCCATCGGGCCGACCTCCTGGAGCTTGTCGCCCATGATGTCGACCGCGACGATCTTCATGCCGCGCTTCGCCGCCTGCTTGACGAATTCGTTACCGAAGCCGTACGCAGCGCCGGTGATGATGGCTACTCTTCCTTTAAAATCCTTCATTTTTTGCTCCTCCTTGTTGTTATACAGTGGTGCTTTTGATGAAGACGGCACGCCGAAACCGGCGCGCCGTCAAATGATGCGAACAGATTATTTCCGTCCGGTCTGCATGAACGTGGTCTTGTCATACCATGCCGGCATGATCATAGGCATCAGCTGCTTTGGATCAACGTCCGCGAGCTTCCGGAGGTTGGTGATGAGGAGGTTGTTCTCCGCATACGCGCCGCCGACGATGGTGTTGACCGGCAGGCAGCCCCAAGGATCGTCCGTGGTGGAGTTGAGCTCGAGTTTGTTGATGTAGCCCGGTGTCCACGCGTCGTACTTGTACTTGATCAGCGTCGAAACGAGGCAGGTGTTGGTGTAACCCCAGACGCCGTTCTCGTCCGGCAGACGGTCGAAGTGGAAGTTGAATGCGGAGCCTGCGGTCTCCTTGCCAGGAGCCGGCGCCTGGAAGAGCAGGTGGGTCAGCGGGTGGTTGTACTGACCGAGCTGCATCTCGACGTTCAGGACCTGCGCGCCGCGTCTGGTGACGCCGACGTTGACTATGCCGTCCTCGCCCTTGCGGATGACGAACTCCGCGCCGAGCTTCTTGGCGTAGGACGAATTGTCACGGCCGAGGTAGGTCGCCATCTCAGCGCCCTCACCGCCGAGCAGCATGCTCACCGGGTACATACCGAGCTGGCCGTTGTACGTGCAGTAGATACCGATGATGGTCTCATAGTAGTTGTCCGCGAAGGACGGGTCCTTGATGTGGCAGCACGAAACCGAAACGACCGGGATCGAGAACGGCTTGAGCGGTGCCGGCAGGATCTTCTCAATGGCTTCCGGATAGGTGGTATACGCGAGGTAGATACCTTCCTGGCCGTTCATGTAAGAGATCTTGCAGAAGTTCATCAGCTCATCCTTCGGCATGACGAAGCTCCTTGCAGGCTTCTTGAAGAGCTCTGCGCCGACTTCATAACCAGTCGTGGTGGCTGGGCCGATCGTGCCGTCCTTGATGGCGGAGCCGACGAGCTTGACCAGGAGACCCTTCTCCTCGAGCGCAGCCTTGAGGCTCTGGTCCGGTCTGTAGCCGAGCGAGAGGACGACGGCCTCAGCGTCGATCTTCTTCTCTTCCTTGGTATCGACGTTCTCAACGACGACGCCGTCCGCCTGGATTTCTTTGAGCGCGTGGCCGAGAGCCCATGCGATGTCCATCTTGTTGAGTCTGCTCATGATGTCAAGAACGTTGTTCTTGTAAGCGTTGGTGCCGGCAGCCTTGAGCATGTCGACGAAGATGACCTTGCAGCCCTGCGCGCCGAGGTATTCACCGGCTTCGAGGCCCGTGAGGCCCGCGCCGATCATCGCGACGGACTTGCCCGCGATGTTCTTCTTGCCGGTCAGGACTTCTTCAATCGTGTAGACGTTGTCGCCATCTACGCCAGGGATCGAGGACGGGATGATGGACTTGGAGCCGGTCGCGAGGACGACTGCGTCTGGCTCGAGCGCGGCGATATCGTCCGCGGTGACCTCTTTGCCGAGCTGGACGTCAACGCCGAGCTTGTCAAAGCTGTCTCTGAAGTAATCCATGATCCACTCCATTCTCTCTTTGAGCGGAGGTTTCTTCGCGAGGTTGACGGTGCCGCCGAGAGCCTCCTGACGGTCGATCAGGGTGACCTTGACGCCTCTCTTGGCGAGCGTCTCTGCAGCGGTCATGCCGCCAGGGCCGCCGCCGACAACGACGACTTTACGCGGCTCGGTAACCGGCTCGAGGTCGCCGTATTTCCATTCGTTGCAGGTGCGAGGGTTGACAGCGCACTGGAACGGAATCGCCTGTGCGTTCCATCCCATCAGCGTCTCGAAACAGCGCAGGCAGTTGATGCACTTCTTGAGCTCGCTGACGCGGCCTTCCTGAACTTTCTTGCCCCATTCCGGATCTGCGAGCCATGAACGGCCCATGCCGACGAAGTCGACGACGCCGTCCTCGAGGAACGCCTCAGCGACCTCAGGGTCACGGATCGAGGATACCGCGATGACCGGAACGTTGACGTGGTCTTTGACGGCCTTGATGAAGTCTTTTCTCCAGCCCTGTGGGAAGGAGATCGGCTCAACGGCCATGAGGCCGGTCTCGTAGAGCGCGCAGCTGACGTCGATGAAGTCGACGCCTGCCTGCTCGAGTACCATGCAGATCTTGACACCGTCCTGGATGCGGATCTGGTCCTCGGTGACGCCGATCTTGTCGAGCAGCTCGACGACGGAGACTCTGCAGCCGAGCGGGTAGTCCGGACCGCACTTCTTGCGGATGTCCTCGATGATCTCGAGTACGATGCGCATGCGGTTCTCGAAGCTGCCGCCGTATTCGTCCGTGCGGAAGTTGGTGTACGGCGAGAGGAACTGCTGGAGCAGGTAGCCGTGCGCGCAGTGCAGCTCGATGCCGTCGATGCCGGCCTTCTTGCAGCGGAGCGCTGCGTCGCCGAACTGGCCAACGAGTTCGTGAATCTCATCGATCGTCAGCGGACGGGTCTTCTGCATGGAGACTTTGCACATTCTGTCGGACGCGGAGACGCATGGCTGACCGCCGATCAGGTCAGAGGAGCCCTCGCGGCCAGGGTGGTGGAGCTGGATGAAGATCTTGGCGCCGTATTTGTGAACGGTGCTCGCGAGCTTGGCAAGGCCAGGAATGTGCAGGTCCTTGGTCGCGGAGATCTGACGCAGCATGCCCGCGCCGTGTACGTCGTTGACACGGCAGATTTCAGGCATGATCAGGCCGCAGCCGCCCTTGGCTCTCTCTTCGAAATACGCGAGCATGCCAGGGCCGACGGTACCGTCGAGCTCCGCGAGGTTGGTGCCCATCGGGGTCATGACCAGGCGGTTTTTGATCTCAACATTACCGATCTTGCCTTTTTCAAATAGCTTGTCGTACATGTAATATCCTCCTTTCATAGGCGCTGCGGTTCAGCTGGTCCCGCAGCCTTTTGCGCGCAAGGGGCCCCTTGCGCAATCCGTAATATCCTATCAAAATTATATCCCAGCCGGCACAATCCTCTCTATGTATATGATAGATGAAAATAGTTTGACATTTTGTGCATCGTATACTAATCTCAAAATAGACGGAGCCATTGACAGAAATCGACGGAGCGGACGAAAGGACAGGTTTCGCGGAGGGGATGGAAAAAACAGATGAAATTTCGTCAAATTATTGAAAAATTAAATAAAAACTACCCGATTCGGGTCATTTCCGAGGGTCAGGACCCAGAAATTCTGCAGGTGCGGCTATGGAGCGCCCGGGTTACGGTCTTCGACCCGGCGACGCTGTATTTTAGTTACTATATACAAAAGGGACCGATGCCGGAGAACTGCATTTTTGCAGACGTCCCGGAGAACGCCACGGAAATCGTGGCCGGCGTCAACGCGGCGCTGGTCGCGCCGGAGGACTACGGCGACGCGTTCAATGAGGCACATGACCTCATCGCCGGCCGCCGGCACAGCGGCTTTTATAACTACATGTTCGAGATTGCGAACCGCGTCCAGAGCGTCGACACGCTGATCGACATCGCGTCCCAGTCCTTCGGGGCGTCCCTCGTGTTCATTGACCGCGACTTCCGGATCCTGAGCTACTCGACCCAGGTTCCGGTCACGGACGAGCTGTGGGCGCAGAACATCCGGCAGGGCTTCTGCGACTACGAGTTCATCACCGAGGTCCGCAAGCTCAAGGCGATCCAGCAGATGGACGCCACCACCAACCCCGTCGAGGTCAGCTGCAAGTCGTCGCCGTTCCGCAAGCTCACCAGCCGCGTCTACTGCAAGGACGCCTGGATCGGGTCGATCCTCCTCATCGAGGGGGAGGACTCCTACCGGCCGGAGCACGTCGACATGCTGCGCGTCCTTTCGGGCGTGATCGGCTACACGCTGCTGACCTATTCGCCGGAGATGCTCTACCACACGAACGAATTTCACAGCTTTCTGAGCAATCTGATCATCGGCGCACCGCTCGAGAGCCAGCCGGAGGCGTACCGCAAGCTGCACTTCCCGGAAAACATGCAGGTCGTGTACCTCAAGGCGGGCAAGGGCGGGCACAGGTTCCCAAAGGAAGCCGACCTGGAGAAACAGGTCTACAAGGCCTTTCCGGACTGCCACCTGATTTCGTACCGCGACAGCGCGATCGTCGTCGGGCCGGCGGAGGACCTGAGCGACCGCAAGGCGCTGCTCGAGTGCTTTCCGGAGGAGGCCGCCGCACAGGCGGGCGTGAGCAACCCGTTCGACCACATCGAAGAAGTGCGGAGCGCGCTCCGGGACGCGAAGGACGCGCTCGCGACGGGCCTGACACTGTCCCCGGCGCGCCGCGTTTACACGTTTGAGAAGTACGGAGTCTATGTCATGCTCCGCAAACTCTCGGAGAGCGAGGACATCCGCCGGTACTTCCACCGGGCGATCACGATCCTGCGAAACTACGACGCGAAGAACGAAACCAAGTTGCTGGAGACGCTGCAGATCTACCTGCGGAGCAACTGCAATATCAAGGATACGGCGGAGACGCTCTTCATGCACCGGAACAGCGTCATCTACCGCCTGCGCAAGATCGGCGAGCTCTGCGACATCGACCTCACGGACACCGGAACGTGCTTCCGGCTGCGGCAGTCGTTCGCGATCTACCGCCTTGAGGAGAACGGATTGATATGAAGCATTAGTGCAGGGACGATGGATAACGAACGCCAAAAGATAACTTTTGAAGAATTATGGACGCAGCTCGGGGACGACGAGGCGGTGCTCTTCGGGCTGACCGCGGCTCACCCAAGCGGACGGCGCGCGGCAAATGCGGAGGAAGAGCGGCTGTATGAGGCGATGGCGGCGCGGCAGTTGGTCGTTCCGGTTGTTGATAGCTCCGCGGAAGGGGGCCCGGCGGACGGGAACCCTTCCAATGAAAGAATATACCGCGTGCCGGAGGACCTTCTCGCTGCGTATAACGAAGACTGGAGCGAGGACCTGGAAGCCCTGCGGCAGCAGCGTCTTTGGATGGGGAAGTGCCTGCAGATCGCGGGTGCGCTCTACGGCGGCATGACCTGGGGCGTCCTGCTCAAGCTGTACAGGCGGCGCTTCCGGGACGCCGGGGCGGCGGAGGTGCAGGAGGTGTTTCGCAGGATGCCGGTGGAGCGCCGGGGCTTTACGGAGTCCGGCGCGCGGCTGATCCGGGACGACCTCCTCGCGGACGGTACGTTTGATACGTACGCGGTCGAGGTGCAGCGGAACAAGCCGTTTTACATCCCGAACCGGGCGGAAATCGAGGAGTTCCACGCGGAGGGCTGCCTGCTGAACAGCCGCGAATGCGGGGCGATGAAGCTCTTCCTGATCCGGACGTTCCAGTATGGCGAAGACGCCGCTAAAGGCGCGTTGCTCCGGCTTTCCGACGGGATTCGCCGCGGCGAAGCCCCGGACGAGGACGCATTCGACTTTCCGTCCAGGGCGGCGCGAAAGGACTTCCGCAAGCTTTACGATGAACTGTGCGACGGGACCCGCCTCATGGCGAACCGCGGCCACACGAATCAGGAGCTGCGCGACCGCCAGGAGCGGATCCGGCGGAGCATCCGCAGGAACAGGCGATAGGGAGAACGGGTGAGAGACCGATGAACATTTCAGACCTTTACATCCGGACCATGGACGACCTCACGGAGGCGGTGGAGGAGCTCGGCTTCCTGCCGTTTTTTGACAACTCGATCCCGGGCTTTTCGATTGAGGAGCACGTCGACCCGCGGGCGTGGTACAACGGCGCAGACGATTCCTGGGCCGTGTGGGATTGGAAGGGGCCGGTCATCAACACGCTGAACTGCGCGTACGGGAAGTTCTTTGAGAAGAAGGCGGCGTACATCAGCCGGGCGTGGTTCCCGGACTTCGCGAACTACCGGCGGGACGGGTACGACTTTGACGCGCGCTACGAGGACGGCCTGGCGTACATCGGCGACAAGCGGCTGTACGACCTGATCACGGCGAACGCGCCGGTCCTCTCCAGGCGCCTCAAGGGCCTCGGCAACTACCGCAAGGGCGGCAACAAGGGCTTCGACACGATGATCAACCGCCTGCAGGCGCAGGGGTACGTGATCATCAGCGACTTTGTATACATGATCGACAAGAACGGCGAGCGGTACGGCTGGGGCGTCGCGGAGTACTCGACGCCGGAGGCCTTCCTCGGCGAAGACTTTACAAACGCGGTTTACCGGCGGACGCCGGCAGAGTCGTACGAACGGCTATTCGCGCACGTCCGCAGCATCCTGCCGTATGCGGACGACGCGATGATCCGGCGGTTTCTGAAATAACTGCTCTGGACTGGGACGAGCGTCGGAAAAATCAGTGATACATGAGATATAGGTAAGATAGAGGCAAAATGAACAGAGAATTGTTGGTGGAAAGTGCGGCAATCGACTGGAGCCGGATCGATCCGGAGAGCTACCTCCGGAACATTCCGGCGATTCGCGGGGTGGAGCGGATCGAGTTTCACGCCCCGGTGACGTTTTTCGTGGGCGAAAACGGCAGCGGGAAGTCGACGCTCCTGGAGGCGATCGCAGTCGCCTATGGGTTCAACCCGGAGGGCGGCACCCGAAACTATCGTTTTTCCACGTACGACTCGCACTCAGAGCTCTGCGATGCAATCCGGCTGACCCGGAACATCCGGCGGGGCGTCGCCGGGACGGGGTACTTCCTGCGGGCGGAGAGCTTTTACAACGTCGCGACCATGGAGGAGGAATACGCGAAGGGGCCGGGCGGCCGGCCGCAGCACCTGCACGAGAAGTCGCACGGGGAGAGCTTCCTCACCGTGATGCAGAATTACTTCCGCGGGCACGGACTGTACGTCCTCGACGAACCGGAGGCGGCCCTGTCGCCGCAGCGGCAGATGACGCTACTCCTGGAAATCGCGCGCTGCGTCAGCGACGGCGCGCAGTTTCTCATTGCGACACACTCGCCGATCCTGCTCAGCCTGCCTGGCGCGGAGATCCTGAGCTTTGACGAGGGCCCTCTACATTCAATTATTTATGAAGAGACGGACAGCTACCAAATCACGCGCCTCTTCATCAACGACCGGGAGCGAATCCTGCATCAGCTGCTGGAAGAGTAATGAAGTCAAAGGGGTTGCGGGTAGGTTGAACGCTGCGGTCAACTGCACATATTCCTTCGTCGATTGTTGGAGTAGATACAGGAGAAAAGAGTTGTATGTAGAGCGGACGCCAGTGAGGCGCGATTTTCGTTTGACAAAAAGTCGCAAACAGTTCAAAATGGATAGCAGTTAGTAAAGTCCGGTATAACGAGCATGGAGAAGGGCAAAGTAAGGTACCATGGCACGGCCAAAGAATAACGAGACCAGAGAGAAAATATTGAAGAACGCATACAGCAGATTTCTCACCTACGGCTATGACGGGGTATATCTCAAGGAAATCGCCGAGGATACTGGTATTACAGCGACGTTGCTTCATCACTATTTTCCTGCCAAGGCGGATTTGGTAATCCACATCATCTATGACCTTCTTCTCAAGACACAGGACTATCTGAAGGAGAAATACCACGCCAAGGAACACGCACCGGTCAACGGTTTTTCGCTCAGCCTCGCGATGATTACATACATGTTTGACGTCCTGGCGCGCAACAACGGACAGATGTTATCCGTATATAGTTACGTCCTTTGCGACACGAAGCTCATGAACGAGATCGTGGACTTCTGCTGTGACACAATCAGTATGCCGGAGACGGTCGACACAGTGGAAAAACGATACGGGCAGTTCATCTTTTGGGGCGGCGCTTCACAAATGATCGTACTTTACCTCAAACGGCGGCTCCCGTTCAGCATCCGGGAAGGTCTGATTCAGTTGTATTGCCAGTTTATGACCTCTATTGGAATGACCGACGAAGAACAATCCTTTGTCTTGAGCGAGTGCGATAAGATCACGCAACAGAACGACCTTGATGAATTTTATGACAAGTATATAAGGAGCATCGACCACTTCATTTACTGCGAGTGGTAAGGTTTCCGGACCGGGTGTACCCGGTCCTTTTGATTTGATTTAACGATGTTGACAACAGAAGAGAAAAAAGGTAAAATAAACTACAACGTATAGTATATACAATAGCAATATCGTTATGTATAGTTATCATTTTTAAAAAGGAGGAACGACTATGTGGTGGATGAATGAAGAGCGTCAGATGATTGCAGCGGCGGCTCGTGAATTCGCGGAACAGGAAGTCCGTCCAGCCGCGAAACTGATGGAAGAGGAAGAGAAGTATCCAGAGGCTGCGATCCGCAAACTTGGCGAACTCGGCATGCTCGGTCTGACGATTAAAGAAGAATACGGCGGGGCCGGTGCGGACTACGTCAACTATGGTCTGATGATCGAAGAATTAGCAAAAGAGAGCCACGGCTTTGGGCTGCTCGCATATCTTGCGTCCGAGCTGACCCTTGGCCTGATTGAAAAGATGGGAACGCCGGAGCAGGTGAAGGATCTGATTGCTAAGGGCCTGACCGGAGAAAAGATTTATGGTATTTGCTTTACCGAGCCGTGCGGCGTAGGAAATCCGATGGAATACGAGACCCGCGCGGTACTTGACGGCGACGAGTGGGTCATCAACGGCGGCAAAATCTTTATTACGAATGCAGACATTGCGGACACCTTCTTTGTCATTGCGAAGACCAGCGACTACAATCCTGCAACAATGACAGGACTGACATTCTTCGTGGTACCGTCGGACACTCCGGGACTTACCGTTGGTCACATCGAGAACAAGCTCGGCTGGAAGGGCAGCCACACAGGACAGCTTTATTTCAAGGATGTTCGCATCCCGAAAGATGCCATTATCGGCGCGGTCGATAACGCATGGCTCCCGCTCAACGTGGCATTACTCCCGATGTTTGCGACTTACGGTCCGATGAACCTCGGTGCAATGGAAACCATCTTCCAGAAGACGCTCGTTTTCCTGAAGAGCAGAGTACAGTGCGGCGTTTCGCTTTGGGACGCACATGAATCGATTCGCATCGACATGATGAAGATGTTCCTCAAGATTGACAACTACCGCAGTGCGGTTTACTCCGCTCTCGAAGACGAGAATCGGGGGGAGAACATCTCTGCCAAGGCGGTTGCACTTAAGATGCAGGGTGCGGACCTCCTTGAGGAGATTGCGAGCCAGTGCATTGAACTTCACGGAGGAACCGGTACGGTTTACGAGACAGGCATTGAGCGCTTCTACAGAGACGCCAAAATGGGTACGGTCGGCTGCGGCAGCAACCGCACTTTGATCAATTCACTCGCGTCGATGATCTTCCAATAGAGGGACAGTATGAAAATAGCGGTATGTATCAAATCCGTACCGGACCCGGACTGTTACGATAAGATTACGTTGGATCCGGTCAACAAAACGCTGAACCGGGCGGGGATTCCGGCGGTCATCAACGTGGCGGACAAGCACGCCATCGAGGCAGCGCTCCAACTGAAAGAAGAGTACGGCGGTTCGATTACCGTAGTGTCGATGGGGCCGCCGCCGGTGGAGCAGCAGCTCCGCGAGGCACTTGCCATGGGAGCCGACGACGCATATCTCCTGAGCGACCGCAAGGTCGGCGGAGCGGACACACTGGCGACGTCTTACGCGGTGAGCAAACTCATCGAACAGACGGGACCATACGACATCATTCTCGCCGGCAATGAAAGCGCTGACGGAGCGACTTCACACGTGCCGGCACAGATCGCGGAATGGATGGGTCTCGGTTGCATCTGCTCTGCACTTTCGATTCGCGTAGAGGACGGCAAAGCAATCGTAACCAAGAAGTTTGAAAACGGAACCGGGACGTTCCGGCTCGGCCTGCCGTGCGTTATCGCAGTCAACCAGCGGATCAACAAAGTCCGGCTGACGAATATGATGGCGGTGCTCAAAGCAAAGAAAAAGCCGTTGACTGTATTTTCTGCTGCTGACATCACCGGGCTCGACGAGAGCCGGGTCGGGCTCGCCGGGTCGCCGACTCAAAACGGAGAGCTCCACATGGCGGAGTCGACCAAGGTGTGTACGATGCTCGAAGGAACCGAAGAAGAAGCCGCTGCAATGATCCTCGAAAAGATCAAGCCACTTCTCAAGGCGTAAGGAGGGCAGGAGATGAACAGAGATATTTGGGTCTTTGCCGAGAATTTCGGAGGCCGTCCTGCTCCGGTTTACGGAGAGCTCGTCCGCAAAGCCAATGAGATGCGCGAGAAGATGCAGGAGGCGAGAGTCTGCGGTGTCGTGCTCGGAAAAGATGTGGATGGACTTGCTGCTGCCGCTTCGGTACAAGGCGTGGATACGGTCTATGTCATGGACCACCCGAAACTGGATACGCTGGATGCCTGCGTTCTGAAAGAAGCGTTCGCGGCGCTAATCAGAGCATATAATCCGGAAGTGGTATTGGTGGGAGCAACCGCTCTCGGCGCAGAACTCGCGCCGGGCATTGCAGGTAAACTGAAGACCGGCCTTGCGGCGCACTGCGTCGACATCGAAGTCACGGAAAAGCGAATTAATTGCATGGTACCGGCTTTCGGCGGCCGTGTCATAAGCGAGATCTATGTACCGGCGACGCGGCCGGTTATGGCTTCGGTTCGTCCGGGAATTTTTGACGCGCCGGAACCAGCTGGCGCGGGAGCGCCCGTAACCGCAGGGAACCCTTCCACTCAAGTTGTACGAGCAGACAGTAGCTTTCTCGACAGCGTAACATCGCCAGTTGAAATGATCGCGTTTGAACAGGATGCTCCTTCTGCGGATCTTCGTCTCGAGGACGCAGACATCGTCGTTTGTGCCGGACGAGGCGTCTCCACGCAGGAAGACTTTGAGAACGTGAAGGCGCTTGCAGGCAAGTTGAATGCGGCGTTCGGCTGCACCCGCAGCTTCGTCGACCTCGGCTTCGTGCCGGATGAAAGCCGCATGATAGGAACCAGCGGAAAGTCTGTCAAGCCACAACTGTTCCTCGGCTTCGGCATCTCAGGCGCGGCGCATCATACCTGTGGGATGAACAAGAGTAAACTGGTTATTACCGTTAACCGTGACGAGAAAGCCCGCATGTTCGCGAACTCGGATTACGGAGTCGTAGGCGATGCCGGCAAGGTGGTCAGCGCACTGCTAAAACAACTGTAATTGCAAAAAAGACCGGGGGTCATGCGCGGCAACGCATGACTCCCGGTTTTTCTGTTGTTTTAATATGCGGTGTTACACGGCTCATGTTGTCAATGCACGCGGCTCTGCTCATTCTGCCTTCCGGATCGGATGGCGGATGACCGTTTTTAATTTGTCCGGCGCGACCTTGCGGGCGTCGCTCAGGTAGATCTCGTGGTGCAGCCGCAGGTCCGTGATGTCCAGCGCATAGCCCTGCGCTTCCATGTATTCGTGCATCCGGGCCACGGTCGCCGGCTCGTCGTCGTACGAACCGATGTGCATGCACTGGACGCACAGACCCTCGTCGTAGGTCAGAAACTCCACTTTGGAGAAGTCGGTCTTTTTCTTGCGCGTCGCCTCCTGGACGGCCCACGCGAAGTCGTCCCGGGTCACGAAGTCCGGCAGGCGGATGACGGAGATCCACTGAAAGTTCTCTTTGTGCGCGTAGTCGACTCCCGCGACACCGTCCTGCCACCAGAAGCCCTCCAGCGGAGGAACGACGTAGTCGAAATATCCGTCGATCTGGTGGTCGCCTTTTTTGCTCATCTTGATCGTGAAGGCGATTCCGTACAGCAGCCCGATCGACTGTTTGTACTCGCCGTCCTCCTGGTTCGGGTCGCCCTGCCCGCGGACCGCGATGTAGTTCATGCGCGGGACCGTTACGATACCCGGCGTGTCCTTCGGCATGTAGAATTCTTTGTATTCTTTCTTATAATCAAAAGCCATCGCTTTCTCCTTCCCCTGCAACGCAGCCCTTTAAAAAAATGGCCGTCCGTCCTCATTATGCTGCCCCGGCGGAGACATGTCAAGCGCGGCGCTGTGCCGCCGCGCGTAACATGGATAAGCGCATAACATAAATAAAATGTCGCCTTTGAGGAGACAACCTTTGCGGAGAACGTGATATAATAGTAAAAGGCGGGATACCGCTTTTGAATGGAAAGAAAGGAAACAGGTACTATTATGGCTATCGACATGCAAAAGATCCTCGCGGCTTGCGACCACACGCTGCTCAAACAGGGAGCGACCTGGGACGACATCAAAGCGCTTTGCGACGACGCGATCGAGTTCGGTACGGCTTCGGTCTGCATTCCGCCGTGCTACGTCAGGGCGGCAAAGGACTACGTCGGGGACCGCCTCAAGATCTGCACCGTAATCGGTTTCCCGAACGGGAACATGACGACTGCGACCAAGGTTTACGAAACGCGGGACGCGCTTCTGAACGGCGCTTCCGAGATCGACATGGTGATCAACATCGGCATGCTCAAGGCGGGCGAGCGCGGCTACGTGCTGAACGAGATTCAGCAGATCAAGGCGGCGTGCGACGGATGGGCGGACGAGGTCGGCGCAGCTGAAAAGCCGATCCTCAAGGTCATCGTCGAGACGTGCCTCCTGACCGAAGAGGAAAAGGTTGAGGTCTGCGGCATCGTGACCGACTCCGGCGCGGACTTCATCAAGACGTCGACGGGCTTTTCGACCGGCGGTGCGACGTTCGAAGATATCGCGCTCTTTGCGGAGCACGTCGGACCGGGCGTCCAGATCAAAGCATCGGGCGGCATCAGTTCGTTTGCGGACGCGGAGCGCTTCATGGAGCTCGGCGCGACGCGGCTCGGGACGAGCCGGCTGGTCCGTCTGGCCCGCGAGGCAAAAAAAGTCAACTGAGAGGCGACCCCTTCACGCCGGAAACCTGATACCCTGTATTCATCAGGAATACAAGGAGGATATTAAAATGTTAGGAGCAATTTTCGGCGACATCGTAGGGTCTGCCTACGAATTCAACAACACAAAGGATTACGATTTTCCGCTGCTGACCAAATGGTCCCGGCCGACGGACGACTCGTGCATGACGCTGGCGGTGGCCGGGGCGCTGCTCGACACCAAAGGAAAAGACGACGCGGCGGTCCGGGAAGCGGTGGTCCGGAACATGCAGAGGATCGGCCGGAGGTATCCGAACGCCGGGTACGGCGGACGGTTTTCGAAGTGGCTGCGGCTCCGCGACCCGGCTCCGTACAACAGCTACGGGAACGGCAGCGGCATGCGCGTATCGGCGGCCGGCTGGCTGTATCCGACGCTGGACGAGACGCTGCACGCCGCGCGGCTGACGGCTGAGGTGACGCACAACCACCCGGAGGGCATCAAAGGCGCGGAGGCAATTGCATCCGCGATCTACCTCGCGCGGACCGGCGCAGACAAGGCCGCAATCGGGACATTCATCGAAGAGCGGTTTCACTACGACCTCCACCGCACGCTGGACCAGATCCGGCCGACCTACCGGTTCTATGTGGACTGCATGCGGTCGGTGCCGGAGGCGATCCTCGCGTTTCTGGAGAGCACGTCCTTTGAGGACGCCATCCGCAAGGCGGTCTCGCTCGGCGGCGACAGCGACACGATCGGCTGCATGACCGGCGCGATCGCGGAGGCGTACTACGGGCTGCCGGAGGCCTTCGGGCGCGCGGCGATGGCGCGCCTGGATGAACCGTTACAGGAAATCGTAATTGATTTCTACGAGCGGCTGGGGCATAGCCGCGGATAACGGACGGAGGAAGCCATGCCGTTCAGTATCATTCGAAACGATATCACCAAAGTGCACGCGGACGCGATCGTCAACACCGCCAACCCGCAGGCCCGGATCGGTTCGGGCACGGACCGCGCGATCTACAAAGCGGCGGGGGCGGAGGCGATGCTCGCGGAGCGACGCAAGATCGGAGACATTCCGGTCGGCAGGGCGGCGGCGACGCCCGCTTTTGCGTTGCCTGCCAAATACGTCATCCACACCGTCGGGCCGGCCTGGGTCGACGGGGAGCACGGGGAGCTCGAGGCGCTGCGGTCGTGTTATCAGGAGTCCCTCTCCATCGCGGAGAGCCTCGGGTGCGAGAGCATTGCTTTTCCGCTGATTTCGACCGGCGTCTACGGGGTCCCAAAGGACCTCGCCCTACGGACGGCGACCGCGGTGATTTACGACTTTCTCATGCAGAGCGACATGATGGTCTACCTCGTCGTATTCGACCGCCACGCGTTTCACGTGTCGAGCAAACTGTTTGCGGACATCGACTCGTACATCGACGAGAATTACGTCATGGACCAGGCGGAGGAGGAATACTTCAAAGAGCTCAACACGACGAGTCACTCTGCGCGGCAGCGGGGCCGGCGGAGCCAGCAGTACTATGAGGACCTGCGGAACATGGCGGCCGACGCAAAGGAAAAGCCGCTGGGGTCACCGACTGGCGGAAAAAAACCGGCCAGTGCAAAGAAAGCTTCTGTAGACAGCAAGCCGGCGACCACGACGTCCTTTGGGGACTGGGTGGACAAGACCCAGGAGACGTTCCAGGAGCACCTGCGCCGGCTGATCATCGAGCGGGACATGAGCAACCCTGAGGTCTATCGGAACGCCAACATCACCAAGCAGCATTTCTCCAAAATAATGGCCGATAAGGACGCCAAACCAAAGAAGAATACCGTCTGCGCGCTCGCGCTCGCACTCCGGCTGACACTTCCGGAGGCACAGGCGCTGCTCGCCAGCGCGGGCTATGCGCTCAGCCCGGGCAGCAGGTTCGACCTGGCGGTGCAGTACTTCCTGGAGAACAAGAAATACGATATCACGCAGGACAACATCGTACTGTTCGACCATGGGCTGGAGCTGCTCGGGACGCTTTGACGGACGCACCCGGCCGACTGCAATTGCGGCGGCCGGGAGATTTTCTTTTTCCGAGCAAATATGATAAAATAATGTAAATATACTGATGAGAGGGTAGCTGCATGAACAAATATGAAGAGGTTAATATCAGCAGGCTCAGACCGTATCTGGCGGACTGCGCCGTGCTGCTCAAATATAACGGGGCGTTTCCGCTCCGGGAGCCGTGCCGGCTGGAGGCCGTCGGCGCCGGCGTACGGTATACCGTCAAGGGTGGTACCGGGTCCGGCGAGGTCAACTCCCGGTATTTTGTGAACATCGAAGACGGACTCGAGTCCGCCGGCTTCCACTTGGTCAACAAACTGTGGCCGGAGGAGTACGCGGAGGTCGAGGCCGCGGCGCGGGAGCAATTCTACGGTGACGTCCGCCGCACCGCAAGACGCAACGGTCTTAACATCATTCAGGCGTCCATGGGCGCGGTGATGAAGCAGCCGGACTACCGGATTCCGCTGGACTGCGGCGCGGATGCCGCGATCTACGTGGTGTCCCGCATCTCGGGCGAGGGCAACGACCGCATCCCGGACAAGGGCGACTTCCGCCTGACCGACAGCGAGGTGCGCGACATCCTCGCGCTGGACGCGGCTTATGAACGCTTCATGCTGGTCATCAACGCCGGCGGACCGGTTGACCTGACACCGGTCCTCGGGGTCGGCAACATCCTGGTGCTTTCACAGCTCGGCGTCGAGACCGGAAACGCGCTCGCGGACATTCTGCTCGGCAAACGCTGCCCGTCCGGCCGCCTGGCGACGACCTGGAGCCGGTACGAGGCCTACTGTCGCCTCGGCGAATTCGGCCTGATCGACGACGTCAAGTACCGCGAAGGCATCTACGTCGGTTACCGCTGGTTTGACGCGTCCGGGGCGGCGCCGCTGTTCCCGTTCGGTTACGGCCTCGGTTACACGACTTTCCGGATGGACACGGTGTCGGTTGCCGCCGAGGGCAGCAAGATTGCGGTAACGGTCCGCGTGGAGAACACCGGCGGATACAAGGGCAAAGAAGTCGCTCAGGTCTACCTGTCCTGCCCGGCGGGCAGACTGGACAAGGAGGTCAAGAGCCTCGCCGGCTTCGCCAAGACGCGTGAACTCGCGCCGGGAGAGAGCGAAGACCTCACGGTCCGCTTTGACCTCTGCGACTTCGCGAGCTATGACGCGGCGACCCCGGGATATCTCCTCGAAGCCGGACAATACATCGTCCTGGTCGGGAACAACAGCCGCGACGTCGTTCCGGCGGGCGTGTTCGAGCTCGCGGAGGACGTCGTCGTGCGGCGGACAAGTAACCTCTTTGGTGAGATCCCGTTCGCGGATTACCGGAATCACCGGGCAAGGGCGTACGATCTGACCGGGCTTCCGGTACAGACGCTTGCGTTTGACATGCCGGCACCTGTAAAGCGCGCCGGGAACCCTTCCCATAATGTATTAAATACACTTTCAGATAAAGAACTCGCGCTCCTCAATATCGGCGGCTTCGATCCGCGGGGCGGCATCTCCAGCATCATCGGCGACTCTGCGATGAGCGTCGCCGGGGCGGCCGGCCAGTCGACCTACCGCCTCAAGGACAAGGGAATCCGGTCGATCATCCTGGCCGACGGACCGGCGGGAGTGCGGCTTTCCCGTGAATATTACGAAGACAAACACGGCGCGCATGCGATCGGACCGGTGCTCCCGGAGAGCATGACCGAGATGCTGCCGAAGCCGGTAAAGAAAGTACTTTCCCGCACACCGCGCCAGCGGAAAGGGGTCATAATCAAGGAGCAGTACACGACGGCGATTCCGATCGCAACCGCGATCGCCCAGAGCTTCGACCTCTCGTTTGCGGAGCTCTGCGGGGACATCGTCGGCGGCGAGATGCAGATCTTCGGCGTCGACCTCTGGCTCGCGCCGGCGCTCAACATCCACCGGAACGTCCTCTGCGGGCGGAACTTCGAGTACTATTCCGAGGACCCGGTCGTCAGCGGGCAGGTCGCCGCGGCGATCTCGCGCGGGGTGCAGCGGCACCGCGGCTGCGGCGTGACGATCAAACATTACGCCGCCAACAACCAGGAGACCAACCGCTACGCGAATAACAGCCTCGTGAGCGAGCGGGCGCTCCGCGAGATCTACCTCAAGGGCTTCGGAATCTGCGTGCGCGATGCGGACCCGATGGCGGTCATGACGTCCTACAACCTGCAGAACGGAACGCATACGTCCGAAAGCGCGGCGTTGACGGAGATTCTGCGGGAAGAGTTCGGCTTTGACGGCCTGATCATGACGGACTGGGTCGTCGGCGGGAATCTCCTGCTGTATAAGGATTCAAAATACGGCGTACCGAACACGGCCCGGGTCGCGGCGGCGGGCTGTAGCCTCTTCATGCCGGGCCGCAAAGGGGACTACCAGCAGCTTCTGGAGGGCCTCGGGGACGGAACGGTGACGCGCGATCAGTTGATCCAAAACGCGGAGTGGCTGCTGCACGTGATCGACCGGCTGAACGGATAGCAATGCAGGATAGTTTTAGGATAGAATAATAGGGAGGGACTAGAGATGAAATTTAAAATGATCCACGAGAACTACAACGTTGCGGATCTCGGCGTTTCGCTGGCGTTTTATGAGAAGGCGCTCGGTCTTAAGGAACTGCGCCGCAAGGAGGCCGCTGACGGGTCGTTCATCATCGTCTACATCGGGAACGAAGAGGCGGATTTTGAACTCGAACTGACCTGGCTCGCGGAGCACCCGTTCAAATACGACATCGGCGAGGAGGAGTTCCACCTCGCGTTCCGCACGGACGACTTTGAGGCGGCGCACGCGCTGCACGAGGAGATGGGCTGCATCTGCTTCGAGAACCCTCACATGGGGATTTACTTCATCCAGGACCCGGACGGCTACTGGCTGGAGATCATCCCGACGCGCAAATAGGATAAGGAGGATGCCATGGAAAAGAGCTTGGTAGTTTATTTCAGCGCGAGCGGCAGGACGCGTACGGTCGCGGAGCGGCTGGCGCGCATCGCGGGCGCGGACCTCTACGAGATCGTGCCTGAGGTCAAGTACACTTCGGCGGACCTGAACTACATGAACAAGAAATCCCGGTCCAGCGTCGAGATGAACGACCGGTCCTCCCGGCCGGCGATTGTCAACACGGACGCGCACATCGCGGACTATAGTATTATCTATCTCGGCTTCCCGATCTGGTGGTACGTCGCGCCGACCATCGTGAACACGTTCCTCGAGAAATACGACTTCACCGGCAAGAAGATCGTCCTGTTCGCGACGTCCGGCGGGAGCAACTTCGGCAAGGCGATCCTGAACCTCCGGGACAGCGTCGCAAAAACGACGGAGGTCATCGAGGGCAAGGTCTTCCGCGGCAAGGTGTCGGACGAGGAACTCGAGTCGATTCTGATCTAGCATGAGACGGCCGTCATGGCCATGAACATAAATTTAGCAGGAAGGTAGGGGACAAAAAATGTTTAACAAAAGCAAGAATTCGCGGCTGACGAGGAGACTGTTGGCTGACGTCGAGCAATATCTGAAGGAGCGGTACGTTCCGGAGGAGGAGGCCGTCGACGCGGCGCCGGACATCGACGAACTGCTCGCGATGGACGGGCTGGTACTGCCGATGGAGGAGGCGACCGGGACTGAAGCGCCGGAGGCGTCGGAAGAGGTTTCCGAGGCGGAAGACGCCGCGGCGGAGTTTGCCGAGGCACTCGAAAAGGAACTTCCGTTGTATGAAGAGGACTTCGGCGATACCGTTGTAATGGACGCGCAGACCTATTACAACGCGATGAAGCACCTCGGAACCGAGCCGAAACAGACCGTGCACGAGCCGCTCGACGTGTTCAAACGGCCGGCTTCCGCGCAAAGCCCGATGATGAGCGGCGGCGGCCTGGACGCCATCATCGACCGCGCGGGCGAGACCTTCACGCAGTCGCTGCTCCGGCAGATCGACGCCAAGGGGTACAAGGACGCGGACATTTACAAGCGGGCGGATGTGGACCGCAGGCTCTTCTCCAAAATCCGTAGTAATATGGACTATCAGCCGCGCAAGCAGACCGCTCTCGCACTCGCGCTGGCGCTCAAGCTCAACCTGGACGAGGCGGTCGACCTGATCAGCCGCGCGGGCTACGCGCTTTCGCCGAGCAGCGTTTCGGACCTGATCGTGCAGTACTGCATCGAGCACGGGATGTACGACCTCGCGGACGTCAACGCGCTGCTCTACAACTACGACCAGCCGGCGCTGGGCGGCAGACTGGGCTAACCGCCGCTGCAATCTTCCACTTTTTCAAGGACAAAAAGTCGCCTGCCAGGCGACCTTTTTGTTTGTCCAATTGTTTATATTGTAACCATGAAGAGTTAATTCATCACCAGATTACAATATAATTAAGGAGGACACGGAAATGAAAAAGAATTTAACAGAACTTGTCATGATCCTGGACCGGAGCGGCTCGATGGGCGGCCTCGAGACCGACACGATCGGCGGCTACAACTCCATGCTGGACAAGCAGCGCAAGGCGGAGGGCGACGTGCTGGTCACGACCATCCTGTTCGACGACCGCGCGGAGACGATCCACGACCGCGTACCGATTGCGGAAGTCAAGCCGATCACGGACAAGGAGTATTATGTACGCGGCTGCACGGCCCTGCTCGACGCGGTCGGCAACGCGGTGGAGCACATCCGCACGATTCACAAATACGCCCGCGAGGAGGACGTACCGGAGAAGACGATCTTCGTCATCACGACCGACGGCATGGAGAACGCGAGCCGCAAATACGATTACGCGACGCTCAAGAAAATGATCGAGCAGCAGAAGGAAGCCGCCGGCTGGGAGTTCCTGTTCCTCGGCGCCAACATCGACGCGGTCGAAGTCGCGGGCCGCTTCGGCATCCGGGCGGACCGGGCCGTCCGGTACCACAGCGACACCGCCGGCACGGCGCTCAACTACGAAGTCCTCGCGGACACCGTCTGCGAGATGCGCGCCGCCCCAAAGATGTCCGAAGTCGGCGGCAAGTGGAAGTCCCGCATCGAGGAGGACTACGAGGCCCGCAAAGGCGGCAAAGGCCGCAAGAGATAGGTGAAAACAGGGACGGTTCCGGTTTTCATCTCCGCCGAAACTGACCCTGCGGCAGGCACAATTTTATACTAACAAAAGGCGCCCTCTATGGTATACTACTACCATAGAGGGTCTTTTTCCGGCCGGAAACCGCCGGACGGCCCCGGCATCACACTTTTTTCATTCATTAGGCAAATCATGAAGATTCGGAACACAACAAGCACATATACTTTGGCAGGCCCGGAGATCGACCGCTTCGCGGGGACGGTCGACGAGCTGCTCACCGAGATGGGCACGGAGCGGCAGAACCGCCTCCGCATCCGGCTGTCGCTGGAGGAGGCGATGCTGCGCCTCCGCGACCGTTTCGGGGAGAAGGACAAGGTTACACTCTACACGGGCAGCTTTCTCGGCCGGTCCTCCATCCGCCTCGAGCACGAGGGCGACATCTACAACCCGCTCAGCAAGAAGGACCTGGAGCTCGAGGACTGGAGCGCCTCACTGCTGACGGGCGTCGGCCTCAGCCCGCAGTATTCGCGGGCGGGCAACCGGAACGTCCTGAAACTGTCGCTCCCGGTGCGCGGCCTCAATCCGTTTCTCAAAGCGTTCATCGCCATCGCGCTGGGCGCCCTGCTCGGCACGGTCGGCGTCATCGTTCTGCCGGGCATATTCAGCGCGGTTTCGCGCGACGTGTTATATACCCCGACGTACTTCCTCCTGAACCGGCTGCTGACGGTCATCAGCGGACCGATCATCTTCCTGATGGTATTGACGACCATGCTGAACGCCGCGCGGCTGAACGAACAGGGGGCGAGCGGCTGGAAGATCGTCGTCAGGTACCTCCTGCTGAGCGTCTTTGCCGCTGCGGCCGCGCTTGCCGTCGCGTTGCTCGTCTTCCGTCTGGACATGACCGGCGACAACATCTCCAGCGAGAGCGCCCAAGGCTTTCTGGAGATGATTTTCAGCATTGTGCCGGAGAACCTGATCGACCCGATCATCGAGGTGAACACCGCGCAGCTCATCCTGATCGCCGTGATTATCGGCAACGCGATGATCGTATTGGGAGACCGCGTCAGCGCGGTGGCGCGGTTCGTCAAGCAGACCAACACGGTCGGACTGATTATCGCGGACTGGGTCAGCAGACTCATGCCGGTTTTCGTAGTCGTACTGGTCGCGGCCAAAATCGAAATGCGGCAGACTGTCACGCTGGTCGGAATCTGGAAGCCGTTCCTGATTACGCTGATTCTCGCCGCCATATATTGCATGGTCGTCGTCTTCATCATCGCGGGATACAAGAAAGTCTCCCCGGGGATGCTCGCGCGCAAGGTCCTCCCTCCGTTTCTGACGTCGGTCCGCAAAGGCTCACTTGACGAATCGTTCGGCCAGGCAGAGCAGTCCTGCGTCGAAAAACTCGGGATTGACCGGCACTTTACCATGCTCAGCCTGCCCCACGGATTGATTTTGTACATGCCGATTTCGACGATTGGAACCGTCATCTTCACAATGTACATCAGTAAGACATATGAGATCACCCTTTCGCCGCTCTGGTGCTTCACCGCGGTCGTGCTGGCGGTCACCTTGTCCGCCGCGGCGCCGCCGGTGCCGGGCGCAGGCATGCTCACGTACATGGCGATTTTCGCCTCCCTCAACATTCCGGGCGACGCGCTGATTGAAGCGATGCTCTTCGACCTGCTGATTGGAGTCTTCGCGGCGGCGGCCAACCAGGCGGTGCTGCAGCTCGAGCTCGTGCTGCAGGCGGGCCGCATGGGCGTCCTCAACCTGCAGAAGCTCCAAAAGGAATGAGCCGTTTTCCGGCACCGTGCGACAACACACGATAATAACACCACCTCCGGGCCGTACCGGCCCGGCTTTTTTTGCCCGAAAAATCGGAATGTTTCCCTTGACTCTCCCCTAACTGTAGCATTTATCCTCATAACAGAAAGGTGTATTTCACCTACTTTTGCTTACAGCAATAAATAAATTTTTCCATAAGGAGGTGTTACCCGTAATGATTCAAAAGTACGATATTGTAGTTGTCGGCGCAGGAAACGCCGGTATGGTAGCTGCTCTGGAGTGTGCGAAGGCAGGCAAAAAAACCCTGCTGATCGAGCAGCACAACCTCCCGGGAGGCTGCGCTACCAGCTTCGTACGCGGACGGTTCGAGTTTGAACCGGCACTGCACGAGCTCGTCGATGTCGGCAACACAAATACTTGGGGTGAGATCGGCGATCTGATGCGGTCATACCACGTCGACGTCGACTGGCGTCAAGTTCCGGAGTGCTTCCGCGCTGTCGGTACGTTCTCGGACGGCTCGCCGCTCGACGCGACCATGCCGGTCGGAACAGATGACTTCATCGATGCGATGGAGGAAGCGGTTCCGGGCTGCAGAGAGTCGGTCACCAAGTGCTTCGACCTCATGGCTGAGGTCGCCAACGGCACCAGAATGCTCGGCAAACTGAAACCGCAGGAACTCATGCAGCAGTTCCCGAACTTCGCCGCAGTCGCCGCCGCCCCGACCGAAGACGTCTGGAACGCGCTCGGCGTTCCGCAGAACGCGCAGGACCTCATGGGCGCTTACTGGGGTTATCTCGGCGTCTCGCTGGACAAGCTGGCGTTCAGCCACTACTCCAACATGCTCTACCACCTGATTAAGAAACGTTCCTACATCCCGGCGCATACCTCGCACGAGATCAGCTGCGCGATGATCGAGCGCTTCCGCGAGATGGGCGGCGAAGTATGGTTCAACTGCCGCGCGGAGGAGTTCCTCTTCAACGGCGACCGCCTGTGCGGTGTCAAGACGACAGCCGGCGTGATCCCATGCGACTACGTCCTCGCCAACATCAACCCGGATATCATCTACGGAAAGATGATGCCAAAGGAACTCGTTCCTGAGAGAGAAAAGAAGCTCTCCGCGGCCCGTGATAGGAAATACAGCGCGAGATGCTTCACCGTGTACTTCGGCCTGAACAAGTCGGCGGAAGAACTCGGCATCAAGGAGTACTGCATCGACGTCAACAACACCTCGGACTCCCGCACAGAATACGCCAAGGTCTTCGAGCCGTTCGAAGACAAGACCAAGTCCGTCGTATTCCTCTGCGGCAACCTGGCGAGCTCCGAAGCTTCGCCAAAGGGAACCGCCGTCGGCTTCTTCACCACCATGCACGGTCCGGAGGAGTGGAGCAACGTCACGCCTGAGGAGTACATGAAGCTCAAGAACAGATACGCCAAGTACTACATCGAAAAGACCAAAGAGCTCTGCGGCATCGACATCGGTCCGTACATCGAGGAAGTCTGCGTCGCGACGCCTTGGACCTTTGCTCGTTACATCGGAACGCCGGAAGGCGCGGTCTATGGTTATGAGACGAGAGATTGGGACGCGATGAGCGCCCGCATGGCGATGGTCGACACCGACTATCCAATCAAGGGTCTGTGCCCGATTGGCGCGGCCGGCCCGCGCGGCGACGGCTACAGCTCCGCTTATGTAACCGGAAGGATGATCGCCAAACTTGCTTTGAAAAGACTTGCTGAGGAAGGAGGTGCGCAGTAATGGCATACAAATTGATTCCTGAGCTGTATCAAAAGCTCGATCCGAGTTTATTCGCGAATATGATTTCATACCGCGAAGCGACCATTCAGGCAGCACCTGCAAAAGAAGTTACTGCTGACTACCCGATCAACCAGCTCGCAAAGGCGATGCATCCGGACGTCATCACGCTCGTCGTGGCTGACATCATCGATCACCCGGGCGCAGCGTCCAAGACGTACGTATTCAACGCCGAAGACGGCGGCCCGCTGCCGTACTTCCGCGCTGGCCAGTACATCTCGCTCAAGATGCAGATCGGCGACAGTTTCCTGTCCAGGCCGTATTCGCTTAACTCCTCGCCAAAGGAAGCGCTCGCGGGCAAGTATGAGATCACGATCCGTACCAACCCGACCGGCTTCGCGGCGGACTATCTGCTGGCGAACGTCAAGGTAGGAGACAAGTTCAGATCGTCCTCGCCACAGGGCTTCTTCTACTATGAAGACCTCCGCGACCCTTACAACATCATCGGCCTCGCCGGCGGCAGCGGCATCACACCGTTCCTGTCCATGGCGCGCGCGATCGCTGAGGGCACCGAGGACTTCAACCTGACGATCATCTTCGGCAGCCGTACCGAGGAGCAGATCCTGTTCAAGGATGAGTTCGACGAACTCGCCAAGTGCGACAAGATCAAAGTCATCCACGTCCTCTCCGACGAGGAAAAGGAAGGCTATGAGCACGGCTTCATCTCGGCGGACCTGGTCAAGAAGTACATGGACGGCGACTGCAGCATCTTCGCCTGCGGCCCGGAGGCGTTCTACAAATTCCTCGAGAAGGAGCTCCCGAAGCTCGGTCTGGAAAGAAAGAACGTCCGCTACGAGGCAAAGCCGATCACCAAAAAGGTCGAAGAGGATCAGGACTTCCCGGATGCTTCGAAAGGTCAGACCTACAAGGTCACCGTCAAGCAGGGCCCGAACGAGTACGTCATCGACGCCGTCTGCAACGAGCCGCTGCTGGTCGCGATGGAGCGCGCCGGTATCAAGGCGCCGTCCCGTTGCAGATCCGGTGAGTGCGGCTGGTGCCGTTCCAAGGTCACCGGCGGATTCTTCTTCGTACCTGAGGTCAGCGATTTCCGTCGTTGGGCAGACAAGAAGCACAGATACATCCATCCGTGCTGCACGTTCCCATGCTCCGACATGGTGATCGAGGTGCCGTTTGAATACCTGTAACGCATGAGCTGAGGAAACAGCAGGCCGTTTGTTTCGGAGTATTGTTTTTATCCGGGCAATTTGTTACACTCTTTGTTAGTAATATAGAAATGATCCGCGGCTGTGCTTGCGCAGCCCGGATCAAGTCACAACTCTCCACCTGGTGGAGCATTGCGACAAGGAGTGCCTGTTATGAAGTTCTTCTCCATCGGCCAGGTTTCTGCCATGCTGGCCATGCCTGTCAAAACGATTCGGTATTACGACGAGATTGGTTTGTGTTCACCGTCCGAGACGAACCCGGACAGCGGCTATCGCCATTATTCCGTGGACGACGTCATAAAACTTGACATGATCCGCTGCCTCGGTCGTGTCCTCGGCATGCCGCTCCGGACGATTGGGGAATATATGGAGAACAACTCTGATCCGAAACTTCTGAAAGAGTATCTGTTGCAGCAGGAGCGCGAGATCGACGCTGAGATCGAGCGGCTTCTCGAACGGCGGGCTCTGCTCAACGACAAGCTGGATCTCGCGATCCGCAAGGAAATGACGAGTCTGCTCGTGCCGTCGGTCGTACAATTTCCGGAGCGCACGATCTATACCCGCGCTCACACGGCCGACACGATCGATCAGGCCATGGTCGACATCCGGCAGATCGCGAGCGCCTCACAGGAGGTCGACAAGCACAAACTCTATGTACTAAAGGACGACATCTCCATCGAAAGTCTTGAGTTTTTCTGGCGTGACTATATCGGTGGGACGGATTTCCGGCCTCCGGATGATCCTGAAATCGTTCCATGCGTACTTCCGGCGGGTTCTTACGCAGTGATTTCATTTAAGAATGAGAAGGATCTCCGCAGGAACGCCTATCACATATTCAGAGATTTCATCAATGCAAACGGCTATTCAGTCACCGGACCGCTGATCTATGAATATGCGCTGCTCGACCTGACGGCACTGACGGTTTCCGACCTGTATTATCAACTTCAAATCCATATTTTTGGAGGGCAACTAAAATGAAAGAAAGAACAAAACACCTTTTAGGTATCTATTGCATCTCCTCACTGATGACCCTGGCAGTCATGATTGTCAGCCCGACAATCGAGCTGACCGCCCGGGACTTTCCTGATGCGTCATCAATGGCAATCCAATACATTACGGTATTGCCGACACTGCTCGCAATCCCGGCCGCACTGCTTACAAGCGCTATTGCCAAAAAGATCGGCGCAAGGACCGTCGGAATGATCTCACTGGCACTATATGCGATCACCGCGCTCGGCGTCATCTTTTCTCATAGCATAACTGCGATCCTGTTCTGGCGCGCTGTCAACGGCATCGCGGTAGGCTTCACCGCATGCGGCCTGTTTTTCCAGTCCGCGCTTTTCAAACCCGAAGAGCGGCGGGCCATCGCCGGTTATACGTCCTTTGGCAGCAATGCGCTGGGTATTCTTTTCGCCGTCACTTCCGGCATGATTTCAAGCATTTTTGGCTGGAGAGCGTCCTACTGGATCTACGTCGTCCTCTGCGTGCCGGCAGTTTTCATAATTAGAGCGACATTGCCGGGCAAGGCGGAAATGGAAGAGAGAGTGGCAGCCCAGCAAGCGCAGCTGGGACCACAGGACGGCCCGAAGCCAAAGGCTAAATTCAACTGGGGCTTTTGGTGGTCTGTGTTCCTGATCATGCTCTGCTTCATCTGCACCGGCATCCTGTCCTCCAACGTTGCGATGCACATGGTACAGCGCGGGCTGGGTACTTCCGCGACCATCGGAATCGCGATGATGGTCAACAACGCTGCGGCTTGCGTCATCGGCTTCTTCTACGGCAAGATCACCAGGAAGACCGCCCGTTGGAACTTCACGATCGGCCCGATCATCATGGGCTGCGGTCTGATCATCGCGGCGAACGCGACCAGCACGGGCATGATGATGGCTGCGCAGTTCATCTCCGGTATCGGCTGGGGCTACATCCTTGCGGAGGCCAGAATACTCATCTTCGGAACGACCGAGCCAGCAAATCGCGGCATCGGCCTCTCGATGATGTCCACGGCCATGAACCTCGGCCAGGCGATCTCCCCGATCATCGCGACGCCTCTTGCCGCCCTGATCTTCGGCGAACTGCCGAGCGACCGCTTCATGCTGGCCGCCTGCATCATGATCCTGGTCGGCGTCCTGTACGCCTTTATCGACCCGAAGAAGGCCGTCAAGTTCAAAGAGGTATAATCCTCGGAATGAGGCTTCGGCCGGTTCATCTCATCGGACAGTTACAAACCGCCGCGCGTCCTGCGCGGCGGTGTCTTTTTGATTGAACATTCCGCACGGGAGTAGTATAGTATATTTGTAAAAGTCTGCACATCTATCGGCTCGTGCACCCTGCACGAGAATTCATGGAATAAAGGAGGACTCCAATGTCCAGTATCTCGGTCATCTCCGTCGCTGTCCTGTCAGCCGCACTGTTGCTCGCCATGGTGCTCAACCTGGCGCTCAAGCCGTCCTTCTCGGCGAAGCTGACGACCGGCTGCATGCTCATCTCGCTGGTCGGTGGGCTGCTGATCTACGGGACGGGCTTTGCGGAGGTCACGGGGAACATCCCGCTCAGCATCATCCGGACGCTCTTCTGCGTCTTCAAGATGTTCGTCGGCATCAACGACTACGCGTCTATCGCGGCGTCCTCCTTCGTGTCGACGATGACCGGCCTGATCTGCTTCTGGATTCTGCACCTGCTCGCGTTCTACTCGATGGCGAGCGCGGTCATGTTCACGCTCGGCGCGGAGGCGCTCCGGTATCTGCGGCTGCTGCTGTCGCGGCGCGGCGACCTCACATTGATCTACGGAATCAACGAGAACAGCATCGCGGTCGGCCGGGAGTGCGTCAGGCAGGGCGGGAACGCGGTCGTGTTCATCGCTGAGAACGCGGACTCCGCACTGATCGGCGACCTGAACAACCAGGGGATGTCCGTGGTCACGGGGTCGGAGGCGGTCAATTCGGATCCAAAGGTCCTCCGCAGGCTCCACGCGGACCGTCGCAAACTGACGGTTTACGCGCTGGGCGAAGACGCCGACGAAGACCTGTTCTACGCGCTCAAGCTCAAGAGCGGGCTGTCGGAGCTTAACGTTCCGCCGGAGAATACCCGCCTGACGTTACCGGGCGCAGAAGACATCATCACGTCCATGCTGCAGGTGTCCAAGGACGGGTATGGCTTTGGCTACGTGCACGTGTATGACGAGAGTGAGCTCTCGGCGCGGGCGCTGATCCGCACCTGCCCGCCGTGGGATTTCATTCATTTTGACGAGAACGGGCGCGCGACGGAGGACTTCGAGTGCGTCGTCGTCGGCTTCGGCAGCCACGGCCAGGCCGCGCTCAAGCAGCTCGTGATGAACGGCCAGTTCGAGGGGAGCCATTTCCGCGCGGCGGTCTTTTCACCGCGGTTTCCGGAGGAGTCCGGCTACATCTACGCGGTCAGCCCGGAGATGCTCAAACAGTATGATATCAAGAGCTTTACGGCCAGCGGCGGCAGCCGTGAGTTTTACGACTATGTCGCGAAGCGGATCAAGACGCTCAAGATGATCGTGGTCTGCACCGGGAACGAGGTCACCAACCGGGAGATTTCGAACAGCCTGATGTTGTACCTGAAGCGCCGGAACGCGGAGCACATCTGCGTGATCCAGTGCGGTAAGAACGGCGTCCGGTATCAGGAGACGGTCGGCAGCCCGATCATCCGCACGGACATCTACACGCTCGACCTCCTGTCGGCGGAGCGGGCGGACCGGGCAGCGATCCTGCTGAACGCGATGTACGACACATCCGACCGGAGCAACTGGGACAAATGGGTCGCCTGCGACACGTTCAGCAAGATGTCGTCGCGGTGCTCCGCGGACTTCTCGCCGGCGTTCCTCAAGGCTTCGGGCATCAGCCGCGAGCAGATGACCGCCGGAGAGTGGAACCCGAGTCCGGAGATGCTGGAAGTGCTCGGTAAGACCGAACACCTCCGCTGGAACGCCTTCCACTTCGTCATGGGGTACTCGACCATGCCGCAGGAAGTCTTTGAAGCGAACGCGGCCGAATGGAAGCGCCGCAAGGAGCAGGGGCTCCCGTGCGACATCCGGATCACAAAGGATACGATCGCACGCACCCACGCCTGCCTGATTCCGTGGGACGCGCTGGACGAGCTGTCCGCGCGCGAGCACGAGGTCACCGGGCGGGTCATCGACTACAAACAGGTAGATATTAACAACGTTCTGGCGTTGCCGGAACTCCTCCGGGCAGAGAAAGGCGCGACCAATTGAAGAATAAGAAGAGTATACGAATCATCATATGCGGCCTGATCGTGTATGTCCTGCTGCTGATCGTCCTGACCGCGGTGGAGTCCAAGGCGCCGGGGTCCTCGATCCATAGTATCTGGGACGCGCTTTGGTATTCGATCATTACGATTACGACGGTCGGCTACGGAGACATGGCGCCGGTGACGCCTTTCGGCAGAGTCCTCGGCCTCGTCTTTGCGCTCTGCAGCATCGGCCTGTTGACCGCGCTGATCAGCCTCGGCGTGAGCCTGATCGGCGGGGAGGCGCCGCGGTTCCGGCTGCGGCATGCGCGGAGCCGGAACTGGTACTGGTTCAGCGAGGAGAACGCGGACTCTACGGCGCTCGCAAAGGCCATCCAACAGGAAGACCCGGACAGCCTCGTGGTCTTTCCGCGCGGCGACGGCAACCCGGGCAAGGAGCCGGGCGTCCTGCGGACCGACGCGGACCCGGCGGAGCTGCTCCGGACCCGGGAGAAGCCGGACGGCCTTTCGCTCTTTTATGCGGGCGAGGACCGCTGGCACAACGCGGCGGCGGCGGTCGGAGCTGGAGACCTCGGTGTGCCGGTCTACAGCCTGACCGACTGCGCGGCGGACAACCTGCCGGAGAACGTCCAGTTCTTCAGCCCGTCCGAGGTCCTGAGCCGGAGCTATTGGAAGAAGCACCCGATCGGGGAGCAGGAGCGGTGCGTGATCTTCATCGGCTGCGAGGAGACGGGCAGCGCGCTTCTCACCAGAGCGCTTCTCACGAACATCTTTGAAAAGACCCACGTGCTCGAATACCACGTGTTCGGCAGCGCGCAGGGTTTCGCGTCCCTGCACCCGGAGATCGTCGCGGCCCTCGCACCGGGACATCCTTACGAGGACAGCCTGATCTTCCACGACGAAGCCTGGACGGCGGCGCCGGACCTCCTCGCGCGGGCGGACCGGATCATCCTCTGCGCGGACACGGACCCGGAGAACCTGACGATCCACAGCCAGCTCCGCCAGTGGTTTGCGGTGCCGGGCAAGGTTCACGTGCGGCTCTTCGCGGAAGTTCCGGGGGTCGACAGTTTCGGCTCCCGCGAGGACAGCCTGACGCCGGAGTTCGTCATGAAGGACGCGGTCAATCACATGGCGATCCTGATCAACGATTTATATAACGAGAATTCCGACCACCCGGTCGCCTGGCGCGACCTCGGCGAGTTTTTCCGGCAGTCGAACATCGCGGCGGCGGACCACCTGCCGGTCAAGGTGCGGTGGCTGCTCGGCGAGGACGTCCGGGACATCACGCCGGAACAGTGTCAGCAGGCATACGACGTCTTCTGCGGGCTGGACCCGGCGCAGCGCGAAATCTGCCGAGAGATGGAGCACCGGCGCTGGCTGCGCTTCTATCAGATGTACAACTGGCGGCTCGCGGACAAGCGCAACGACGCATTGCGGCTGCACGTGTCCATGGTCCCGTATGACCGGCTGAGCGAGGCGGAGCAAAAGAAAGACGACTACGCGTGGGAGCTGTTGGGAAGCATTGCGGAGAGGAGAAGCGGCCGTGAAGGAGTATGATATCTGTTTCATCGCGGCGCCGGAGGACCGGGCAGAAGCCGTCAAACTGGCCGATTGCATCCGCCAGTACAAACTCCCGTCCGGAGTAACGCTTCCGGGCCCGTCGATCGACTATCGGCGCATCCACATCGAAGCCGACGGCCGGCCGTTTGACGAGGCGACCGAGGAGCTTCTGGAGCACAGCCGCTGCCTGGGCGTGCTTTGCTCGCCGGACACGCAAAACGTCCCGGCGATTTCGACCTGCCTGAAATACTTCCGGGAGCACAAACCGGGCAGCAATATCATCGCAGTCATCCTCCGGGGAGAACCGATGGACGTGTTCCCGGAGGGTTTTGTTGAGAAAAAAATCGTCTCTTACATCCGTCCGGACATGACGATCGCGGAGCGCGAGGATACGATCGAACCGGTCGCCTCGGACCTCCGCGCGGACACGCCGAGCCAGTACAAAGACCGGCTGCGGTACGAGACCGTCCGCGTCACCGCGTCGATTCTCGGAATCCACCCGGACGAACTCGAGCAGCGCCACCGCCGGCGACACCGGCGGGCGATCACGGCGATCGTGTCCGTCATCGCGTCGGTCTGCATCTTTGCGACCGGGCTGTTCCTCTACCTGGGCTATGTGGCCCGGCGGGAGGGCGAAATCGCGGAAAAGCAAACCAAGCTCAGCGTTGCGATCGCGCGGCGGACCATGGAGGAACTGCCGGCGGCCTTTGCGGGCAACGAAGAGGCGCTGGCGTACATCGAAGAGGCGAATCAGAAAGCACACGACGAGCTGGACGAGCTCGGTTTAGGATATCTTCTGGAGGCCCCGTCCGGGGAGAACGGAGGCGGAGATGTTTGATTATGACGTCTTCATAAGCTACCGCCACCGGCCTCTGGACAGCGCGATCACCGAGCGGGTCTTCAACCACCTCGAGAACTACAAACTGCCGAAGTCGATCCAGGCGGAGGGGTACGAGAATATTAAGCGGGCGTTCCGCGATACCGAAGAGCTCGCCGTCAGCAGCATCCTGACGGAGACCATCGACAAGGCGCTGCACTCCACCAACTGCCTGGTCGTGATCTGCTCGACGGACGCGCCGTCTTCGGCGTGGGTCGACCGTGAGGTCGCGGTCTTCATCGAACTCGGCCGGGCGGACCACATCTATCCGCTGCTCATCAGCGGCGACCCGGAGGTGTCTTTCCCGCCGTCGCTCAAGCTGATTCCGGACATCGCGGAGCGAACGATGGACATCCGCGTCCCGGGTAACCCGGTCAAGCAGATGATGGCCAAGGCGGACACGGAGCTCCTCAAAGTCATCGCGGGCATCACCGGTTGTAACGAGAGCGACCTCGCGCGCGAGCACTCCCTCCGCAAGAACCGCCAGTTCCGGTCGAAGGCGATCGCCGCAGCGACAGCCTTCCTGCTGATCGGAGCGGTCTCGCTCGGATTGATGCTGGAGGCGCGGGCGTTCCGCGACACGGCCATGCAGCGCGAAGAGGCTTCGATGCGGATCCTCAAGGAGCTGACGTACGACCTTCCGGACCACCTGACCAACGTCCCGGGGTCCTACGGAAAGATCAAAGACATCCTGCACGACAACACCGAAGACATCAACCAGATTCTGAGCCTTTCGCGGAACAAAGAGAAGGCCACTTACGAGGCGGCTGCGAACTACGAAAAACTGGCCAACGCGGAGAGCGTGCTCGGCATGTACGACGACGCGCTCGCGTCGGAAGAGACTGCGATCGGCCTGTTCCAGGGGCTTGCGGACAAACATTACGAACGCGGAGAGCAGGGGCTCGCGTCCGCGTACAACAATAAGGCGAGCCTCCTGACCGCGGCCGGCCGCTACGACGAAGCGGACGCCACTTATACGGAAGCCATCGCGAAACAGGAGACGATGGCGGAACCGGACCCGCTGATCTTCGCGCGGACGTACTATAACGCGGGCGCGAACGCGGTCAACCTCGGGGACGGGGCGCGGGCGGCGGAGTTCTTCGAAAAGAGCCTCACGCTGATCGAGCCGATGGAGGAGACCGACGAGGTTCTCGAGAGCAAGGCGCTCATCGAGTACAACTACGGAATTCTGCTGTACCGCTCCGGCATGTTCCAGGACGCGTCGGTGCGGTTGAAGAAAGCGCTGGAACTGTATCAGCAGCTGCAACAACGGACGGACTCGCTCCTGAACCGCGCGAGCGTCGTACAGGCCGGGTCCATGCTCGCCGCCTGCCTGATGGATTCGGGCAATTTTGCGGAAGCCGACATGTACTATACCGAGTCGATTGCGATGGCGGAGGAGCTGGCCAAGGACGACGAAAACAAAGAGTACCAGCTGATGCTGGCGGAGCTTTACAACAACCGCGGCCTGGCGTTCAACATCCAGGGCGATTACGACCGCGCGGACGAATACTACACCAAGGCGACGGACATCTACGGCAACGTCAGCGGGCAGACGGGCACGGCAGCCGACCAGGCGTCTTACGCGCTCAGCCTGCTGAACACCGGCGAGAACGCCTTCAAGGCGGGGGATTACGAGCGCTCCCGGGCACTCTTTGAACAGGGCCTCGCGCTTTACGAGGCGGTCGCGCAAAATCTCGGGACCTACGACACGGCCCAGTATTACGCGTGGCTGTCCTACTATGAACTCATTCACGAAAGAAACCCGGCCCGGGCGGTGATCGCCGGAGAAACGGCGGTCCGCCTGCAGCCGGACAACATCCTGACCAACATGAACTACGCGTACGCGCTGTTGTATTATGGACGGACCGAGGAAAGCGACGCCCTGCTGGACCTCATCGCCGCGCAGGGCGAGGGGCAGGTCGAGACGATCCGCCGCGACTTCATCGCCCAAAAGGCCGCCGGCCTCGAAAGCGAGCACCGCGACGAGATCCTGGCGCGGCTCGGCGGAGAGTAAACGGCCCGACGGAGAATAGGCTGCCGGCGCGTTCAACAGTGTTTTCACCATTCACAAATAAGAAAAAGAGGGGACTGCATGCGCAGTCCCCTTTGGTTTTATTCTGGCAGAGTTATTTCTGGTAGAGCAGGTTCCGGATCTCCTGCTTGGTGACCCGGTTGTCGACCTTCCGGTAGTTCGGCTTCTCGCGGTCGAGCGATGCGCGGCGCTGTTCCTCCGGCACCTTGGCCAGCGCATCTCTGGCGGCGCTTGCGATCAGGTCCGGCCGGTCGAGGTGCGCGCCGAAGGCCTTCTGCCCCACGGTGTACAGCAGCTCGCCGTCTTTCATGAAGAAGAAATGGTAGTCCGCAATCTCGGCGATGTACGCGATCGCCTTGTCCGGGACGTTCCAGAGGAGGTTCCGGAAGATATCCGCCGCGGACCGCGCGGAAAACCGCTCGCTCCCGGTGGAGACGTTCAGATTGAGAATCGCGTATTCGCTGATTGCGAGGATGAGCGGCAGGACGACCGCCTCGTCCGGAATCCGGCTCAGCGGAACCGCCATCCGGTCGTTGTTCATACGGGTGATCATGAGGTTCATGCCGCTGTAGTCCTTGAGCGAGACCAGTTTTTCGGCCGCCGCGGCCGCCTCGTAATACGAACCGTCTTTGAGAACGCGGAGAAGTTCTTCGTTGCCGCCCGCTCTCTCGGACGTTTTTTTCTGACCGCCGTCGCGGTCTTTTGATTTGAAACCGAACAATTTCATGTTAAACTCCTACAGTTCCAACAGCATGTAAAGCAGTTCCTGGTAGCCGGCCGTCCGGGAGTTGAAGCCCTTTGGGTTCAGGCCGAAGTCCCGGAACCCGAGGGCGCGATATAAAGCGACGGCCCGCGCGTTGTCGGCGACGACGGACAACTCCAGCTGCGTGTAGCCGGCGTCCTTTGCGCACTGAATGCAGGCCTTGGTCAGGGCCTTGCCGATCCCGAGCCCCCAGTACTCTTTTGAAACGCTGATCCCGAAGTCGGCGCGGTGCTTCACCTTGTATTTTGCCCCGAGCGACATGACCGAGGCGGTCCCGACGACGGTTCCGTCGACGAGGGCGAGCAGCATGATTTCGTTGTCGCTGGCGGCCTTTCCCGCCAGGAAGTCCGCTTCCTGTTCCAGCGGAAAGCTGTTTTCGTCGGGATAGGCGAGCAGAAAATCGGTCTCTCCGTGGGTCGCGGTAAAATGCTCGTACACAGCGGCGCCGTCAGACGCGTCGCCGTTCCGGAGCACGGCCGTCCGGCCATCTTTGAGCGTGATTGTTTTGTTGTATTTCATTTGACACCTTCCTTTGAATGATGAAAGCCCCGGGCGAAAGCCGCGGCGGCGCCGGCGGAGAACGCGACGGTCGCGGCGATGTACAGGGCGAGGCCGGCCGGGATGCCGGCGGCCCGTTGCACCGTACCGATCAGCGGCTGGCCGGAGAAGTGGTACGGGCTTAGGTAAAACATGTTCGGGTACGCGTGCGCAAGCGGTCCGGCCATGCGGGCCGCCGCGAGCGGCTCGAGCGCGACGTTGAGCGCGACGGCGACGCAGCAGAGCGCGAGGTACAGGGCCGTCGCGCGCGCGAAGCCGCGAACGGTGAGGTCTGCCGCGGCCGTCAGGACGACGGTCAGGCTGAGGAACAGGAGCAGACCGTGCCAGAGGAAGCCGTGTACGGTGAGCGCCGCGTAGGAGCGGAGCAGGTCTTCCGGGTAGACGAATGTCGCGACGGCGCTCACGAACGTGTAGCTGGCCAGAAACGTGAGGACCGCGGCACGCAGGCCGCCCTGCCCGCCGGTCTGCTGCACAGCAGTTCGGTCGCCGGCGCGTTGTCCGCCGCGGCCGAGCCGCGGCAGCAGGACGCAGAGGTACATCGGGACGGAGCACAGCTGGAACGGGAAGAACCAGTAATCGTACGCGCCGCCGTTGACGACGTAGCACAGGAAAAGCTGCTTGAATATCTCCAGTACGATGAGCGCCCAGCCGGTCACCGCGAGCACCCGCGTCACGTTCCAGCCGCGTTTCCGGACGAGCCGGGCGCCCCAAACCGCGAGCGCGGACATCACGATCACCGCGAGAATGTGAAAAGACCCGTACATTGCGGGTGGTTGCATCTTCCAAGCGGACACATTTCGTATTATAATCAATGCGTTGGACATTTGTTCCATGCACCTATTATAGTACGAAACCCGTTCAGAAAAAAGCGCAACTGCATCGCACGACGGAATCCGGACAAATGACGGTATATCAGATTTTCCAGTTTTTCTTAATCTACTCCTTCCTCGGCTGGTGCCTCGAGGTGGTATACCACGCGGTCTCCAAGGGGATCGTAGTGAACCGCGGCTTTCTGAACGGTCCGGTGTGCCCGATCTACGGCTTCGGCGTGATCGCGATCTTCGGCCTGCTCAACCTCGCGAGCGAGCGGGAGATGCACGAAGTGAACGCCCTCGGGGTGTTTGTCGGCGGTGTGGTCCTCGCGACGATAATCGAACTGTTCGGCGGCTGGGCGCTGGATAAACTCTTCCACGCGCGCTGGTGGGACTACAGCAAAGAACCGTTCAACTTCCACGGGTACATCTGCCTCCGCTTCAGCCTGTTCTGGGGCGCCGGCATCCTGCTCGTGGTGCGAGGCGTCCATCCGATGATCGCGGACCTCGCGGGGCGCGTCCCGGTGAAGGCCGGATGGATCCTCATGGGCGTGTTGTATCTGGTGTACCTGGCGGACGTCGTCCTGTCAGTGATGTTCATGATCGGACTGAACAAGAAACTGTCCGAGCTCGAGACCATGCGGAGCGACATGCGCATCGTGAGCGACAAGCTGACCGCGGCGCTCGGGGAGGGCGCCCTCGAAGCGGCCGGTTCCGTGGACGAGGCGCGGGTGCAGGCGGCGCTTGCGCGCGAAGACCTGATCGAGGACTTCGACGAGGCGCGCGCGGCATTCGACCAGAAGCGCGAGGCCTTTGAACAGAAGCGGATGGCGCTGGAGGAAGACCTCCGGAAGACCCGGCACTTCGGGACCGGGCGGCTGCTCCGGGCGTTCCCGGAGATGTCGCACCACGACTACGGGGACCTGCTTCTGCAATACAGGGACATTTTGAAGTACTAACCAACAATAATGAATATTCGGCGGGAAACCGCCGGCAGAAAGGAAACGACAGTTTTATGAAAGCACCATTTTCGAAGTATCTGACCGGAATCGCACCGGCGCTCAAGGACCTCGTCGCGGCGCTCAACGCGGACTATGACTACGTGAGCGTGCTCTCGACGGACTCCATCGGCTTTCGGATTGCGATCTCGCAGAGCAGCAAATCCGTCTCGGACCAGAACATGACGACCGAGCGCGGCACCGTGGTCCGCGTGTGCCGGGACGGCCGTTACAGTGAAGCCGCGTTCAACGAGTTTGACCCGGCGGATGTCGCGGGCAAGGCGGCGGAGGTCCGGCGCGTCCTGGACGCGCAGCTCGCCGTGCTCTCGGCCACCGGCAGCGAGATTTACGAGACGGCGGCGCTCTCCGACGAGCCGCAGACGCTCTTTGTTGAGAAAGAAACAGAACAGCTCCCGGAGACCGTGGACACCGCGGCCCTGGTGGACCTGATGTCGGAGTATTCCGACCGCGGCATGGAGACGATTCCGGGCGCGCTCGACGTGATCGTGAACGCGCAGTCGACGCATATCAGTAAGATTTTCTTAACCGCGAACCGCGACCTCCGGCAGAGCTACGTCTACACTGAGGCGATGGCGGCCTCCTACGCCCCGAACGAGAAGGGAGAGGTCCGCTTCATCTATGATTCGGTCTCCGACTGCCGCGGCCCGGAGATCCTCCGCAGGCTCGGCGTCAAACTCGAGCGGCTTCCGCAGGTGATGCGGGACGTGCTCACCGCAGAAGCCGTCGTACCGGACGACTACGACGTCATCACTTCGCCGGACGTGACCGGGCTGATCGCGCACGAGGCCTTCGGCCACGGCGTCGAGATGGACATGTTCGTCAAGGACCGCGCCCTCGGCGCACAGTACATCGGACAGCGCGTCGGCTCCGACAACGTGACCATGCACGAAGGCGCGCTCTGCGAGGAGAGCGTCACCGCGTACGCCTTTGACGACGAAGGAACCCTCGCCGGCGACGTGATCGAGATTGACCGCGGCATTCTGCGGACCGGCATCTGCGACGCCCTTGCGGCGGCGCGGCTCGGAACGGTTCCTACGGGCAACGGCAAGCGCGAGAACTACGCGCACAAGGTATATACAAGAATGACCAACACGGTCTTCGACTCCGGCACCGACAGCCTCGAGGACATGATCGCCAGCATCGACAAGGGTTATCTCCTGGCTGGCGTCGAAAGCGGCATGGAGGACCCAAAGCATTGGGGCATCCAGTGCATCATCAACCGTGGCTACGAGATCATCGACGGGAAACTCACCGGCAAGGTGGTTTCGCCGGTCATCATGACGGGGTACGTCCCGGACGTCCTCCGCTCGGTCAGCATGGCGAGCCCGGACCGCATCGTCTACGGAAGCGGCGGCTGCGGCAAGGGGACCAAGGAATGGGCCAAGGTTGCGGACGGCGGCCCGTATCTCAAGATGCGCGCGCGGCTGGGTTAACGGAGGTGACGAGATGGATTTTGACAGATTAAGAGAAAAATTACAGGCGCTTCCGTGCGAGGCGTGGGAGCTGACCGACACCGCGGAGACCCGGTGGGAATTCTATTATATCGGGCACAAGCTCGACCAGAACCGCTCGGCGGTCATCCATGAGGCGACGGTCAAAGTATATAAGAAGATCGAAGGGGAGGACGGCGAGGCGTTCCTCGGCAGCGCGTCCGGCGTGATCGCGCCGACGGCGAGCGATGAGGAGGCCGACGCTGCGCTGGCCCGCCTGCTTTATCAGGCCGGCCTGGTCCGCAACCCGTACTATACGCTGACGGACGCGCCGATCCCGGAGGAACTCCGGAACCGTAGCGGTGCGGTCGACGTCGCCGCCATCGCGCGCGACTACATCGAAGCGCTCGCGGCGATTCCGGAGACCGCTTCGCGCAGCTTGAATTCGTATGAGATTTTCGTGAGCGAGATGACGCGCCACTTCCTGAACTCGAAGGGCGTGGAATACACATGCACGTATCCGTCGTCGATGGTCGAGGTCGTCGTAAACGCCCGGGATGAGGCGCACGAGATCGAGCTTTACCGGATGTACCACTCGGGGACCTGCGACCGCGCGGCGCTCGCAAAGGACATCTCCCGCGTCATGAGCTACGGCGAGGACCGCCTGCGCGCGGAGCCGATGCCAAAGCTCCGGGGCGGCGACGTGGTGTTCTCGACGCAGGACGCGCTGGAGATTTACCGGTATTTTGAAGACCACATGTACGCGGACTTCATCGTCCGCAAGATGAGCGACTGGGAGATCGGCAAGCCGGTCGCGCCGGAGATGATCGGTGACCGCGTGACGCTGGAGGCGGTCTCGTCGCTGCCGAACTCTTCGATGAACTTCCCGGTCGACCGCGAGGGCAACGTCATCCGCGACCGGTACCTGATCCGGGACGGCGTCGCGGAGCAGTACTGCGGTTCGCGGCAGTTCTCCCAGTACCTCGGGCTCGCGGAGAGTTCGCTCCTCACGAACGTCCGCGTGGCCGGCGGCCGCTTCACGGAGGAAGCGATCCGGACCGGTACGACGGGCGAGACCGACCCGGACTACCTCGAAGTCGTCGAGTTTTCGGACTTCCAGGTCGACTCGATCAGCGGCGACATCGCGGGCGAGGTCCGGCTCGGATACCTTCACCGCGGCGGCAAGGTGACGGTCGTCACGGGCGGGTCGGTGTCCGGCTCGATGGTGGACGCGGTGCGCGACATGGTCTTCTCCAAAGAAACCGTGCAGTACGACAATTACGAGATCCCATCGGTGACGATGCTCCGGGACCTCCGGATCACCGGCGTAGAATAACCCAACCGAACCCGTTTCAGGAGTGATGTCATGAAACCAACCGCATACGAAGGAAACGAGAAGTACATCTTCATCAGCTACGCGCATAAGGACAAGGATGCGGTCTTTGAAGTGCTGCGCGAACTGGAGGCGGACGGGTACCGCTTCTGGTACGACGACGGGATCGCGCCGGGCAGCGAGTGGCCGGAGGACATCGCGATGCACCTCAGCAACGCGGAGGCCGTGATCGCTTTCATTACGCCGAACGCCGTCGCGTCCTCGAACTGCCGGCGGGAGATCAACTTCTCCCTGTCCAAAAACAAGCCGTTTCTGTCCGTCCTCATAGAGCGGACCGAGATGTCGCCGGGGCTGGAGATGCAGCTCTCTGCGCAGCAGAGCGTGATCCGGTACAATTACGATACGTGGGAGGGGTTCATCCGAAAGATCAAGATGTGCCCGGCCATCAAGCCGTGCCGCAGGGAGCCGGAGGACCGCATGCCGCACGCGGCGGCGCCTGCGCAGGCCCCGGCGGTTTCCGCACCGGCAACACCTGCACCGGCGGTACCGACACCGGCGCCGGCGGTCTCCGCATCGGTTGCAGCGCCTGTAGCTGTCGAACGCAAGGCCAAAAGAGAGAAAAAAGTCCGCGAGAAGCCGGTCAAGGCCGCCGCTTCGGACGCGCCGGCGCCAAAGAAAAAGTCCGGTGCGTTAAAGATCATCGGCGGGGTGCTCCTCGCCGCGGTCCTGCTCATCGTTCTTCTTTTTTCACAATCAAACAAAAAGATAACGATGTCCTGGGGCGACGAAGTCTCTGCCAAGGTCCAGAGTTTTAGCGTCCGGGAGCAAACGGTGACGCAGGACGACCTGACTAAAATTGCGCAGTCCAAGGAACTCTACGCGATGCAATTCGAAGACTGCGACCTGTCGGGCTGCGACTTCGGCGCGCTGAACTACAAGTCGGACAAGGTGCATAAACTGGAGTTCGTCAATTGCACCGGGATCAGCGATTACAGTTTTCTTAGCGGAATGAACCTGAAGCAACTATCCGTCGTCGGAGACCCATCATTCCGGGACCTGGGCGTACTGAACGCGGCGCCAATCGAAACGCTCAACGTGAGCGGGACCGGCGTGGCAGACCTTTCACCGCTTGATGCCGCTGAGAATATTCAGAACGTGAACATCAGCGGAACGGCCGTGAGCGACTTATCCGCGTTGAATGACAAAAAATCCCTCAAGATATTAAACGCGTCTTCTACCAAGGTCGACCTGGCAGACGTCGCCGGCTTCCCAGGGCTGACAGAGCTCAACCTCAGCGGCTGCGACCTGAGCGGGGACGCCTCCCAGGTGACTGCTCTCAGCCTGAGCAAGCTGTACCTCGCGGACTGCAACCGGACCGACTTCAGTACGTTCAGCGACTGCACCGTCCTGACGGAGCTCGACGTCAGCGGCAATGACGGAATGACCGACCTCGACTGGCTGAACGCGCAGAATTACTCGTCGCTTAAGGTTGTCAATCTGGCGGGCACCGGCCTTGACGCCGACGATGTGTCATTCCTCAGCAAGTGCACCGCTCTCAAACGGCTGAACATCCGGGGAATCCCGCTCGACGATCTGTCGTTCTGCGCCGGTCATGCGGACCTCGAATGGATCGCCGCCGACGGGTGCGGCATTTCGGACCTCTCCGGCCTCAAGGACTGCACCAAACTGAAGACGGTCCTGCTCAGTTTTAACAAGATTTCGGACATTTCCGCGCTCTCGGCCGTCGAGCCGTCCGTGGACGTCGTCATCGACCTGTCGTTCAACGAGGTCAGCGACCTTTCTCCGCTAAAAGCCGGCAAATACCGTGCGGTGATGCTCTGCGGAAACGACCCGGACGTGATCGCTTCGCTGCCGGACGGCGTCGGCGGGTGGCAGGTCTTCTGCGATTGGTACGAAGGCATCGAACAGGGCGCACTCGTAACCAGCAAGGAACGGTTCACAGAAGTATACATTGTCGGCGTCCCGGCAGACCAGCAGCTCAACGTCGAGAACGGGATCGGTAAGACCCGCCTGCATCTGGTAACGTACGGTGAAATGTACGACATCTTGGTAAAAGACGACCTGGCGTATCCGCTGAGAGAAGACTTCAGCTACCAGGCCGCGATGTATAACAAAACAGCGTAAACAAAAAAACAGAAAACGACCCGCCGTGCGGCGGGCCGTTCTTTTATCGGTTATTTTCTGAGAAGATACGCGGCGGCGCCGACGAGGAGCATCGCGATTCCGGCGCCCATCAGGTAGCTCTGGAGCGGGGAAGCGGTCCCGGCGATTTCAAAGATGCCGCGGAGCAACGCGCTTACGGTAACCGCGGCGACGCCGGAGTGCCAGGCGTTCCGGCAAACCGGGCTGTTGTGGTCCATGTGGTCCGCCGCGCTTTCGTCTGCGCTTGCACCGCGGACACCGCGCCGCAGCCGCGGCGCCAGCCACATCGCGAGCGACGGCAGCCAGCCGAGTGCCAGCGGCGCTATGAAGAGGTACGTCATGTACGGCGAAGTGACACCGTGCGAGAACCGCAGGTAGACCTTCGCGAAGACGAAACAAAAGATCGTGATGGCTGCATAAGCGATCGCGGCGCGCCGCTCGACCGATACTTCACAGTATTTCTTGTCCAGTTCCATGTTTTCATCCTGATAATCCTGCCTTGCGTCATACAAGGCAGGGATTTTTTGTTCGTAAGTGTTCATCATGGGAGCCTCCCTGTTCGTTATTCGCCGACGTAGACGATGTCGCTGACGCTCCGCTCGCTCGAGCCGTGCCCGGCGTGGCCGCCGGTCGGGTTGTTGACGATGCGGCCGTTGAACCACATGGTGGTGGAGCCGCCGCCGTCGAGGTTGTAGGCGGTCTTGCAGCCGAGGTCCTGCATGAGGCAGGCCAGGTCGTAGAGGTCGAGGCCGGCGCTGGCGGACGTACGGCCGTCCGAGACGACAAAGACGTAGTGCGTTTCGTCGATCATGCCGATGGCTGTCCGCGGGTTGGACCGCATGGACTGACCGACTTCTTCGCCGTAGCTGACCGCGACTTCACCGTCGACGACCAGCCCCGGGCCGAACGAGTAGATTTGCACGGCGCCGCTGGCCTGCAGCTCCTCCGCGGTGACGTCGTACTCGTTGATGACTTCCATGGAGCCGTCCGCATAGACGACGAGGTCTTCGCCGCCGGACGGGGTGGTGCGGTAGAGGTAGCCGTTCCGCATGACGTAGCCGGTGTCGCGGAAGCCGTAGTAGTCCCCGTTGATGGCGAGGACCGCGCCGGAGTCTTCGGCGATCTCGGAGGTCTTCGCGTTGAGATTGCGGCCGAAGCTGTTGTACGCGAGGCCGGACTGCAGCGTGTTCCCGTCTTTGAGGACGACGTCGGCGATGTAGACGTCGGTGTCCGCGATGCGCGTCTGC
This sequence comes from Mogibacterium sp., assembly GCA_017433975.1. Lineage (GTDB taxonomy): Bacteria > Bacillota > Clostridia > Peptostreptococcales > Anaerovoracaceae > RGIG2439. The sequence continues at coordinate 35,626 of JAFRGD010000025.1, read as the reverse complement.
GTGATCGTGACGGAGAGGCGGTCGCTCTCGTACGTCGTGTCTGTGATGATGACTTCGCCGGTCGGGGAAGTGTCGTCTTTATGAGAAGCGTTGTCGTCATAGGAAGCGTCTTCGTCATGGGACGCATCGATGGTCTGGGAGGCATCGTCGGCCGCTTCTGCGGCGGTGCCCGACCCCGAGGTCAGCGCGTCCGTCGAAGCGTCGGCAGGTTCGCTGGCCGCAAAATCCGTCCCGTCGTTTTCCGCTACGACGGGAGCTTCTTCCATCTCGTCGATGGCAACGACGTCCTGCGGGATGAGAAATGTGTACGTCAGCGTGAACGCCGCGTAGAGGGTGAGGACGACCCCGTAGACCGGCGCCCAGCGGAGCCGGCGTTTCTTGTGTTGTTTCATGGTTGTGTCCTTTCGGAAGACCCAGCGCTTCTGGACGGTGTAGCTCGCGAAGAAGAGCACCGTGTCGACGAGGAGTTTCGCGAGGGCGGTCGGGATGACGTGTAAGAGGAGCGACACGCCCGCCGCCGAGAGCAGCATCAGGGTGAGGAAGAGGGCGAGGTACCGCGCGGCTTCCCGGGCGGTGCGCTGCCGGCTCTCAAAACTCCAGTATTTATTCAGCAGGAAGTTGACCGTGCCGGAGCAGATGCGGGCGAGGACGGTCGCGAGCAAAATTCCGGACGAGATAACCGCGCCTGTAGTGAACAGCTGCGACCAGGTACCTGCTGCAGCGCCGGAAGCCGTTTCGCCGAGCGCCGCGAGTAGGAGGAGGAACAGAACGTAGTCCGTCGCCGCGCCGATCAGGGACGACGCGAGAAAGCGGAGCAGCCGGCCGTAGACCCGCAGCGAGTCGCGGACGGGGCGGAAGTGGGACCCGCGGTTGTTGTCCTCATAGACGGTCGCAATCGGGACCGACGTAATGGCCGCCGCTTCGACTGCGTCTTGCAGAAAGTTCATTTCGTATTCGTATCGGTCGCCGCTCTCGCGGAGCGCGAGCCCGAGCAGGTTGGACGGGATGCCGCGGAGGCCGGTCTGCGTGTCGCTGCAACGGACGCCTGTGGTCAGCCGGAAGAAAAACGACGTGATCCGGTTCCCGAGCCGGCTTTTCGTCGGGACGTTACTCTGCGAGAAGTCTCTGGTCCCGAGGATCAGGTCGTTCGGGTGCGCGTCCATCGCCGCCGCGATGCGTACGATGTCGTCCGGCCGGTGCTGGCCGTCCGCGTCCGCGGTGATGACACCGACATCCCTGTCGTAAAGGTCGATCGCTGCGGAGAGGCCGGTCTTGATGGCCGCGCCTTTGCCCATGTTGTAATCGTGATGGACGACGGTCACGGCGGAAGCCCGGTCCGTGTCATGTGGGCCGGCGAGAACTTCAAGTACGTCGAAGACGCACTGCGACCGTTCACCCGACCCGTCGTCGACCACGACGATCCGGCCGAAGCCGCGCGCCAGCAGTTCGCGCACCAGCGTGATTAACTTTGCGTCCGGCTCAAGCGCCGGAATTAATAGGATTTGTTTCATCGGATTTGTCTTTCCGTTCAGTCACAGGCATTAGCGTCTGCCCGGTCCGTGTCCGCCACCAGGCATTTGCCCGCCGCCCGGCATCTGCGGCATGCCGCCGTTCGGGGCTTCGCTTCCGTCCGGCATCTGTCCGTTAATGTCGTCCGGGAGTTCCGTCGGTTTGGTGATACCGTCCGGCGTTTCGCTGCCGTCCGGGGCCTGTCCGTCAAAATTGCCCGGCATCTGCGGCATCCCGCCGCCGCCCGTCATGCCGTCGTCTCGGGGTGAGCCTCCGAAGCCGCCCATCATGCCGCCCTGGCCGACGACCGTCGAAACGCCAGTGACGTCGACGGTCGTGCTTTCAGTGCCTGCAGTGACAGTATATGTTCCGGCGGTGATCTCAGCGGAGCTGAAGACCACGCTCTGGTAGGTTTTGGACGGCTTGTAAGAGAGGATGACGTTGCCGTTCGCGTCGGTCAGCGTGACTTCGGTGCCGGCGGAGACCTGCGAACTGAAGCTGTAAAGAATCGAGTACTGTGTCGAGCTGCTGCCGAAGGTCTCGGCCATGCCGGAGCTGCCGACCGCCACGACGGTTCCGCCGTTGATGGTCGCGCCGAGGCCGCAGTCGAGGGCGCCGTTCCCGTTGTTGGTCGGGCCATTCACGTATACGATGCCGCCGTTGACGGTGATGGTTCCGTTCGAGTCGAGGCCGTCGCCGCCCGCGTCAACCGTGATGGTTCCGCCGTTGATGACGAGGTAGGCGTTGGCGTCCGAGTCCATGCCGCCGCCGAAGCCGCCGCGGCCGCCGGCCGCGGTTTCGGTCGCGATGTCCGCAGTTGCCGCGTCGGTCGCAGTCTGCGTCGCAGCATCCGTTGTATCCGCAGTCGTCCACGTTGCGATGTCCGTTACGTACTCGTTATCCGCGGATACGTGTTCCACGTCGCCGGCCGTGCCGGAGCCGCTGCCCGATCCACCGGAACCGTTATCCGTACCGCTGCCCGCGGATCCCGAACCGCTGTCAGAGCCGCCACCGTAGTACTGGCCGTCGTTGTACCAGTCGGTGACCGGGCCGCTGTTGGACCAGGCGGACTCGTCGTTCGAACCGCCGGCCGCGTTCAGCCCGTCGTCGCTTGCGACGACGTCGATCGTACCGCCGTTGATGTCGATGGTGTGGCCTTCGAGCGCTTCATAGCTCTTGGTGACGGTGATCGTACCGCCGTCGATGATCAGGCCGGTCTCCGCGTGGATCCCGTCGTCCCCGCTCGCGAGGGTGAACGTGCCGCCCGCGATGTAGACGTAGCCTTCATCGCCTTCGCCGTTGCTGGTGTGGAGCGCGTCGTCTTGCGAGGTGATGTTATACGTGCCGCTCGCGACGCGGAGCGAGTCGTTGGCCGCGACGCCCTTGCCGGCGGCCGTGATGTTGAGTGTCAGGCCGGCCAGCTTGACGTCGTCTTTGCCGACCACGCCGTGCTGGTAGCCCGCGTTGATCGTGAGCGTACCAGTGCCGTTCAGGACGAGGTCGTCCCTGGCGAAGATCACGCCGTCGACAGTGTATCCGGTGGATGCCTGCGCGTATGCAGTGCCGGTGTCGCTCAGCGTGTTGTCTGTACCGGCTGCCGCCGTGACGAAGACCTTGTCCGCGCTGAGGACGAGGATGCAGGCGCTGTCGTCGTTGGTCATCGTGACGCCGTTCAGGACGATCTGCACTTTGACTTCTTCGCTCGCCGCGACGACGATCTGGCCGTCGGTCAGCGTGCCGCTGAAGACGTACGTGCCTTCTTTGCTAATCGTGATCGTCGTGCCGTCCGCCGTGACGCCGGTGCCGCTGATCGAGACGCTGTCACCGTTCAGGGTGACTTTGGCGGTCGCGGCGTTGTCCCACTCGCCGGAGAGGTCGCGGTTGGTAAACTGGTCGGTGATGTCAAAATAGCTCGGATACGTTGCGTTGGCCGTCGTCGGGGCGAGGGCGACCTCGGTCGCCGTGACGGTGGAATCGTCGGTCGCGTTCTGGTCCGTGCCGCCCGCGGTGCCGGCGCAGGCGGTCAGCCCGGAAGCTGCCATCATCAGTGAGATCGCGATGGCGATGGCTTTTTTCTTGTAAGTCGTTTTCATTGGTCGTGCTCCTTTCTATTGCGGCGGTTTAGAGGTCGTCCGCTTTGAGGACCGGGCGGCCGCACGAGATCTCGAGGTTCCCGTTGCGCACCCGGAGTTCGTCGATCATGGCCTTGACGGCGCTTTCGTGTTTCATTTTCAGTTTATAGGTGAGTTTGTATAGGCTGCCCATGTCGGTAGTCCGGACTTCTTCGAGCTCGTATTTTTTGGTGTAACGGTCGAAGACCTCGTCAAAGACCCCGTCGTAGTCCAGGGTTTCCGGGATGGTGATCTTGAGGATGCGCTCGTCTCCGTCGCTGCCGAAGCCGATCTTGGAGAGCGCGAGGAAGAGGAGACCCATGCCGGCCGCGAAGAGCGCGGCGATGCCGAGGTAGCCCATGCCGGTCGCGATGCCGACCGCCATCGTGATGAAGATGCCGGTGATTTCCTGGCTGCTGCCCGGCGCGGACCGGAAGCGGACGAGGCTGAACGCCCCGGCGGTCGCGACGCCGGCGCCGATGTTGCCGTTGACCAGCATGATGATCATCTGGACGGCCGCCGGCAGGATGACGAGGGTCGTGAGGTAGCTCTGGCTGAAGCCTTTCTTCTGGCGGAAGAGGAGGGCGAGCAGGAGGCCGAGCGCCACCGAGCAAAGGGTCGCCGCGAGGAAGCTCCCTGCCGTTACCGTTCCGTTCGTCAGAATCGTATTGAATAAAATGCTGTTCATTGTAATATCTCCTTTCGTGTGCATCAGTATGCCGCAACCGCGGTCCGTAAGGCGCCGGCCGCGTGGGCAAGTGCGCCGGCCGGTTGGCCAAAGGTGCTGACTGCTTTGGTGAATCCTTCGGTGGACGTCTGCCGTGTGATGGTCTGATAAGCCCGCCCGTACTTTGAAACCGAGGTCGGGAAGATTTCGAATTCGCTCAGGGCGTGCGCCAGTTCGACCGGCATGCTGCCCTGGAATTTGACTTCGAGGAGCCGCGTGCCCGGTGTGAAGAGCAGCGCGCCGTCGCCGCCGCACCGCAGGTCGAAGCGGTTCAGGCGATAACGGACGTTGGTGTCCGCCGTGATCCGGACGCTCGGCGCGTCGATCCAGTTCACCGCGAGCCGGTCGTAGGCGATGACCATGGCGGGACCGAGGTCCGGATAGACGGCCCGGAAGTAGTCGATCTCCTTGAAGATCTGACGCTCGTTACCGGCGCCGGCGGTCGGAAGCGGCTGCAGGTATACGCCGGTGTTCAGGTACCGGAGCGCGTCCCGGTACGGCAGGCCGATCCGCCGCTTGTAGACGACGCCTTTGTATTTCTTTTTCAGCTCGATGAACGCGGTCCCGGTGAGCGTCGGCAGGCCGTAGCTGCGGAGCCGGAGTTTTTCTTTATATAATGGCTTTTCCAGTGACCGGCGGATCAGGCGGAAGTCCGGCGTATCATAGTAGATATTGAGGATCTCCGTCTGCCCGTATTCGTCCGGCGCGACCAACCCGTCCAGCGCGCGGACGAGCTCCCGGTATTGTTCCGCGGTCGCGAAATACTTCTTTTCGGTCCGCTGAAATGTCTTCTGGTAACTTTTCATCACGTGCTCCTTTATGTGCTGCCCTTGCGGGTCATGGTTCCTGTTTACAATGCGGATGATACCCCGTGAAACTTAATCGAACTTAAATCCGGGAAAAAACTGTGGTAAAATTTGCTATAATTAAGGAAATCCTAAGGACTGCAACAATCTTTTGCTAAGATTTGACCTATATATTTAGAGGCGAAAGGAGATTACGATGAAAATTCTGGTGTGTGACGACGACAGAGAGATCGCGAAGGCGATCGGAATATATCTCGGGAACGAGGGCTACGAAGTGGTGACGGCGTACGACGGGATCGAGGCGCTCGACGCGATCCGCGACCCGGAGGTCAAACTGGTGATCATGGACATCATGATGCCGCGGATGGACGGGATCCGGGCGACGATGGGTATCCGGGAGAGCCGGAACATCCCGATCATCATGCTTTCGGCCAAGTCGGAGGACTATGACAAGATCAACGGCCTCAACGTCGGCGCGGACGACTACATCACCAAGCCGTTCAACCCGATGGAGCTCGTGGCGCGGGTCCGGGCCTGCCTCCGGCGGTACACGGACCTCGGCAGCGAGAAGGCCGGCAGCGGCACCGTCTACCGGACGGGTGGCCTGGTCATCGACGACGCGCAGAAATCCGTCACGGTCGACGGCCGCGAGGTGTCGCTCACCCCGACGGAGTACGGAATCGTCAAGCTGCTGGTGCAGAACGCAGGCCGCGTGTACAGCATGGAGCAGATCTACGAACTCGTCTGGAACGAGCCCGCTTTCAACCCGGAGAACACGGTGGCGGTGCACATCCGGCACATCAGGGAAAAAATCGAAATCGACCCTAAGAATCCACGGTACATCAAAGTGGTCTGGGGCATCGGGTACAAGGCGGAAAGGATCGGGTCATGACGGAAGAGATCATAACAGAAGATATTGAAATCGAAGACGAAGAATTCATGGAAGAACCGGCCGGTTCGCGGTCGGTGGCCTACGGCTTCTCGTTCGTCGGGTTTGTCGCGGCGTGCACGGGATTGTTCTTCTTTGTGGGGCGGCTCCTCTATCTGACGCTGCTCCAGGCAAATCTCAGCAATTACACGACAGTCGTCAAGGACGCCGGAAACAAATACCTGTATCCGAACTGGGCGGCGGTCATCGGCCTCGCGATCGCCGCGGTGGTCCTTCTGGTTGTTTCGACAAAGGCAGCGGGCCGGCGGGACGCGAACGGGAACGTGATGCTGCGCGGCTTTGACAAGGTGTTCACGGAGATCCAGGTCATCCTGGCGGCGTTCGGAGCGGCGCTCGCGGCGCCTGCGGCGGTGCTCTTCTGGAACTGGCTCGGCAGCGGTACGTGGGCGGACGCATTTTTGAAAGCGCTCACGGCGAACGATATACAGGCGGCGAGGCACATCGCAAACGTGCGCAGCATGAACGAAGTGCACATGTTCTGGGACGGTTTCTATGAACTGGTGCCGCGGCACGTGCTCCTCGCGATCAGCTTGCTGCTGATCGCAGCGGGGTCCGCGATCGTGCTGGCCGTCATCCATTCCATCGCACGGAAGTGCAAGGCGCACACGATGAAGGACAGTTTCCTGACCGCAAAGGTCTGCGTGCTGTTGTATAAATTCCTCCGCCTCGTCGTGACCTACGCCTGGAAGGCGCTGGTCATCATCGCGACGACGGCGTGGAAGGTTATAAAGGCGGTCGTTCTCGGCGTCTGCAAATTCCTCCGCGGGCTTCGGGACCGGATCTACGACGCGTTCTACAAAGGCGGCCTGACCCTCATTAAGTTGCTGCTGCAGATCTTCCTCATCATCGGCCTGGCGGCCATTGCCGGGGTCCTGATCGGCAGGGGGTGGGGCCCGGAAAGTGTCCTGGCCATGGCGTTCGTCCTCGCGCTAGTGGCGGTCATCACCGTTCCGGGCAAGTTCCGCAAATACGCGGACGTCCGGACGGGCATCCAGCACGTGCGGGACGGGGACTTCGACTACAAGATCGGGACGGACGGCCGGGGCGAATTCGGTCAGCTCGCGACCAACGTGAACGAGATCGCCGGCGCGAACAAGCGCGCGATCCAGCAGGAGCTCCGGACGCAGCGCCTCAAGACGGAGCTGATCTCCAACGTGTCGCACGACCTCCGGACCCCGTTGACGTCGATCATCTCTTACGTGGACCTGCTCAAGACCGAGGGGCTGGACAGCGAAAACGCCCCAGAGTACCTCGAGATCCTCGAACAGAAGACCAGCCGGCTCAAGCACCTGACGGACGACCTCTTTGAGGCGGCCAAGGCCTCGAGCGGGGACATCCCGGTCAACATAGAGACCATCGACATGCGGCAGATCCTGGCGCAGGCGTCCGCGGAGGTCGGCGAAGTCCTGGAGAAGCAGAACATTCAGCTGATCACGACGGTGCGGGCGGACCGCACGCTGGTCAAGGCGGACGGGCGGCTCCTCTGGCGCGTCATCGAAAACCTGCTCGTCAACGTCGGCAAGCACGCGATGCCGGGCAGCCGGGCGTACGCGGACATCCGCGACGGCGGCGGCAAGGTGACGCTCGAGATCAAAAACGTCTCGGCCGAGCAGCTCAACATCGACGCGATGGAGCTGATGGAGCGCTTCAAGCGCGGCGACGAGTCGCGCAACACGGAGGGCAGCGGCCTCGGCCTCGCCATCGCGCGCGACCTGACCAACATGATGGACGGGACGTTCGACATCCGCATCGACGGCGATCTCTTCAAGGCCCTCGTCACGCTGCCGGCGGTATAGATAGAATCGGTAAAGTAACATAAGATAATAGGGACGGTTTCGCTCAGGGGAACGAAGCCGTCTCTTTTTTCGTTGACAAGCACTAGCCGATGTACTAAAATACATGTATACAATTATACAATATTGTACCGGGGTTATTGGGATGAAAAAGGGTAAATAGTCATGATCAATACCGAAATCAAAATGAATCCGAAGACGCACCTGCTCGAGGCGGAGCCGTTGCACTACGAGCTGCAGGACGTTGACGAGCCGAACCTGATCCGCGAGCTCTATGAGTACACCGAGATTCCGCGGGTTTCGTTCAACTTCCGCCGGAGCCCGTTCGGGATGCCGGCCGAGATCTGGATCACGGACACGACGTTCCGCGACGGGCAGCAGTCCCGCGAACCGTACACGGTCAAGCAGATCGTCGACATCTACAAGATGCTGTCCCAACTCTCCGGGCCGAACGGAATCATCCGGCAGTCGGAGTTCTTCGTATACAGCGACCGGGACCGCGAGGCGATCTACAAGTGCCGGGAGCAGGACCTTCGGTTCCCGGAGATCACGACGTGGATCCGCGCGAACAAGAACGACTTCAAACTGGTCGCGGACATCGGCGTCAAGGAGACGGGCATCCTGGTCAGCTGCTCGGATTATCATATCTTTACCAAGCTCAGCATGAACCGCCGCCAGGCGATGGAGCACTACCTCTCCGTCATCAGCGACGCGTTCGAAGCGGGCGTCATCCCGCGCTGCCACCTCGAGGACATCACGCGGTCGGACTTCTACGGCTACGTCGTCCCTTTCGTGAAGGAAGTCCAGAAGCTCTCCGAGCAGGCCGGCATCCCGGTCAAGTTCCGCGCGTGCGACACGCTGGGCTACGGTGTCCCGTACAACGGCACGGTTCTGCCGCGGAGCGTCTCGGGCATCATCTACGGCCTGCAGCAGTTCGCCGGGGTCCCGAGCGAGATGCTCGAGTGGCACGGCCACAATGACTTTTATAAAGCGGTTCCAAACGCCTCGACGGCCTGGCTGTACGGGGCCTGCGCGGTCAACGGGACGCTCTTCGGCATCGGGGAGCGGACGGGCAACACCCCGATCGAAGCGATGGTCTTCGAGTACGCGCAGCTCCGCGGGACGCTGGACGGGATGGACACGACGGTGATCACCGACCTCGCGCGGTATTACGAGGACGTCATCGGCTACAAGATCCCGCCGCAGACACCGTTCGTCGGGGAGAACTTCAACGTCACCCGGGCGGGCATTCACGCGGACGGACTGCTCAAGAACGAAGAGATTTACAATATTTTCGATACCAAGAAATTCCTCAAGCGGCCGCCGCTGGTCTCGATCAACCAGAACTCCGGCGCGGCCGGCATCGCGGTCTGGCTGAACGACACCTACGGCCTCGAAGGCGACCGCCGGGTCAGCAAGCACAGCAACGTCGTCAAGTACATCAAGAAATGGATCGACGACCAGTACGCGAACGGCCGCATGTCGGTCATCGCCGGCGAAGAGATCAAGAACCTGGTCAACCGCTTCGTGACCGAAGAAGACGACGGCGGGAACTGGTAGGACAGGGGACGGAATCGTGCGATTACCCGCTAATAGCGGCGGACCGGGAAGGCAGAACCAGGAGGAAACAACATGGGACAGACAATTGCGGAAAAAATCATCGCGGCGCATCTGGTGGACGGGGAGATGATCACCGGGCACGAGATCGGGCTGCGGATCGACCAGACCCTGACGCAGGACGCGACGGGGACGATGGCGTACCTCGAGTTCGAAGCGATGGGCGTGCCGCGCGTGCGGACGGAGCGGTCGCTGGCTTACATCGACCACAACACGCTGCAGTCGGGCTTTGAGAACGCGGACGACCACCGGTACATCCAGAGCGTGTGCGCGAAGCACGGAATCTATTTCTCGCGGCCGGGCAACGGCATCTGCCATCAGGTGCACTACGAGCGCTTCGGCGTGCCGGGCAAGACGCTGATCGGGTCCGACTCGCACACGCCGACGGGCGGCGGCCTCGGCATGCTGGCGATCGGCGCCGGCGGCATGGACGTCGCGGTCGCGATGGGCGGCGGCGCGTATTACATCCCGATGCCGCGGATGATCTTTGTGGAACTCACGGGGGCGCTGCGCGACAACGTCTCCGCAAAAGATATCATTTTGAAAGTGCTGGAGATGCTGTCCGTCAAGGGCGGCGTCGGCGCGATCGTGGAGTACGGTGGCGAGGGGGCCAGGGGCCTGACCGTGCCCGAGCGCTGCACGATCACCAACATGGGTGCAGAGCTCGGGGCAACGACCTCGATCTTTCCGTCCGATGAAGCGACGAGGTCGTTCCTCGCCGCCGAGGGCCGCGAAGGCGACTGGGTGCCGCTGGAGAGCGACCCGGACGCGGAATACGCCGAGCGCTACACGATTAACTTAAGCGAGCTCGAGCCGCTCGCGGCCTGCCCGCATAGCCCGGACAACGTCCGGCCGGTCCGCGACCTCGCGGACATCAAGGTCGACCAGGTCTGCATCGGCTCCTGCACGAACTCTTCTTTGTCCGACATGGTCAAGGTTGCGCGGATGCTGAAGGGCAAGCGGATCGCGGACGGCGTGAGCCTCTCGATCTCCCCGGGGTCGCGGCAGGTCTTCTCGATGCTGGCGGAGTCCGGCGCGCTGACCGACCTGATCGACGCGGGCGCCCGCATCCTCGAGTGCACATGCGGGCCGTGCATCGGCATGGGCTTCTCCCCGAAGGCCGGCGGCTTGAGCCTCCGGACCTTCAACCGGAACTTCCTCGGCCGGTCCGGAACCAAGGACGGCCAGGTCTACCTCGTCAGCCCGGAGGCGGCTGCGGCGTCGGCCCTGACGGGATACTTCACCGACCCGACGACCCTGCCGGCCGCCGGCCACGTCGATATTCCAGAGAAGTTCCGCATCAACGACAGCGGCGTGATTCCGCCGCTCCCGGCTTCGGAGGCCGCGGCGGCGCCGGTCCTCCGCGGACCGAATATCAAACCGTTCCCGGAGACGCGGCCGCTCGCGAAGGACATCTACGCGGAGGCCATCCTCAAGGTCGGGGACAACATCACCACTGACCACATCATGCCGGCCGGCGCCAAGGTGCTGCCGTACCGGTCCAACATACCAAAGATCTCGGAGTTTTGCTTTGAAGTCGTCGACCCGACGTTCGCAAACCGCGCGAAGGAGGCCGGCGCCGGCATCATCATCGGCGGGCAGAACTACGGCCAGGGGTCGTCGCGCGAGCACGCGGCGCTCGCCCCGCTGTACCTCGGGATCAAAGCCGTCGTCGCGAAGAGCTTCGCGCGGATTCACGCGGCCAACCTGGTCAACGCGGGCATCCTACCGCTTACCTTTGAAGACCCGGCGGACTACGACAAAATTTGCCAGGGCGACATGCTCGCCCTCCGCAACGTGCACGGCGGCCTCGCGGACGGCCGGATCGTCATGACGGTCATGCAACCGATAGAGACAACCGGCTCGGACTTTGCCGGGAGCGTGGAGACCAGCGCCGTCTTCAAGTGCGAGGTCCCGCTCGTGATGCAGCTCGCCGGCCGGCAGAAGGACATCCTCCTCGCAGGCGGCCTGCTGAAATACGCGGCCATGACCGGCGCAAACCGCTGAACCCACGACCGGCGCGGACCGCTGAAGCGACTGGCGGAAGCTGCAGAACCCGTGACTGGAAAATACAAGTACGCGGCCATGACCGGCGCGAACTGAATCGCTGCGAAGCACATATCAAACATCATTTTTACTGACGATCTGCTTCTTCTTGACCAAATGTACGTAAAATCAGAAATGAGAACAAACCCTTTTACATACAATGAAGGTTTTATCAGTAGGTTGTGAGCAATCAGGGGTTCGCCTTATCGCAAAATATCGCGAAATGGAAAGATTTGAGCGGAGTTTCATGAGGGTGAGCTTTATTGTTTCGGAGAATTGGAACAAGTTTTACTTACAATAGTAACAAAATGGCTTCGTAGTGAGTAAAAACGAAAAAGGACGACACGACCTTATCGAACAAGAAAGTCGGTATAAAAAGAAATCAGGACGGGATAAAAATGAACGAATCTTTTGACGAAAACATCGAACGGGACATCCGGGAGGCGACCGCCGCGTTCGAAGCGATGCTGCGCGAGCAGTACGTCCGGAACGCGCGCATCCAGGCGGCCCGCGAGGCCGGCGGTACGATTGCCGCGGCAACCGCCGTGGCAACCGGCGCAACCACCGAGGCAACCGAAGCCGCAGCCAATGCCGCGACTGCTGCGGCAATCGGTGCTGTCGTCGCGACTGCCGAAGATACCGGCGCCACCGCGACCGACGCAGCCGCTGCAACACCAACCGACGGGAAGCTCGTCATCGGCCTGGCCGGCGGCGACGGCATCGGCCCGATCATCATGCGGGAGGCGCGCGACGTCCTCGAGCGGCTGCTGGCGGACGAGATCGCGGCCGGCCGCATCGCGCTCCGGCCGATCGACAACTTCACGCTGGAGCACCGGCTCGCGGCCGGCAAGACCGTGCCGGACGACGTGATGGCCGCGATGAAGGAGTGCAGCGCGCTTCTCAAGGGGCCGACCACGACCCCGAACGCTTCGATGAACACGGTCAACCTCGAGAGCGCGAACGTCTTTCTTCGCAAGGCGTTTGACCTCTTCGCCAACGTCCGCCCGGTCGTGATTCCGGAGAAGAACATCGACTGGAGCTTCTTCCGCGAGAACACGGAGGGCGAGTACGCGCTCGGGAGCCGCGGCGTCCGGGTCGGGGACAGCCTGGCGGTGGACTTCAAGGTCACGACGCGCGAGGGGACGATGCGGATCGCCCGCGCGGCGATGGACCACGCCCGCGCCACGGGCAAGAAGCGCGTCTCAATCGTGACCAAGGCGAACATCATGAAAAAAACCGACGGCGACTTCCTCGAAATCTGCCGGAAGATCGCATCGGAGGAGTACCCGGAGCTCGAGATCGACAGCTGGTTCATCGACATCATGGCGGCGAACCTTGTGAACGAGGACATCCGGAGCCAGTTCCAGGTGTTCGTGCTGCCGAACCTGTACGGGGACATCATCACCGACGAAGCGGCCCAGATCCAGGGCGGCGTCGGGACGGCCGGCTCGGCCAACATCGGAACGGAGTATGCGATTTTTGAAGCGATTCACGGAAGCGCACCACGGATGATCGAGGAGGGCATCGGCCACCTCGCGAACCCGGCGAGCCTGCTGAAGGCGTCCGCCATGATGCTTTCGCACATCGGCTGCACGGAGCAGGCGGCGCGCCTCGAAACCGCCCTCGCGAAGGCGGACGCGGAACTCGGCGCGCGCATGACCGGCCTGCCGGGCGGCGCGACTTGCCGGGAGTTCGCGGACCTGGTGCGGTCGTACCTATAAGCGGACTTGGTGCGGTCGTACCTATACGCGAACTTGGTGCGGTCGTACCTGTAAGCGGACCTGGTGCGGGCGTACCTATAAGCGGATCTGGTGCGGTCGTACCTGTAGCGGACTAGGAGCGGGTGTACCTGTAAGCGACTTGGTGCGTAACCGTAATTATGTGTTAAACTGCAGATCGGGGGATGTTTATGACAATGGATAAAAATGCATTTACGGAGCTCGCGGCTATGGTGCTTCTCGGGGAGATCGTCGGCGGGGCGTATGGAAACGCCGCAAGCGGACGGAAGAGGGAAGACCTGTATAAAAAACCGGTCCTTAAGCTGAAGCGGGGGGCGGCCTGCTCGGTCAGTCCGCAGGTGACGGCTGCGGCGATGCAGTCGGGACCGCGGGACGCTGCGGAGGTCGCTTCGGCGGCCGCGCTGGACGGTGCGATTCGAAGAGACCTGGCCGGAGTGCATGACCTCGCGGAAAGCGGCGGGGTGAAAACCGCGCTGGCCCTCATGCCGCCGGTCGCGCTGGCGCTGTTCGCCCGGGGCGTCCGGGACCAGGCCGCTGTGATCCAGGCGGTCCGTCAGACGGTGGGGCAGGAGTCGACCGACGAAGTCGTGATTATGGGCTGTTGCATTTATGTGCAGTATCTGATCCGGCTGCTTGCGGGAAATCCGGACGCAGAGTACGCGTCGCCGAAGATGTTCCGGGAGACTTTTGCAGAAGTGCAGAACCTGGATCATTCGGAATTTTCCGAGTTTGCGGGGACGACTTTCCGGTGCCTCCTCGACCGAGCGTTCTGTGATCTGCCGATTGCGGACGTCCAGAGCTCTTTTTCGGTCGTCGACATCCTGGAATGCGCGGTCTGGTGCCTGGCGAACACGGAGAATTACCGGGAAGCGATCGTCGGCGTCGTGAACCTGGGCGGAGACGCGGAGACGACCGGCGCGGTTACGGGTGCCTTATACTGTGCGCTCGCCAAGCGGCGGGGCGTCGTCGAAGACATGGCGGAACCGATCCGCGGCGCGCAGTCTTTGCTGGCCGCTGCGGCTGCGTTTTCGGACCGGCTCTTCGGATAAGATAAAAAAACGGCCCGGGTTTACCGGGCCGTGTCAGCGTTATATTGTGCGATGCACTCGGAGATGCATTCCACGTCGGATGGGTACGGAAGATATTCCGTGCCTATTTTGATTGTCTTTTCGTGCCCGCGGCCGGTCGCGAGGATCACGGCGCCGCCGAGGAGTTTTGCGGCGGCGAAGGCGGCCTGGATGGCGGTCCGGCGGTCCTCGGTGACCGCGTAGTGGTCTGCGGCTGCCTCGGTACCGGTTGCATCGGCCGGGCTGGCTGTCGTGATACCGGTTGCACCGGCGATTTGAGCGGTCTGGCGCTCCGCGAAGCCCTGCCCGAACGCTTTGACGATGCCGGCGGCGATGTCCGCGAACGGCTCCGGACCCGGGTCGTCGCTGGTGACGACGGCGTAGTCCGCGAGAAGCCCGGCCGCGTAGCCGAGGTCGTGGCGGCGGTTCACGCCTTTGCCGCCCGTCGCGCCGAAGACGACGAAAACCGGTTTGCCCGGGAATTCCTCGCGGACGGATTCGAACAGCTTTTCAAAGCTGAGTTTGTTGTGCGCGTAGTCGACGACGGCGATGATCCGCTCGTCGGCGGTGTGGAAGAGCTCCATGCGGCCCGGGACGCAGGCGGTGCGGAGGGCGTGCTGGATGACGAGCACCGGTACGCCGAGCAGGTGCGCCGCAGCGATTGCGGCGACGGCGTTCTCTACGTTGAAGAGCCCCGGCATGTTGAGCACGAACTCCGGCTCGGTGGCCGGGAGAGTCCGGACGGTCCCGGCCGGCACGTCGGCGTCCGGCAGGTGCACGCGGAACCGCGTGGCGAAGCCGTCCTTGCGGACGTCGAAGGCGTAATAGTCCGGCTTTTCCGTCGGTACAGCGGAAGCGCCGGCGGCGATCGATGAACCGGTGGCCGTCGACGGGCTGTCGGCGTCGCTGCCCAGGCTGCCTGCAACTGAGTCGGCGTTCACCCCATAGGTCAAAATGCGGCCGCTGTCGCGGCGGGCGATGGCGAGGACGTCCTCCGCCAGGTCCATGCCGCAGTTGACGAGCGCGGTCTCCGTCTGCGCGAACATCTCCATTTTGCAGCGGAAGTAGTCGTCGAAGTCCGGGTGCTCGATCGGGCTGATGTGGTCTTCGCTGATGTTGGTGAAGATTCCGATGTCAAAGCGGACGTCCGGGACGCGCTTCACCTTGAAGGCCTGCGAAGAGACTTCCATGATCACCTCGCGGATGCCGCTGTCCACGGCGTTTCGGAAGTGCCGGTGGATCTCGTAGGACTCCGGCGTCGTGATGTGCGAGACCGCGCGGGAGACGCCGTCGTAGGTCTCGAGGGTCGAGAGGTATGCCGGCGACGGCCGCCCAACGGTCGCGTTGTAGGCCGCGAGGATGTGCTCGAGGAAGAATGTGGTCGTGGACTTGCCTTTGGTCCCGCCGATGCCGACGACGGTGAGGTCGCGGGCCGGCTCACCAAAATAAAAGGCGGCCAGGCAGGACAGGGCGAGCCGGATGTCGGTCACGACGATGCACGGCGCGTCGACTGGATGGTCGTCGCGCGCAATCGCCTGAATGACATCAGCTGTTCCAGCTGCCAGCCGGTCCAACAATTCGCGGTCGGCGACGTACGCGAAGGCGCCGCGGTCCACCGCGTCGCGCAGGTACTTCGCCCGGAACGCCGCGCCCTTGGCCACAAAAAGCGTGTCCTGGACGACGTCCGCGGAATTGTAGGACAGCAAAGCGACCTCACGGTCCGCGAGGGCTTCCACGCCCTGCGCTTCGACCAGCAGGCCCCGCCCGGCGAGCAGCGCAATATAATCTTTCAATAAGTACTTTTGCATGAAAGGGTCATCTCCTGTGAACTTTCAGAACTCGGTGACCTCCGGGAATTTTCTCATGTAAAGCCGGATGACCGGCGCGATCATGGCCGCGCCGTGCAGGGTGCTGGACTCGATGTTGAGCGGCAGGACCGGGTCATGCAGTGATTTGCGGAGCAGGAACCAGCCGCTGTAGGACTCGGCCTCGTTCGAAAGCTCGACGATCCGGTAGTTGACGCGGACGCCTTCGTAGTTCGGCTCCTCGAGGGAGAGGTCGAGGCGGTATTTTTTGGTCACGTCGCCGAAGCGGATGCTGCGGCCGTTCATTTCCTTAATATAGTCCGGTAGGCCGCCGAGGACGCGGTCGCCGACGGAGCCGAAGTCTTCCGCGAGGATGTCCATGCGGTATTCGATGGCTTCGGCCGGGGAGCCGAGCCCGCTGATCAGGTCGCCGACGGTCTTGCCCTCGCGCTTGAGGCGCGCCGCGGCGGCCACGATGAGGACCGCGAGGTAGGCGCCGTCGTCGAGATAATA
The DNA here is from genome assembly GCA_017433975.1 of Mogibacterium sp. Lineage (GTDB taxonomy): Bacteria > Bacillota > Clostridia > Peptostreptococcales > Anaerovoracaceae > RGIG2439. Next base: position 18,944 of record JAFRGD010000025.1, on the reverse strand, counting down.
GTTGTCCGCATAAGCCGCGTGGCCGCTCGTCTCGATCGCGAGGAAGGCGTCTTCGCCTTCGGCCGCGAGCTCCATGGCTTTGTTGATGACGTTGCGGTAGCCGCGCCGGTAGCGGAGGTGCTTGAGCCCGAGCTCGTCCTTGAGAAAGGCGGCGAGTTCGGTCGACGTGATACTGTCGGTGACGACCGTTCCACCCGGGTGGTCGGCGGCGACGAGGGCTGCGGCGAGCGCGACGATCTCGTTCCGGCTGATCGGCTTGCCGTCCGGCGCGACGGCGGCGCTCCGGTCGACGTCGGTGTCAAAGATGATGCCGAGGTCCGCGCCGGTCTCGAGGACGCGGCTTGTGATCGCGGCCATGGCGTCTTTGTTCTCCGGGTTCGGCTGGTGGTTCGGGAACGAGCCGTCCGGCTCGAGGAACTGGCTGCCGGAGACGTCCGCACCGAGTCTGGCGAGCACGTCTTTTGCGAAGAAGCCTCCCGCGCCATTGCCTGCGTCGACGACCACCTTGAGCCCGCGGAGGTCCCCGCCGCCCTTGGCGGACAGGAGCATGCGGAGGTGCGCCGCGTACATGTCCATGACGTTGACCGGCTCCATCTCGTAGTATTCCGGCATGATGTAAAGCGTCGCGGCCTTGTCGAGGATCGCCTTGATGTCTTCTTTGTCGAGACCGCCCCCGGCGGTGAAGAATTTGAAGCCGTTCCGGTTGTACGGCAGGTGGCTCGCGGTGATCATGACCGCGCCGTCGAAGTCATAGTACGGCATGACGGTCGACATGAACATGGCCGGCGTGCTCGCGGTGCCCGCGTCGTAAACGCGCGAGCCGAGGTAGCAGACGCCCTTGGCCAGGCCCTGTTTGAGCGTGTCCGCGGAGAGCCGCGGATCGCTGCCGACGCAGATCTTGAGGTCAAAGACGTTCTTGCGGACCCGCTGGGCCAGCCAATATGTGAAAGCGGCGCCGACAGCGGCAGCGAACTCCTCGGTCAGGTTGACCGGTTCTCCCGGTACGCCCTCGATGGCGACGCCCCGGATGTCGCTTCCGTTCTGCAGTTTGCTGAAATCTCTTGCCATAGTACCCTCCGATGTTTTTTTGTTGAACGCGCGGTTCGCCGATAGTGAGCCGACGGCCCGCCAAGGGGTGGCGCGGTGCGCGCGGTTCTGCTTGCATTGTATCACACTTTGCGCAGGAATGGGAATTGCAAATCCGGGCGATGGCCTTCCTGTCGGAACCGGGATTGTAACGCGGACAGCACTATCGTCATAGTTTTCTCCCCGTGATGCTGTATGGATGATGCTGCTTTTGAAAAAACGTGCTTTTTAGCATCATCAACATGATGTTAAATCATCGATACAACACTTTTTCGCATCATTTTCAAGGTCTGGCACTGATGCTAAAAAACAACTATTGACCGCTCTAGCATCAGTTCGTTGATGCTAAATGAGGTCTTTTGGTGGAAGTAGCATAACGGTAAACCATACAGTCGGTTGCCCGTTCAACATGCGGCCAATCGCTCGTTCACCATGCGGCCGGATGCGATTAACTGATAGTGACTTAGTGGATACGGACACGTTTTTTGTTTGTGAGCCGGGCGGCGTGGTGGTATAATGCTCTTGCAGACTGCGTTGACAGCGCGGCAATCGGTCCGACCGACCGTGGAGCCTGCGACAAGCACGGCAAAGGAGAACGGATTTATGGCAGAAATCGAGTCCGGCGCGGACACCAATAACAATAATAATAAGAAGAAGAAAAAACTGACCGCGGGAGGCGTCGTTTACCGGATCGTCGTCGTGGCGCTGCTCGCCGTCATGGCGGTCAGCGGCTTTCGAGTGGCCAAGACGTACTACGGTTACTACACCGCGCGGCAGGAGTACAAGAAAGTCGGTGAGCTCGCGGACTTCGACCCGGACATGCTGACGGTCAACGTCGACTGGGAGGCGCTCCACGAAATCAATCCGGAGGTCTGCGCGTGGCTTCTCCTCGGCGACTCGATCATCAACTACCCGGTCGCGCAGACGGACAACAACGACAAGTATCTGCACCACCTGATCGACGGTTCGTACAACTTTTCCGGGACGATCTTTGTGGACTGCAGCTCGCTCCCGAATTTCGAGGGCTTCAACACCGTGGTCTACGGCCATCACATGAAGGACGGCAGCATGTTCGCACCGCTGCAGAAATTCATCACGGACCCGAGCTACTACGAGGGGCACAAACAGTTCGAGCTCTTTACGCCGGACGGGCAGTACCACCTGCAGGTGTTCGCGGCGTTCGTGACCGATGCCTCCAGCGACGTGTACAACCAGCACTTTTCGAATGATAGCCAGCGGCAGGCGCACCTCGACCGCCTGTTTTCCTATAATTACCTGTCGACGGACGTCACGGTCGGCCCGGACGACCACATCGTGACGCTGAGCACCTGCGTCGACGCCGAGGGCACCGCACGCTACGTGGTCATCTGCAAGATGGTCCCGTGGAACTGATACGCAACTTTTATATTTAAGGAAAGAAAGGAAAGAAAAATGATCGTTGTTTACGCATCCAACACGGGCCACACCAAACAGTACGCGGAAATGCTCGCTAAGGAACTGAACGTCTCCGCGGTTCCGGTCGACAAGATCCCGGGCTTCTATCGCGGCAGCGACGCCATCTTCTTCGGCTGGTTGATGGCCGAGAACATCATGGGGTACAAGAAAGCGAAGGCCGCGTGCAACGTCCGCTGCGTGGTGGGCGTCGGCATGTCGCCGGAGGACGACGAGATCGAGCAGCGCCTGCGCGAGAAAGGCAAGTTCCCGCCAGCCATGCCGGTCTTCTACCTGCAGGGCGGCTACGACTTCAACAAGCTGAAAGGCCCGTTCAAAGCCATCATGTCGCTCAAGCAGAAAGAGATCCTCGGCCGCTTTGAGGGCCAGTCCGAGGCGGAAAAACAAGCGAACCCGGTTTACCGCATGGTCACTGAGGGCTACAGCGTCGTGTCGCGCGAGCGCCTGGACAAAGTCGTCGCCTGGGCAAAGAGCCAGCGCTGATATCGGAGCGGCGTCCGCCGCGGCAGTTTGCGGCGTCCGCCGCAACAAAATAACGCAACAAAACAGGGAGCCCTAGCGGGCTCCCTTTGATATTGTCGAAAATGTTACAGCTTGATCGAGCCGTCCGAGTTGAACAGCGGCAGTACCTCGAGGAAGATGATGTCATCCCTCTCGGCCGCGTTGCCCTCCGCGAGGACCGTCATCTTGCCGACGATGTCGCCGCCGACCTCGTCGACGAGCTTCTCGAGCGTCTCGAGCGAGCTGCCCGTGCTGATGACGTCGTCCACGATGAGAACGCGCTTGCCGAAAATGACGTCGCGCTCGTCCTTGCCGAGGCAGAGGACCTGCAGGTGGTCCGTCGTGATCGAATTGACCGAGATCGAGACGATGTCCTGCATGTAGAGCTTGCCGCCCTTGCGCGCAACGATGTAAGGCTTGCCGGACTGGCGGGACATCTCGTACGCCAGAGGAATTCCCTTGGACTCGGCCGTGACGATGACGTCGAAGTCCGGCGCCTTGGCGAGCAGGTCCCTCGCCACCGCGATCGTCAGTTCAACGTCGTTGAACATGATAAAGCCGGCGATATACAGGTCATCTGTTACTTTGCACAGGTGAAGAGATCTGTCGAGACCCGCGATATTCATTACATAATCCATAGTACATCCTTTCCGACGTATCGTCCTCTGAGATCGACTGCATTCGTGTCTCCCGCGGGGCTCGGTCGCCCGCGGGGACTTTATTATTATATAACCGCCGCGGCCCGATTGCAATAAAAAACGGCTGCGCCGGACTGCCGGGGCGACGAATGATGTGGCTGCAGTGCGGTTTTTTCCGTCCACCGATAGCGCCGCGCGGTAGCCAATCACACCACGTGTTGTTGTGCGGGTAATGAAGAGGGTACAAAACCGCATATTTTTTGAAAATAAAATAATATAATATTTTAAGTGCCAATGAATCCTTGAACTTTACAACCGAATTTGTTACAATATGGTATCTATAAAAATAGGTTGGGTTAGTCTGCGCCCATTTCACTACGGAGCCGTTTCAAAAGTACCAAAGACCGTCGAAATTCGGTACTCTTTCACCGGAATCCGGGCGCCAGAAACGGCCTGAAATGACGGGGGAAACCCAACAACCAGGTGCCCTTTTGAGCATTGCAACCGGCACCTGAACGTAACGTATTTCTATAGTTTCATAAAAAGGAAGAGAAGTATGAAGAACAATCAAACTGGAACGAAGCGCAAGTTCTCCTGGTTGGCATTGTTCATGACCTTCGCCATGGTTGTGACAATGATACCGAGCTTGTTCGCTTCGACCGCCTATGCTGCGGTGTCAGATGCGCCAGCCAACAGCAAGAGGCTGATTGACAACGGCGACGGTACTTACACCCTAGCGCTCAGTGTAACTGGTGCGACAGAAACCAGTACCACGACGGAGGTCACCAAGGCCAACGTCATCCTTGTTGTTGACACGTCGAACTCTATGAACAACAGCAGCGGAGAGACCTCTCCTTACACGTACACCGAGTTTACTGGTAACGGAACTCAGGGTTCTGAGTACTGGGGTGTCGACGAAGACGGAGATTACGTGCGCGTGTATTGGCGTAACAATGTTGCTGCCGGTACTTCAAATTGGCGCCTTTCCAACAATAGCAACGGGACGCAATACACCGGCACTGTCTACACCCGTTCGGGTGGTCAGAGTATTTCCCGTATCGAGGCTGAGAAGGACGCCCTGACCAAGAACGATGGCATCATCGACAAGCTGTTGGAACAGAACGTTCCTGGTGATTCGCAAAAGTCCGATATCATCGAGGTTGCGGTTGTCAATTTCGGCACTGAAGGTCATCTGGCTTCCTCGTGGTCTACCGACGGCGATAGCCTGAAATCCACCATCAACGGCCTTACGACTTCAACAGGTACCAACTGGGAAGGTGCTCTTGACATCGCGCTTGACCTGGCAAATGCTAAGAAGACTGCTGAAAGTGCTGGCGGTGCTACCCCTGATCCGACTTACATCATCTTCCTGACCGACGGTGAGCCTACGACAGACGAAACACGCGCTGCGAACGTAAGGCACAATGTCAACACCAACTACGCCACAGAATGGGGCTATGCTAGCGATGAAGCCCGTGATATCGTGACAAACGGGTACACGTTCTATGCCATTTTCACATGGGGTTCTGGAACCAGCAGCCACTACTTGTCCAGTTTGGTTCAGTACGCTTATACCGGCTCTGGTACCTCCGATAGCACGCTCAGCTCTGACTATGCCAAGTATTTCACCAATGCAACTGACACTGCCGCGGTTATCGCCGCCCTCGAGCAGGCCATCCAGGACATCACCAATAGTGTTGGTTATACCAACGTTGAGATGACCGACGCCGTCACAGAGATGACCACCTCTAGCGTGAAGGTGACTGCCGGTGGCGAGGTTACTGGTGTCAAGTACTATCGCAGCGGAGGCAGTTATAGTACTACCGCTAATGATGGTCTTGGAGAAGAATGGCCGGTTAAGACTTCAAGTAATCCTGATGGCGCACCGCCTGCTACGATTAATGATAACGGGGAGGTCGACTGGGATCTTGGCAACATTGTCCTTGAGAACAACGTTACCTACACGATTACTTTCACTGTATGGCCTAGCCAGGATTCACTCGACCTCGTTGCCGACCTCAACAATGGCGTTAAGAGTTATAACAGCTTGACTGATGACGAAAAGTCACAGATTGTTGTCAGTGGCGGTCACTACTCCCTCAAGACCAACGTCGACTACCCGACAATCACCTATAGCACGGTCACCACTACCACTGTTAACGGCGAGACTACCACGGTTGTGTCGGAACCTAAGACAGACACAATCGCCCAGCCTGAACCAGTTGGCCTTGCTGAGGAGCCCCTCAACGCGAAGAAGGAGTGGGAGGACACGATGGATCCGTCTCAGCGTGAGGAAGTCGGAACATCTGTCACGCTGTACCTCATGGTTGACGGCCACTACTACTCTGTCGACGAGAACGGCGACCCGATGGGCGTCACCCTTACTGAGGCCTCTAACTGGACCGAAACCGACTACCTTGCCATCGCTCCTGGCATCATGGTGACCGAGGACAGCCCTGCCTATGATGCAAGTGCGCCGCAGGTCACTTGGGACGGTGTCACCTACGCCATCCTCGAGACCGGCCATGACTACGTCTGGGAAGAGAGTGACATCAACTACCACTTCGAGCTGACCGCCTACACTCACCACCCGATGATCATGGGACACGACTCCAACGGCAATCCTGTCATCAAGGACGTAATCTTCTCCGAGGACAAAAGCGAGATTATCGATGTCATCGATATGACCGACACCCTCTCAGCGACCAACACCCTGAAGGGTGGTATCAATATCACCAAAAAGGTAGTTGACGAGAACAATCAGACGATTGTCTGCACAGATCCGTTCACGGTACATGTGACAATGACGGACCCTGATGGCAATACGCTCCCAGATAAGACAAACAGCGATGGGGACACGTTCAATATTGACTACCGTATCTACTACGGACCACTTAACCCGAACTATGATGTGTCATCTGGTGGAGGTCGTTCCGATCACATCTACGTAACCGGTCAAGAATTCGATGTGACCCTTTATGTCGGTGATACCGTCCGTGTGGTCAACGTTGAGGATGATACGATTTATACCGTAACTGAAACAGCGCCTACGGGTTATGAATACGTCGACACTACATATGAAATCGCATATGCGGGCGATCAAAGTAAACGTAAGGAGGATCCGGATCATACCGTACAGGGTAACTCCGCTTCCTACGCTGAGGTAACAAATAAATACACATATGGCGATTTGGAAGTCTCCAAGACAGTTGTAGTTCCTGAGGGCTTCACGAAGGACGCGAGCAAGGAGTTCGAGTTTACCTTCAAACTCTATTCAGACAGTGACAAGACAAAAGAGCTGGAAGGTCTTAAGTACGCCTTTACAAAAACGGATGCTGAAGGCAATGAGACTACTGATGTTATTACTGAAGGTGGAACCTTTAAGCTGAAAGATGGCGAAAAGATCCACTTTGATAAACTGCCTGAAGGGGCGTACTACGAGGTGACCGAGACTGCGGCTGCTGGTTACACTACAACCAAGACCGGCGACACCGGCACCATCGTAAAGAACGCGACCGCTGAGGCTGAATTCACCAACACTTATAGCGCTACTCCTGTTAGCGTCAACCCGTCAGTAAAGAAGGATATTACGGGTAACGAAGACCTCTACAATGGCGGCGACTTCACCTTCACAATCGCTGCGACGAGCCCGACGACCGCTCCGATGCCTACGACCACGAGCATCACCAACAGCGCTACGTATGAGGTTGAGGGCAAGACTGGCTACTATGAGTTTGGCGCAATCGAGTTCACTGTACCTGGCACATACACCTATACTGTGACCGAATCCGGATCCGTTGTCGGCGTTACAAACGATGCCGCGGCAACCTCCGGCAAAACCGTGACCTTCACCGTTACCGATAACGGCGCAGGCGCTTTAACGGTTACCCCGACCACGGACAGCGCGGTCTTCAGCTTCACCAACGTCTATAAGACGGGTGAACTGGATATCACCAAGACGGTCGTAGTTCCTACGGGCTTTACGAAGGACACGACCAAGAAATTCACCTTCACGGTTACATTCACCTCGGGTGAGACGACCGTCGCGGGCAGCTTCCCATACGTCATCACTGCTGCTGACGGCACTGAGACGGAGGGCACGATTTCTTCCGGTGGCACACTGCAGTTGGCCGATGGCGAGACCGCTGCAATCACCGAAATCCCGGACGGCGCAAGTTACTCCGTGACCGAGACTGCGGCTGATGGTTATGCCACAACCAAGACTGGCGACACTGGCACAATCAGCGCAACAGCAGTTGCTACAGCCGCGTTTACCAACACTTATAGTGCGGAGCCTGTCACAGCCGAATTCCCGGTCGAAAAAGAACTTGTGGTTCCGGAAGGACTGGAAGGACCTGATGAGTGGAGTTATGATATCACAGTAACCGCTAACGGCAGTGCACCTGCGGCTGAGACCATGGAGGGCACGGTAAATCAGGATACTACCTCGATTACCTTTGGTGAGTTCACGTACACCAAGCCGGGTACATACACCTATACTGTGACCGAATCCGGCGAGGTCGACGGCGTTACCAATGGCACCGCTTCCTACGACGTCTCCGTGACTGTTGAGGACAACGGCGATGGCACCATGACCGCTACCGTGAGCCCAGAAGACGGCGTCACTTTCACCAACACGTATAACGTAGGTAAGACTGACATTGAACTCGGTGCTACAAAGGTCCTCGAGGGAGAGACGCTCGCGGCGGATCAGTTCAGCTTCACTTTGACCGAGGTTGACGCTGTCGGCAACGCCATCACCGATGCGTACACCGAGACGGTTAAGAACAAAGCCGATGGTTCTGTGACGTTCACTAAGATTGAATACACAGCACCTGGAACACATTACTACAAGATTGTCGAGGTCGTTCCGAGCAATACTGGCAACGTTACCTATGATTCAAACGCAGCCACGGGCTTCATTGTTACTGTGACTGTTGAGGACAACGGCGACGGTACCATGACCGCGGAAGCGGACAAGACAGCAAGTGACGTTACCTTTACGAACGAAGTTGAAAAGACCGAAGCGACCGTCACAAAGGTCTGGGACGACGCCGACAACCAGGACGCCAAGAGACCGACATCTCTGACCGTGACGCTGAGCAACGGCGCCAGTGTAACGCTGAACGAAGGTAATAGTTGGACAGATACGATTACCAACCTGCCGAAGTACAATAACGGTGTCGAGATTGAGTACACATGGACAGAGGGCACTATGCCGGAAGGCTACCAGCTGACCGATACGTCCAAAGAAGGCACGGTTACGACGCTGACCAACAGCTACACGCCAGAGGTCACGACTGTCAGCGGTAAGAAGATCTGGGAAGACGACAAGTACTTCACAGGCGATGCTTCTGAGCTCGGTGAGGACAATGAATACGAGCGTCCAGAGGTGACGATTACTCTGACTGGATCTGACGACAAGAAGTATACCGTCACACTCGATGGAACAGCCGATGACGAACCGACGGGCACAGAGCCTGCTGGCTACGAGTCCGCTGCTTGGGAATTCAAGTTCGTCAACCTGCCGAAGTACGCAGGCACGACCACGCCAATCACTTACACCGTCACTGAAGGTGATCTGGACGGTTTCACAGGTGTGGTTGACGAGGACGGCAATGTAATAAACACGCCAGACGAGACCAAGGTCGTTGAGGATGACGATGCCACTCTGACAATCAAGAAGGTCGATGCTAATACGGATACCGGTGCTGGACTTGCCGGCGCGGTCTTCACGCTGACCGACAAGACCACGGGCGAGGAAAAGACTTACACGACCGGTTCTGACGGTACTGTGACGATTTCGTTCGACGGTTACGAGACCGACGAGGATGTTGCGGTTGCCAAGACGAGCACGTACACTCTGAAAGAGACTACGGCTCCGACCGGTTACACCGCTTCTACTCAGACCTACACAATTACGGTCAATGAAGAACTGATTAGCATCAAACTGAACACGGACAGCGTTTGGGAGTGGCTCTACAACCTGATCGTGTCCGCGAGTCCGGACTTCGATGCGGAGACCAGCACGCTGACGGTTGAGAACCCGCCAACACTCGTTAACATCAATGCGTCGAAGGTTTGGGACGACAACAACGACCAGGACGGCGTCCGTCCGACGAGCGTCACATTCCAGCTCTACAAGAAGGTCGGCTCTGCGGATCCAGTCGCCGTCGAAGGCAAGACTGCAACCCTGAGCGGCACTAGTAATACCTGGTCGACAACGTTTGAAAACCTGCCGGCGTACGAAGATGGCAATGAGGTCACTTACTCCATCAAGGAGATGAATGGCTCCACGGCTGTCGAGGATGGCGGTACACTGAATGATAAGAATGGCGAAGCCACTTATAAGGCGACGTACAGCAACAACAACCTGACGGTCACCAATGCGCACACACCGGAAGAGACCAGCGTTTCGGTCAATAAGGTGTGGAGCGATGCGGATAACCAGGATGGTATTCGTCCGACCAGCGTCACCGTCACGCTCAAGGCGGACGGCGAGAACGCCGGCAGTGTAACGCTTGATTCGAGCAATAGCTGGACGTACACTTGGACTGGACTGCCAAAGAACAAAAACGGCGGTACCGCAATCGAGTACACAGTCGTTGAGACCCATACCAGTGTCATCACCGGTACAGACGGCCCTGGCACGTACATAGACGAGGTATCTGGTACTGCAGAATCCGGCTACACCGTCACGAATACGCATACTCCGGAGCAGACCGGATCAACGGTCCTGAAGGATTGGGATGATGCCGGTGAGGCTGATGCGAGCAAGCGTCCAGCTTCTCTGACAGTAACCCTGCTGGCGGACGGCGTCGAGACAGATAAGACAGCCACGCTCAGCGCCAGCAACTACTGGACTGCGACAGTAACAGGACTGCCGAAGTACAAGAGTGGAAAAGCAATTAAGTACAGCTGGACAGAAGATGAAAGTCAGCTCCTGACAACGTGCTATGCGTTTGACAGCGCTGTCACGGAGAATGGAACCACCACAATCACCAACAAGAAGCTGGATCCGACGAGCGTACAGTTCAGCGGAACCAAGACGCTGAAGGGCCGCGATACCAAGCCGCTCCAGGCGGGTGAGTTCACGTTCATCCTGAAGAATTCACAAGGTGGAGTCGTCGGAACCGTAACAAACGACGCGAACGGCAACTTCAAATTCAATGCCATCTCCCTGGACAATGTCGGCGAGTACGAGTACACGATCGAGGAACAGCTCAAAGATGAGAGCGGTGAATCAGTCCTTCCGAAGGGTGTCACAGGAGACTCCACGGTGTACAACGTGACCGTCACTGTCAGCAACAACGGTGAGGGCCAGCTCATTATTTCGTCGGTCTCGGGTCTGACACTGGAAAAAGACGGAATAACCGTAAGCGGCGCGAACTTCGTCAACACGTACAAACCAAATTCGACGACGGTTATCATCGCCGGTAAGAAAGTACTGAAAGACAAAGTCAGTGGTTATGTAATTCCTCTGAAGGGTGGCGAGTTCAGCTTCGAGATCAGCGGCACAGGCGTAGTCGAAAAGGACGAAGAAGAAACTCCTACCGAGGAGCCTCCAACAAACAGCCCGACCATTACTCCGGATGAATCTGATGTTCCACCGGAGATCGATGCTGAGCCAACGGTTCCACAGTCCGAAGCACCGAGCGAAGAAGCCGAGGCTGCACAGGCTGAGGCAGAGGAAAAGGCTGAGGCTGCTGAGGAAGCCGCTGCTGAGGCAGAGGAAAAGGCTGAAGCTGCTGAGGAAGCCGCTGCAGAGGCTGAGGTAAAGGCTGCTGCCGCTGAAGAAGCACAGCAGGCTGCTGACGCCGCTGAGGAAGGCACCGAAGAGGCGGAAGAGGCCAAGGCTGCTGCTGAGGCTGCACAGGCTGAGGCTGCAGAGGCTGCGGAAGCTGCTGAGGCTGCACAGGCTGAGGCGAACGAGGCTGCGGAAGCTGCTGAGGAAGCCAAGGTTGAGGCTGCTGAGGCTGCGGAAGCTGCCGAAGAGGCTGATGAGGCTGAAGAAGTTGCAGAGCCGGCTGCAGAGCCAGCTCCGGCCGAGCCAATCGTTGAAGACGTCGCTGAGCCAGTTGTAACAGCAGCTGAGAAGGTAACGATCGAGGCACCGCTCCCAGTGGACGGCGCAACCGTACAGAATGATGAGAATGGAATCGTTGCATACAGCGCGATCACATTCGAAAAGGCCGGTGTCTACACGTATGAGATCACCGAGTCCGGAAGCATGCCACTCGTTGAAAACGACAAAGATGATCCAAAGGTAGTCGTTGTAACAGTTACAGATGACGGCGAGGGACAGCTCGTAGCTACGGTTACGAGCCCGCAGGAGGAGACTCCGCACTTCACGTTCACCAACCTGTATAACACGCCGCCGAAGGATTCCTCGGTAACGGATCAGATTCCGGTCATCAAAGAACTGGTTGGTCACGACCTCGCGAAGGGCGACTTCACATTCCAGCTCCTGGATAAGGACGGAAAGGTCCTCATGACCGCCACGAATGACGAGACCGGTAATGTCGTATTCGACCCGATTACCTTCGTCAAGGAAGGCAGCTATACTTACAAAGTAAAAGAGGTTACCGGCGACAGCAGCGCCATCGACTATGACGCCAATGTCTACACCGTAACGGCTGTCGTTACGAACAACTACGACGGAGAAGAGATGGAGGTCGAGTGGGTCTACGAGGACGGCGAAGAGATCACCTTCGTCAACCCATGGGATGACGTTGTCACGATCGACCCTCCGGTTGAGAAGGTTGTCAAGGGCCCGAACCCGAACGAGACTTACACGTTCATCCTCGAGGCGCAAGATCCGTCCTTCCCGATGCCAGAGGCTGCCAACGGTGAAAGCTCGATGACGATGGACATCACCGGCGCAGGCACGAAGGAATTCGGCGTGATCGAGTTCACAGAGCCAGGCACCTACACGTACAAGGTCAGCGAAGTTCCGGGATCCAACCCTGACTGCCAGTACGACGGATCGGTCTACACGGTCGAGGCGATCGTAACCGAGAACGACAAGTACGAACTGAGTGTCAAGTGCAAGTACTACAAGGATGATGAGGCGATCAGCGTAGCGCGGTTCATCTTCACCAACGAGTACAAAGACAATCCGCCAGGACCGCCAACCGGCGATCCGGGAGCGACCCGCACGATCGTCACGTTCCTCGCGGCAGGTGCTTGCCTGGCTGGAGCCTATGTCGGCAAGAAGAAAAGAGACAAGCAGAAATAGTTTGTGATCTCCGTGCGGTAACACGCACAACGCAAAATGAGGCAGCGCACACAACGCGCTGACGACAACAAAACAACGCAGGGAGCCGAGCAATCGGCTCCCTGTTTTGTTGCACGCGGCTTTCCGGTGAAATCGGGTCGGTTCCGGTTTTCATCTTTGCTTTGGTTCGGTTGCACGAGCAGTGGTGCCTGCGGCCGCGAAAACCGCGGCTTGCGGTCGCGGGACGGCCCGTGTCCATATATTGTGCAAGGGTTTACGTTTTGTCGAAAACACAACGGAAACACTCAAAAAACGAATAAGTATTTCAGCGTTTCTACACATGTTTCACTATGTTTGCACTCCGAGAACAGGTATAATATTGTTGGTGTGCTGGGCAACCAGCATATTTTCCGTGCGCAATTAATGCAGTTCGCGCATTAAACATAAGCTGAAAAGCATAAAAGAAAGCATAAGGAGTTGAAAATGAAAGCTGCAAGAAAGAAATTGTTTGTCTGCATCTTGTCGATAGCTTTGACTATCACTATGATGCCAATCAATGTCATTGCAACGCTCGCGGAGGAGACCGACACGCCTGCTGTCACCGAGACAGTAGAGACGCCGGCGCCTGCCGAAACCCCGGACAAGGCTGCACCTGCAGAGGTTGAGCCGGCCGACGATCCGGCCCCGGCGCCTGCCGCGGAACCGGCCCCGGAGGTGGCCCCGGACCCGGACGACGACCCGGCGCCTGCCGACGTGGCCGAGGAACCGGGCGAGCCGTCCGACGGATCGGCCGACGGCGACGTGGTTGCCGGTGATGACGCAGGCGAGCCTGGCGGTGAACCGGCCGACGGTGGCGCGGTTGTCGGCGATGACGATGGCACAGATACGACGCCAGCGGATGGAGAACCGTCCGACGACGAGGTTTCGGGCGCCAAAAATCCGGACACCGAGGATCCGGATGCTGCGGTTGACGGCGAGAAGGGCGAGGACGAACCGGAAGAGCCGAGCAGAGAGGTGGAAACCTGGATTGTCACCTTCTACAACAGAGACGCCGAAGAGCATGTTGTTGTGAATGTTTCAAAGGGTGAAGCTATCGGCGATCAGTTTCCGGATACCATCGAGCGTGAAGACTACGATGCGTACTGGGCAATAGGTGAAATCGTTCAAGGAGGCCAGGGACAAGAGATTCATGTTCTTGGACCGAGGATCGATGCAACTTATGTCCCTTCTGCGGACATAGTTGTTGTCCCTGATTATGCCAAGATCGAATGTACAGTTGAATTCTACGAAAAAGAAACTGATACTGAACCATACACGACCAAAACTGTCACCGCTGACACCACGTATTGTCTGAACGATGTCCCGGCGGTCCCAGCGGTTGAAGGATCTTTAGGTAAGTGGGTTTACAGTGGCGGAGACTTTACGAACAACGTCAACGTAAAGAACGTTTCGGGCGAAAGCAGAACACTCAAAGTCTGGCCGGAATACGAACAGAACGTTTTTGACGTCACATTCTTAGTCGACGGCAGTAACTATGCATCCGACGAGTACAACAAGGGTGAAACCCTTGAATTGCCTGCCGATCCTGTTGTTGAGGGAAAAGACTTTGTTGGTTGGTTTGTAGGCGAGGATGAGTATGAAGGCGGTGAACCTGTTACATCCGACCTCACGATTTCTGCGCGCTTTACAGAGCAGTACAAGGTCGAATTCGTCATTTTGAATGATGACGGTACAGTATCCGAGAAACTCTCCCAGTACTACCGTTCGACCGGAGAGCCAATCGGAACCATGCCGCAGAACCCGTTCGTTGCCGGCAAAGTGTTTGAAAAGTGGGTTGTTCAGGGAACCGAAACCGAGGTTACAGCTGACACTCGTGTAACTGGCAATATGACTGTTGTAGCGGTGTTCCGCACGGTCACGATCTATAATATTACCACTGAGTACTACTACGAAAGCACAACAACACCAGGAAAAGAAGTCGTTTTCAACACCGACCTCCTTCAGGCTGAGGAGCATGAGCTTCCATATACAATTACAGCTCCTGACAGTACAAAGACAGATCCTGACGAGGTAGCCGGCGCTCCGATTTATTATCCGGAGACACCGCAAGTTGTGGTCAAAAAATCTGACTTCAACGACGATAAAGAATGCACTGTCAGAATTAAATATGTCCCATTCACCGCAATATATGACTTTGTTTACTATCTGAAAGACCTCGATGGAAATGGTTACACAGAGATAGAAAGAGTACAGGATGTTGAGGGCGTCTTAAACAGCTATGTGACACCGACGGTCAAAACCTATGACTATGCGGTACTTGAACTGGCTGAAGGAGCTATTATCGAGACAACAGGATTGGATGGGGAGCCAAAACAAGAGCTGCCAGTTTATTATAACCGTAAAAATTTCCAGCTGACCTATGAGACAAATGGCGGTACTTATGTTGCCGGTTCGACTGTGCCTTATGGAACAACTGTCAACCTCCCTAGCAATAATCCAACCCGCCAGGGGTATACCTTCGCTGGCTGGTATAGTGATGCTGCACTGACTCAGCAGGTGACCGGATCGGTTACCGTGAATGCCGACACCACTCTGTATGCAAAGTGGACCGGAAACACTGTAGGCTATTCAATCGTATACATGAAGGAGCAGTACGATAACAGTACTGGTACTACATCATATGTCTATGAGAACAGCGGTAATGGAACTGGAGAAGTTGGCACGACGGTAACCGCCGCGTCTGCTCCTGGCATCTCTTTGAATGGTTACCAGCGTTCTACTGACACGACCTATGAAGGGGCAAGCGTAACGATTGCCGCTGATGGCAGTTCCGTTCTGGTTGTACGCTATGACCTCATCCGTTACACGCTAATATTTAACCTGAATCGTGATACTGGGCGTATCACCATGGACGGGCAGACCTATTCCGGTTCGAATTACAGAATCGAGAATGTAGTTCTTGGTCAGGATGTGTCGTCCATGTGGCCGGCGACTGCAAGTGAAGTCTATGCTTCGGACCGCTATTTCGATGGCTGGACGGGTGCTGGTTCAACATATATAACGAAGCGTTATGAGCTCGTTTGGGATAATGTTAGCAGAGCCAATAGCGATCATGAGATGACGTTTACGGCGACGTGGAGCACTTCCTCGGCGAATCGTAACGCAGAGTATTGGCTCCAGCAGCCAGATGGTACGTATGCAGTTGCGGACGAATACACACAGATTGGCTTGAACACTACCAACCTTAGTGCAAAAGATATCGACGGTTACTCTAAGCACAACGGAACGCCGAGCGGGTATTCCGGTTCTGGAAATACCGCTACACAGGTGTGGGTAGACGAACATGATGAGGTTGTTGAAAACTATGGATCCAATACTAATTACAGTGTTGGACAAACCATTACTTATAATGGTAACACCTACACGATTACCGCAAAAAGAAATGGCGGACGTTGGGATTGGTATGACTACTACTATACGTTGAGTAGACATGTCGAAGGTCACTATGAGACTCAACAGATTTACACCTACCGTTTCTACTATGACCGCGCTCAATACACCATCACTTACAAGGATGGCGGTACGACGCTGAGAACTACCGATTCGATTTACTTCGAAGCGGATATCTCCGGCGCAACATACAACTACACTCCTAACAAGCCGGCAGGTAAGGAAGACTACACGTGGGGTGGATGGTATGCGGATTCTGGTCTCCAAAATATATTCGTCTTCGATAAAATGCCGGGCAACAACGTAGTGGTCTATGCTAAATGGATCGCGCCGACCTTTACGGTTAATTTTGTTGACCAGGATGGCACGACGCAGTTGGCGGATAGTCAGACCGTTACGAAGAACAATAAGGTTGACAAGCCGACCAACCCAACTAAGGCTGGTTACACTTTCGACGGATGGTATACCAGCGCCAGCGGAGACACACTCTTCGACTGGAATACTCAAATTACGGCAGATACTACAGTCTATGCGCATTGGACGCGCAACACCTTAGGATACACCGTCCACTATGTGACAGTGAAAGACGGTGTAACTCAACCGGTTGCCGATGATAAGATTGTAACCAATCCAAACTTCACAGTTGGTCAGACAATTGAGGAATCTGCCATAGCTATAGCAGGTTACCGTCCTGACGAAAGCAGCAAGACGTTGGTTCTGGCCGAAAGCGGTAACGAGATTACTTTCTACTATAGTGAAAAATCCAACACGACCAGCTATACTGTCAGATACGTTATTGCTGACGGAGAAACTGGTGCAGGAACGGTTGTTGCAGAAGGAAAAACAGTCGAAAATGTACCTGGTGACACGGCTTCCGTTATCGAACTGGCGAAAGCAGTAGATTATGATACGCTTTATGCGGCAAAACCAGAATTACAAGGCATCGAGTTCTATCCGGATGAAGTAGAGAAGACGTTGGTTCTGACAGCAAATGCTGAAACGAACGTACTCACATTCTACTATTCCAGCTTCAAAAATGCCAAGATTACAGTCAATTTCGTTGACATGGACGGCAATCCGATTGCTAATCCGGATACACAGATAAAGAAGGTTGGAAACAACTATACGCTTGCACGCACACCAATCGCTGGCTGGGAGCTCGACAAAGCCGTTGTAGGAACAAGCTACAGCGGAGACGAAGCAGGAAGCGATTATAAGATCACCAATGAAGTTGCAAACGCGGGCGGCCTTACGTTCACGCTCTTCTATCGGAAGAAAGTGACCATCACCGCAAAGAGCGCTACCAAGCAGTATGATGGTACAGCGCTGACGCTTCCTGGTGACCTGGATGGACAGGTTACAGTTGAAGGACTGCCAGACGGTGAACATTTGACGAGTATTGGTTTAACATATACCAAAACTGATAATGACACCAATGACGGCCGCATCAATGCGGGCGTTGCGACTGTAACACCTAAAAATGCACAGACGAACGGAGCACATACTGCTTCAAACTACTATGTATTCCGTTACATCAGCGGTACTCTCGAGGTTACAAAGATCAACGTCACGATCCGTATCGAGCCTGACCGTTGGACAGGAAACGTGTACGATGGAACTTTCAAGAAGACTGGCTTCACAAATGGTTCCAAAGGCATCGATGACTATGTCATGATCAGCCATGATGGATATAAAAGACAGTACCGTGATGTGATTTGGGGCATGGTCACTCATCTTGACAATGTGACATATGATGCGAGCACACCAGGCCTGCATTACTATGTTTTATCGCAAAAGGATGTTTTTGACGAGGAGTATGAGCTCGATCTCGATTCAGAGGATATGCCTGATGGGGGCGGCAACTACAGCGTAAGTCTGTATGTCCGTCCTGGCCGTCTGCAGATCCTGCCTAAGGAAATCACAGTAACGACCGCCAGCGATACCAAGCCATACGACGGCACGCCGCTGACGAAAACCGATGAATATATCGTAGAAGGAATCGTTTCTGGCGAGACATACGGCTTTGAGGTAACAGGCTCTCAGACGGAGGTAGGATCCAGCAAGAATAACTACACTATTACATGGGGTGGCGAGGGCAATACATATACTGCTCTGGAAGGCAACTATACAGTATCCGACACCCTTGGAACCCTTGAAGTTACGCAGGCTACTCTGAGAATTACGATCAATGGTAAGTCTTCAACTTACGATGGTAGCGCCCAGAACGGTTATGCTGCACCTGCATCAGTAACCGGTACCGGTTCGAAAATCGAAACCGACGAGTATGTAATCGAGGGACTTGCTAATGGTCAGGTGCTGACAATTTCCGGTTACATTCCATCCACGGGAACAAACGTTGGTACGTACAATAATGGAAGCTTTACAAATGCAACCATTACGGTCAAGAGTGGTGAAACAGATGTTACTGGGTATTATTATGTAACGACGACGGCGGGACCGCTGAC
The DNA here is from genome assembly GCA_017433975.1 of Mogibacterium sp. Taxonomy (GTDB): domain Bacteria; phylum Bacillota; class Clostridia; order Peptostreptococcales; family Anaerovoracaceae; genus RGIG2439. Next base: position 135 of record JAFRGD010000025.1, on the reverse strand, counting down.
GATCAAGAAGCGTCCGGTAACATTCACGGGCGAGACCGCGACGAAGGAATACACAGGGTCCGAGATCGAGCTGACGGGAGTAACACCGAGCGAAGGCGAAGACGAAGGCCTGGTAAGCGGACACACCGACAACGT
>JAFRGD010000024.1 GCA_017433975.1 Mogibacterium sp. | reverse complement strand
GGCAAGACGGGCGTCGAGATGGAGGCCCTGACCGGCGTCACCGTGGCGCTGCTCACCATTTACGACATGTGCAAGGCGATCGACAAGCGCATGGAGATCCGCGACGTCCACCTCGTCGAGAAGACCGGCGGAAAGAGCGGGCTGTTCCGGTTCTGTTAACCGGCTTCCGGCCAAGGCGGGCCGGCATTTCACCGTATCCAATGATCAACATCGATCTGGATAATATAACCTTTTATTTTTCATGAGGAGGAAAACTAATGAAAGACATGAGAAAACTGTTGGCGCTGCTGATCAGCGTAGTCATGGTTCTCGCGCTCGCAGCTTGCAGCAGCGGCGGCAGTGAGGAAGAAGGCGGCGAGGAGGAAGTGCCGGTGGCGTCCGGAACGGTGAAGATGGCGACCACGACGAGCACCGAGGACACCGGCCTGCTCGACTACCTGGCTCCGATCTTCAAAGAGGACACCGGCTACGAACTTACGTGGACGGCTGTCGGCACCGGCGAAGCCCTCAAGCTGGGCCAGGACGGAGAGGTTGACGTCGTTCTCGTCCACGCCAAGGCGAGCGAAGAGGAATTCGTAGCGAACGGCTACGGCGTCGAGAGATTCCCGGTCATGTACAACGACTTCATCATCGTTGGACCGGCTGAGCCGATCGCTTACACGAACGACGTTCCGGCGGTCTTCACGGCCATCAACGAGCAGCAGCTTCCGTTCGTCTCCCGCGGCGACGACTCCGGTACGGACAAGAAGGAAAAGAAGATCTGGGCCGGCCTCGAGATCGACACGAGCACCAACCCGAACTACATCCAATCCGGACAGGGCATGGGCGCGACGCTCTCCATGGCCAACGAGAAGGGCGCTTACTGCCTGACCGACCGCGGCACATGGCTCAAGCTGTCCAAGGACTCCGAGGATGAGTACACGATCGGCATCGTCTGCGAGGGCGGCAAGGAACTGCTCAACCAGTACGGCGTCATCGCGGTCAACCCGGAGAAATTTCCGGAGGTCAACAACGAAGGCGCCAACGCGTTCATCGAGTGGATCACTTCCGAAAAGGTCCAGGGCCTCATCGCGGAGTACGGCGTCGATCAGTACGGACAGGCTCTGTTCGTACCAAACGCGGGCACGGACAACTAAAAAATGCTGGACTGGCTCAAAGGGGTTTTTACGAATCCTGATGTGCTGAGTTCGATCAAGGTCACGTTCGAGATGGCCGTCTCTTCGACGATCATCTCGGCCGTGATCGGCATTGCTTTTGGCCTGTGGCTTCAGAACCACAACTTTATCGGCAAGCGGGTCGTGATCCGCGTTAACCGGACGCTCATGGGCGTTCCGCCGGTCGTCATCGGCCTGCTTGTCTATCTTCTTACCATGCGCAGAGGACCGCTCGGTTCTCTGGCGCTTCTGTTTACGGTCAAGGGCATGGTCCTCGCTCAGACCCTGATCATAGCGCCGATCATCAGCGGTATGGTCTTTTCGTATGCCGAAACCGCCGTGCCCGCCATCCGCGCGTTCGCGAAGACGATGGGGGCGGACAAACGGCAGACCAACCGCCTGATTCTAAGTGAACTGCGGAACGAGATTTACTTCTGCATCATCACGGGCTTCGGCCGGGCGATCAGCGAGGTTGGTTCGGTCATGCTCGTCGGCGGCAACATCAAAGGCCACACGCGCACGATGACGACCATGATTTCGCTTCTGAAAAGCCAGGGCATTTACTCCGAGGGCATCGGCCTCGGGCTTTTGCTGCTGATCATGGCGTTCATCCTGCAGACGCTCGCTGACTTCGTGAGAAAGGAGCAGATCCGCGATGAGAATTACTGAACTCCGCAAACGGGTCGGCCGCACGGATCTGTATGTGAAGGATCTCTATATTGAGAGCGGCAAGGTCCACGGGCTGGTCGGGCCGAACGGCTGCGGCAAGACGACGCTGCTCAAGGTCATCATGGGCCTGATCGAGCCGGACGCCGGAACGATCGATTACGAGGGACTCAAGCCGACGGACATCACGATGATGAGCCAGCGGCCGTACCTCATGCATACCAGTGTATACGACAATCTCGTCTACCCGCTCCGGATCCGCGGCGCGGCGATCGATGAGAAGAAAATGGACGAGCTGCTGGAGCGGACCGGGCTCCTGCCGCAAAAGCAGCAATACGCGGGCAGCCTCTCGAGCGGCGAGCGGCAGAAACTGTCGTTTCTGCGGGCGATCGTCTTTCACCCGAAGATGATCCTCATGGACGAGACGCTGTCCAATCTCGACACCGAGAGCGAAAAGCTCTTCCGCGAGATGATTCAGGAGCAGCACCGCGCGGACGGGTCCACCTGGCTGATCGTCAGCCATCAGTGGGACGAGATGAACGCGCTGTTTGACGAAGTGCATCACATGGAAAAGGGAAGGATCGTGAAATGAATCTTCTGCATGTGGATACGATAAGCGAAACGAGAAAGAAACTTGCGGCGTACTGTGAGCGCATCGCGCCGGCGATTGAAATATGCGGTCTGATCGAAGCAGCAGGGAGGGTCCTTGCTGCCGATTGCTATTCTGCGGAAAACATCCCGCCGTACCGGCGGTCGACGGTGGACGGGTACGCTGTCCGGAGTAAAGACCTCGGGGCGGCGGGCGACATGACGCCGTCGATTCTGCGCGTCACCGGAGAGGTGGTCCTCGGGACGGACCCGGGCGACGTCACTGTCACAGCAGGAAACTGTGTCTATGTGCCGACCGGCGGCGCGGTCCCGGACGGCGCGGACGCGGTCGTCATGGTCGAGTATTGTGAGCTGTTTGGCGGGAGCATGCTGGCGGTGTCCAAGTCTGCCGCGCCGGGCGAGAATGTGGTCCAAGTCGGAGAAGACGTCCGGATGGGAGACCTGCTGGTCCGGCGGGGCCGGACGCTCCGGCCGCAGGACGTCGGCGCGCTCGCGGCCGCCGGAATCTCGATGGTTCCGGTGTACACCCCGTGGCGCGTGACGGTGATCTCGACCGGGGACGAACTCGTCCCGCCGGACGAGGCGCCGGGGCCGGGGCAGATCCGGGACATCAACTCCTATACGGTCGCGGCGCGGAGTGCTGCGGAAGGCTTTCAGGTGGTCCGAACCGTGTTGGTTCGGGATGACCGGGAGGCACTTTTGCAGGCGCTGACGGCGGCCAAGGCGGACAGCGACGTCGTCGTGCTCTCGGGCGGCAGCTCGCAGGGCAAGAAAGACATGTCCGCCGAGCTGGTCGGGCTCGCGGCGGACAGCGGGGTCCTGACCCACGGCATCGCGGCAAAGCCGGGCAAGCCGACGATCACCGGCTTTGACGGGGAGAGCGGGACGCTGTTCATAGGCCTGCCGGGGCATCCGGCGGCGGCCCTGATGGTATACGAACAGGTCCTGATCCGGCTGTGGCGCGACCTGACGGAGCAGCCGGAGGAGCGCACGGTGCGCGCGCGGATCACCACCACCCTGCAGTCGGCAGCGGGCCGGCGGACGTTCCAGCTCGTGAAGCTGACCGACGGCGAGGCCGGCGAACTCCCGGCGGCGGCGCCGGTGCTGGCGCGGTCCGGCATGATCGCGCCGATGAGCGCCGCGGACGGGTATTTCGAGATGAGTGAAAATCAGGAGGGGGTCAAGGCCGGCGACACGGTCTGCGTCCACCTCTGGAAATAGAGGAGTGCGACATGAAACGAAATCTGTATCTGACAACCACGCCGATCGACGAGGCGAGAGAAATCTACATGAACGCGCTGGGGGACGACCTCCGGCCGCGCGCGGAGACGATCCGCGTGACCGACGCCCTCGGGCGGGTGACGTCCGAGGCGATCTACGCGAAGTATTCTTCGCCGCTTTATAATTCCGCCGCGATGGACGGCATCGCGGTGGTTTCGTCTCGGACGGAATGGGCTTCGGAGGCGTCGCCGGTCCTGCTGAAGCCGGACGAGGACTATCTGGCAGTTGACACGGGCGACCCGATCCGCAAACCGTACGACGCGGTGATCATGGCGGAGGACCTCCAGGAGGTGCCGGAGGGCGTCCTGATTCACGCGCCGGCGCCTGCGTGGCAGCACGTCCGGCCGATCGGCGAAGACATCATCGCCGGCGAGATGATCCTGACGCGGTGCCACCGGATCCGGCCGATCGACATCGGCGTTTTGCTGTCCGGCGGCGTGACGGAGATTCCGGTCTACGCGCAGCCGCGCGTGGGAATCATTCCGACGGGGACCGAGATTGTCGAGCCGTATGAGAATCCAAAAGAAGGGGACATCATCGAGTCGAACTCCCGCATGTTTGAAGCGATGGTCCGCGAGAACGGCGGCCTTCCGGTGCGGTACGACATCGTCCCGGACGACTACGAAGCGATCAAGGCGAGCGTTCTCAAGGCTTTGGAGGAGAACGACGTCGTCCTGGTCAACGCGGGGTCGAGCGCCGGCAGAGAAGACTTCACGGTGCACATCCTGCGGGAAATCGGGGAAGTCTTCATCCACGGCGTCGCGATCAAACCGGGCAAGCCTGTCATCCTCGCCCGCGCGTGCGGCAAGCCGGTCATCGGCATCCCGGGATATCCGGTTTCTGCATACCTCGCGGTCGAAAACTTCGTCTATCCGGTGCTCCGGAGCCTCACGGGACTCCGCGCGTCCCAGAGCACGACAATCCAGGCGGTCCTTTCGCGGCGGCTCGTCTCGTCCCTCAAGCATAGAGAATACGTCCGCGTCCGCGTCGGCCGCGTCGGCGGCAGATACGTCTGCGCGCCGCTCGCCAGAGGCGCCGGCGCCGCGATGAGCATGGTGCGGGCGGACGGCTTCTGCGTGATCCCGCAGGAGAAGGAAGGCTACGAGGCCGGAGAAACGGTCGACGTCGTCCTGTTCCGCTCGGCGGAAGAAGTCGACCGGACGATCGTCTGCACCGGCAGCCACGACCTCCTGCTCGACGTGATCTCCGACCTCATGTCCGGCGAACCGGAGGGCGTACGGCTCTCCAGCACCCACGTCGGGAGCCTCGGCGGGCTGATGGCCCTGCAGCGGGGCGAGGCGCACATCTCTCCAACGCATTTGCTCGACGAAGAGACTGGCATCTATAATGAATCTTACATCCGTACGCTGTTCCCGGGTCAGGAGATGGTTCTGGTCAAAGGCGTCCGGCGGATCCAGGGCCTCATGGTGGCCAAGGGAAACCCGCTCGGCATTCGCGGCGTCGAGGACCTGACGCGCGTCCGCTTCGTCAACCGGCAGCGCGGCGCGGGCACGAGAGTCCTGCTCGATTACAAATTAAAACAGGCCGGCATTTCGCCGGACGACGTCGATGGCTATGAGGCGGAGGCCGCGACCCACATGGCCGTGGCGGCGCAGGTCGCGAGCGGCGAGGCGGACTGCGGCATGGGCGTCTACTCCGCGGCGCACGCGATGGGGCTCGACTTCCTCCCGGTCGGCGACGAGGAGTACGACTTCGCGATGCGGCCGGAAACGCTCGATCTGCCGGAAGTCAAGTGCTTCCTCCGGCTTCTCGGGAGCGACGCGTTCCGCGCCAAACTCGAAGAACTCGGCGGGTATTCGCTGGAGGGCTCCGGCGAGATCCGCTGAATCGGGGCGGCTTTCTGACCGTTTCCTTTTGGCCGCGGGAATGATATAATTTCCTTATCGAGCCGGCGCTGGAATCCGGCTCCCCGGAGAAAAGAGAGTATCAGACAGGAGTAACGACAATGGAAGATACGAATTACAAGATCAAAGTCATCGATCCGGATCCGATTGCGGAGCAAATACGGGCAAAGGTTTCGTTCGCGCCGCGGCTCGGCATCGTGCTCGGCTCGGGGCTCGGCGGCCTCGCGGACGAGGTGGAAGTCGTCGCGCGGATTCCGTATTCCGAGCTCGAGGGCTTCCCGCAGTCGACGGTCGAAGGCCACAAGGGAGAGTATATTTTTGGATATCTCGGAGACGTTCCGCTCGTCCTGATGAACGGCCGGGTGCACTACTATGAAGGCTACACCATGCAGGAGGTCGTCACGCCGGTCCGCGTCATGGCGCGCCTCGGTGCGGATACGATCATCCTGACCAACGCGGCGGGCGGCCTGAACGAGAGCTACCACCCGGGCACGCTGATGTGCATCGAGAGCGTCATCAGCACGTTCGTCCCTTCACCGCTGATCGGGCCGAACGACGACAAGCTCGGCGTCCGCTTTCCGGAGATGAGCGAGGTCTTTGATCCGAAGCTCCGCGCGCTGCTTCACAAGGTTGCGGACGAGGCCGGCATCGAGCTGGAGGACGGCGTATATCTGCAGATCACCGGTCCGGCGTACGAGACGCCGCCTGAGTCCCGGCTGTTTGCCGCGCTCGGCGCGGACGCGGTCGGCATGAGCACGGCGTGCGAGGTCATCGCGCTCCGGCACATGGGCATCCGGTTGCTCGGCCTGAGCTGCATCACGGACCTGGCCATCAACAACGAGAATACAAATACGACACACGAAGAGATTCAAAAGATCGCGAACGAAGCCGGCCGCAGGCTGATCACGCTGGTCAAGGGCGTCGTCGCACAGATGTAATAAAAGATTTTTAAAAGAGGGGAGAACGGGCTAGCCCCGGTACTCCAGACAGAGCATCGTCAGGTCATCGAACTGTTCGGCGTTCTTCACAAAGCCGTCTACCGATTTGCGGACGGCTTTTATGATGTCTTCCGGAGACTGGTCCGCCGCTTCACCCAGCGCGGCGAGGATCCGGTCAGTACCGTACATTTCGCCCTTGTCGCTCGTGGCCTCCGGCAGCCCGTCCGTATAGAGGAACAGCTTTTCGCCGGTCGCCATCTGCAGTTCGTATTCATGATATACTGCTTCTTCCATGGTGCCGACCACGAAGCCGTGCTTATCCTTGAACAGCTCGATGCCGCCGTCCGCGCGCAGGATCACCGGGTATTCGTGCCCCGCGTTGGCCGCGGTCAGCTTGCCCGTGGAGATTTCCAGAATGCCGAGCCAGACCGTGACGAACATCTCCTCGCGGTTGTTGGTGCAGATGGAAACGTTGGTGTCGCGCAAAACCTGTGCAGGGGACTTGCCGGCCATGGCGTTGTTCGCCAGGATGATCATCGACGCCATCATGAAGAGGGCTGCCGGGATTCCCTTGCCCGCGACGTCCGCAATGATGATGCAGAGGTGATCGTCGTCGATCAGGAAGAAGTCATAGAAGTCGCCGCCGACCTCCCTGGCCGGGTCCATGGTGGCGTAGATGTCAAACTCCATGCGTTCCGGGAAGGCCGGGAAGATGTTCGGAAGCATGTCGGCCTGAATGCGGGTCGCAAGGTTTAGCTCCGTGCTGATCCGTTCCTTTTCTGCAGTAATTGTCTCGATCTGTGTGACGTGGTCGTCGATCTCCCGCACCATCTGCGTGACGTCCTCGGACAGCTGACCGATTTCATTGTGCGGCCGGACTTTGGAAAGATTCTCGATGATTGCGGCGCTGTTCTTGTTCTCGGTGTAGAGGCGGATATTATGCTGGACCTGCTCCAGCGGCCGCAGCACGAAGAAGAAGAGCATGAGCAGGCAAAGGATGGACAGAGCGACCTGATTGATCATCGCGTAAAGCGTCCCCTGCGTGGTCTGCGCCCGGATGGCCTCCGTGATGCCGGTCAGGTCGTAGGTCAGTCCGATGAGCAGGACGTGGCCGTCCACTGTACCCATATAAGCATAGTAATCTACATAGTCTCCCGCGTCCGCGAGGTGGGCGGAGTGCTGCACGGCGTGGCGCATCTCCTCCTGCTGGCTCTCGGAAACCGTGACCCTGACGCCCAGCGGGTAGACTTCCTCATAATTCGTTCCGCGGACCGCGCCTTCGTCGGCGGCGCTGAATATGAAAAACTGCGTATGATATGGCTCGTATGTCAGCACGCAGAAGAGATAGGCAACCGGATTCGTCCGCTTGATCTGGTTGATGCGCGTGATGAGCCATGAGTAGGCGACCTCGGCGTACAGCTTCTGGTCCTCCGGCGTCATCGCCGCGAGGTCCTGTTCCGTGACGTATTTCAGCTGGAGCCCCGGATAGTGCTCGCTGAGCACCCGGCACTTCGCCTCGGTGGCGGTTCCGGCGCCGTAGTCCACGTCGTATTCGATGTCCAGGTCGTCCGCATGCTTATACCAGTACCGCAGCAGCCATTCGTGAGCCGGGTATTCGTCGACCGCAAGCGTAACTTCGCTGGAAATCTGTTCCGCGCGGGTCTCCACCTGGCTCCGTATACTCGCGTCGGAGAGGCGGCGCTGCCCTTCGTTCGCGATAATTCCTGTAATCATCACGCCGATGATAAAAACGACGATGACCTGTTTGATCAGGCCCCACTTTTGTGTAATATCTGTTTTCATGGTTTCCGGGTCCTCTGAAACGCTCTGAAGAGTCTTCTTTACGCTCATCTTACCATAAAAAAGCCCGCTTTGCCACCGGCCGCGGAATCCATCGCGGACCCGGCGCATTATGCTTGTGTTTTTTTGTGAAAGGAGTATTATTTTGATGTCAGAAGTCCGCCGTCACTGGAAACCAGAGCAACCGGAGAGAAACATGGAGCAGAATCAACAGGAGAGCAGGAGCATGGGAATCGTCGTGATCGGCGCGACGTTCGTGGACATCAAGGGGTATCCTTTTTCGCAGTACATCCCGGCAGGCCGGAACTCCGGCCGGGTCGTGGAGGTGCACGGCGGCGTCTCTCGGAACATCGCGGAGGACATCGCGAACGTCGAGCTCCGGCCGACGTTCATCAGCGTGGTCGACGAGAGCGGCATCAGCACGGACGTCATCAACCGGCTCAAACGCCACCAGTGCAACACCGATTACATCTGGCGGACGCCGGACGGCCTCGGGACGTGGCTCGCGGTCTTTGACCACTCGGGCGACGTGGTCGGGTCCATCTCCAAGCGGCCGGACCTCTCCGCAATCGAACAGATCCTGGAGCAGGAAGGCGATTACATCTTCGCCAACGCGGACAGCATCGCGGTGGAGTTCGACATCGAGGTTCCGATCCTCAAGAAGATCCTCGCGCTCGCGGAGCGGTATGACAAACCGGTCTACGCACCGGTCTCCAACATGTCGATCGCGGTCGAGCGGCGGGATCTGTTTCAGCGGGTCAGCTGCATCGTCTGCAACCTACAGGAAGCGGAGATCCTCTTCTCCGAGACGTTCGAAGGCAAGTCCATCGACGAACTGAAAGAGATTCTATTGAAAAAAGCCGAGCTGGCGCAGATTCCGGGCATCGTCGTGACGCTCGGGGGCGACGGCGCGGTGTACGCGCGGCCGGGCATCGAGCACGGCTACTGCCCGGCAAAGAAAGTCGACGTCCGGGACACCACGGGCGCGGGCGACGCGTTCTTCGCCGGCGTCGCAATCGGCCTGACCTACGGTAAGACGTTGGGGGAGGCCTGCGCCATCGGAACGCGGCTCGCCGCTTCGGTCATCGCGACGGACGAGAACGTCTGCCCGCGGTTCCTGCCGGCGGAGTTCGGCCTCGACGTGGTGAAATAACAAACTTATTTATTTGACGTATTGACAATAAATCGCGAAACACAACAGACCCCGCTCATGAGGAGCGGGGTCTTGGTTTTCGTATCCATGTAGTAGGGTATGCTGGCCAGCGGGATCAGAGCGCGCAGAGTTCCGCCGCGGTCTTTGCGGCGACGGCGGCGTTGTTGAAGACGAGCTGGATGTTGGAGTCCAGGCTGTCGCCGCCGGTGAGGTCTTTCACCTTGGCGAGCAGGAACGGCGTGGTGGCCTTGCCCTTGATGCCAAGCGCGTTGGCTTCCGCGATCGCGGCGTCGATGGCCGGGTTGATGACGGCCGGGTCCATGGAGTACTGCTCCGGAATCGGGTTGCCGACGAGGATGCCACCCCGCATGCCGAGGGCGAGGTGGGTGGCGAAAAATTTTGCGAGCTCCGCCGGGGTGTCGACGCGGTAGTCGACCTTGAAGCCGCTCTTCGTCGTGTAGAAGGCCGGCATGTCTTCCGTCCCCATGCCGATGACCGGGACGCCGTGCGTCTCGAGGTATTCAAGCGTGAGGCCGATGTCGAGGATGGACTTGCAGCCGGCGCAGACGACCATGACCGGCGTCTGGGCGAGCTCTTCGAGGTCCGCGCTGATGTCCATCGTGGTCTCGGCGCCGCGGTGTACGCCGCCGATGCCGCCGGTCGCGAAGACCTGGATCCCCGCCATGTGCGCGATCATCATGGTCGTAGTGACGGTGCAGGCGCCGTCCTCGCCGCGCGCGCAGAGCATCGCGAAGTCTCTTCGGGACGCCTTGGCGATTTCCGGCCCTTTCTTACCGAAGTATTCGATTTCCTCCGGCGTGAGGCCGGCCTTGAGGCGGCCGCCGATGATCGCAATGGTCGCCGGAACCGCTCCGTTCTGACGGACAATTTCTTCAACCGCGAGCGCGGTCTCGACGTTCTGCGGGTACGGCATGCCGTGCGAGATGATCGTGGACTCGAGCGCGACGACCGGCTTGCCGGCGTCGAGCGCTGCCTTGACTTCTGGTTTGATGTCTAAAAACTGGTTCATTCTGGTTTCCTCTTGTTCTTCATTATGATTTAAATCTTCTTGACGGTCATGTTGTGCCGGGCGATCCGGTCGAGGACGGCCGCCGGCGAGAGGGCCGGGCTGATCGTCTCCTTGGACCCGATCGTGAGCGATGCGACCGCGTTGGCCGCCTTTGCGGCGAAGATGAGCGCGCTCTGCGGCGCCTCCGCAGTCCCGGCGAGGTCGCGGACCGCGAGGGTCGCCCAGGCGATCGCGGCGGTGGCGGAGTCGCCCGCGCCGGTCGTGCAGACGACCTCCGCAGGGCACTCCCCGATGATGTACATGTCGTCGTGATCCGCGGCGAGCATGCCTTCTTCGCCCATGGAGATGAAGACCCTCCCGACGCCCATGGCCAGGATGGCCTCGGCCGCCGCCCGGTAGTCGGCTTCGGTCCGGATGGTCATCCCGGTGAGATACTCCGCTTCGAGGCGGTTTGGCTTCATGGTGTCGACCCCGTCCAGCTGGTCCCGGATCCGGACCGCGAGGGCCGTGGACACCGGGTCTTCGTAAATCGGGACGCGGCAGATCTTCTTGAGATGGATAAACGCCTCGCGAGAGATGTTCCCGTCCGCGACGACGAGCGCCGCGCCGTTGATGACCGGCTCGACCGAGTCCAGATACTCCGGCGTGATCTTGTCGCCGATCTTGATGTGGTCGATGGCGAGCTCCATGTCTCCGACATCATTGTTGATATAAAGGTACATCGAAGACGTATCATTCGGGTCGACGAGCACGTGGGACGTGTCGATTCCGTTCTTCTCGCAGTGCAGCAGAAGGTCCCGGCCGAGCGTATCGCCGCCGACCGCGGTGATCAGCTTGACCGGCACGTCGAGGCGGCTTAAGTTGTTGGCGATGTTGCGCGCGACGCCGCCGTAGGTGATCGAGATGTTGCCCGGGTTGGAATCCGCCGGAATCAGCGGGTTGATCGGCGCGCCGCCGATGTCGATGTTGGCCGCGCCGATGACAACTACATATCCGTTCATTTTGTCTTCGCTCCTGTTGTCAGTTCCAGTTCCTGCGCTTTGATCCGGTTCCGCCAGCATTTATGACACATCGCGGTATACCGGTCGTTTCCGCCGAGGACGACCTGGGCGCCCTTGGTGATGATCCGGCCGTTGTTGTCAAAGCGGGCGTTGACCGTGGCCTTACGGCCGCATTCGCAGATGGTTTTGATCTCGGTGATGGAGTCCGCGAGCTCCATGAGCCGCTTTGACCCCGGGAAGAAGTGGGTGCGGAAGTCCGTCCGGAGCCCAAAACAGAGCACCGGCAGGTCCTTCTCGTCCACCAGCCAGCGCAGACCGTCGATCTGCTCCGGCGTGAGGAACTGCGCCTCGTCGGCGATGATGACGTCATAGTCGCCGGCCTTGTGGTATTCCGCGATGATGTCGTCCTCCGGAGAGACGACGTGGGCGACCTGCCGGAGACCGATGCGGCTCTGGATGATGTCGGCGCCGTCCCGGTTGTCCGTGCCCGGCTTGATCAGCCAGACGGACATGCCTTTTTCCTCATAATTGAACTTTGTAATCAGGGCCTGCGCGGACTTGGACGAGCCCATCGCTCCGTACTTGAAGTATAGTTTAGCCATAAAAAACTCCTTTACTACTATGTCATAATAATACTACAAGGTGCCACCTCATATAAATAGCAGGTTGTGGATTTCAAAAATCTTTTTGCCGAGGAAAAGGCGGAAAGCAAAGCTTAGCACCGCTGCGTCGCCGGCACGAGGCGCGAGCCGTACCCTTGCAACAAGCGCACTTTTCCGTCTTCAATCTGAAATGTTTTACTTTTTGCATTTTTTGAATATGATACTTTATCTTTTGCTGACGTTAGATTATAATATAGCAGTACTAGTATTTCCTTGTACAAGTTTTTAATTCAATACCTTGAGGAGGCAAACAATGTTGAAGAAATTTCTTGCACTCACCCTTGCTGCGATTCTGGCACTGAGCCTTGCGGCTTGCGGCGGTGGCGGCGGTGGTTCGGATGAACCAGAGCCGGATGACGGTGGCGACAAGGCTGCGGTTACCTACGATGATATCGACGATAACTGCGAGTCTGAGGACGGTACGTACCAGATCGCAATGGTTACGGACGTCGGCCAGCTGAAGGACGGCTCGTTCAACCAGTTCACCTGGAACGGCTGCAAAATGTACGCTTATCAGAATGGTAAGACCTACAAATACTATCAGCCAGCGAACGGCTCCAACGCTACTGACGACGACAGAATCAAAGCCATGACCGACGCCTGCGACGCGGGTGCTGAGGTCATCGTAACGCCTGGATTCCTTCAGGCGACCGCGCTTGAGGCAGTTGCGCCAAAGTATCCGGAAGTTCAGTTCATCTTCATTGATGGCTGGGACATGGGTCTTGACAACGTCCTCGGCGTATCCTATCAGGAAGAGCAGGCCGGATATCTTGCCGGTTATGCTGCAGTCATGGAAGGCTACACCAAGCTCGGATTCTCCGGCGGCGGCGGCGGTGCGAACCCTGCCTGCATCAGATACGGCTACGGATATGCTCAGGGCGTCAATGACGCTGCTGCGGCTAAGGGTGAGACCGTTGAGATGAGATACAGCTGGGATTATGGTTCGACCTTCTCGGCTTCGGACGACCTGCAGGCGATGCTCGCCGGTTGGTTCAACGCCGGCACTGAGATCGTCTTCATGTGCGGCGGCACGATGTTCAACTCCGGCGCGGCAGCAGCTGAGGCTGCGGACGCTGCGATCATCGGCGTTGACGTTGACCAGTCCAACCAGTCCGACGCGGTTGTTACTTCCGCGATGAAGGGCCTTGACCAGTCCGTAATGATTTCGCTCGGCAACTACTACAACGACGGCATGCAGTCCGGCGCTCTCGTGCTCGGCGCTGCGGACGACGCGGTAGGCCTGCCAGTTGACAGCTGGTCGCTCCAGAACTGGACCGTTGAGGAGTATCAGGAGCTCTTCGCGAAGATCAAGTCCGGTGAGATCACCATCGACAACAACTCCGAGATGGCTGACCCGAGCTCTGCGGGACTCGCGAACATCACATTCGTAAAATAATCCGGCAGTCGAGGCGTTTTGTCTGACGAAACAGAGATAAGGGGGAAGCTGCTTCCCCCTTTTTTCGAAGCAATTTACGAGAAGCAGCAGAGGAATTCATTATGTCTGAATACATCATTGAAATGAACCACATCCGCAAGGAGTTCCCTGGGATCGTGGCGAATGACGACATAACCCTCCAGCTCCGAAAGGGCGAGATCCACGCGCTGCTCGGAGAGAACGGCGCGGGCAAGTCCACGTTGATGAGCGTCCTTTTCGGCTTGTATCAGCCGGAAGCGGGCGAGATCAAAAAGGACGGGCAGGTCGTCAAAATCAACAATCCGAACGACGCCACGGCGCTCGGCATCGGAATGGTCCACCAGCACTTCAAACTGATTGACGTTTTTACGGTCCTCGATAACATCATCCTCGGCGCGGAGACGACCGGCGCCCTCGGCTTCCTCAAGAAGAAAGAAGCGCGGGAGAAAGTCCTCGCGCTGTCCGAGAAATACGGCCTCAAGGTCGACGTCGACGCCAAGGTCGAGGACATCACGGTCGGCATGCAGCAGAGAGTCGAAATTCTCAAGATGCTGTACCGGGACAACGAGATCCTGATCTTTGACGAGCCGACTGCGGTTCTTACGCCGCAGGAGATCGACGAGCTGATGGCGATCATGAAGGGCTTCGCCAAAGAAGGAAAGTCCATCCTCTTCATCACGCACAAACTGAACGAAATCATGGCGGTATCCGACCGCGTTACGGTACTCCGCAAGGGAAAATACATCGGCACGGTCAACACCAAAGACACCAACAAGCAGGAGCTCTCCAACATGATGGTCGGCCGTCCGGTCCAGCTCGAGCTGGACAAGAAAGACGCGACGCCGGGCGAGGTTGTGCTCAAGGTCGAAGGGCTGACGGTACCGTCCAAGATTCACAAGAACAATGCCGTCAACGACGTTTCGTTCGAGGTGCGGGCAGGGGAGATCCTCTGTATCGCCGGTATCGACGGAAACGGCCAGACCGAGCTGATCTACGGTCTGACGGGTCTGGAAAAGGCGACGGCGGGGACGATCACCCTCTGCGGCAAGGACATCTCCAAGGCCTCGATCCGCGAGCGCGCGCTGTCCGGCATGTCGCACATCCCGGAGGACCGTCATAAACACGGCCTGGTTCTGTCCTACACGCTGGAGCAGAACATGGTCCTGCAGAAGTATAAAGAACCGCGGTTCCAGAACCACGGCTTCATCAAGTTCGGTGAGGTCCGGCAGTATGCCGAAAAGCTGATCAAGGACTACGACGTCCGGTCCGGCCAGGGTCCGGTCACCGTCGCGCGCGCGATGTCCGGCGGCAACCAGCAGAAAGCGATCATCGCCCGGGAACTCGACCGGGAGGAGCCGCTGCTGGTCGCGGTCCAGCCGACCCGCGGTCTGGACGTCGGCGCCATCGAGCACATTCACAACCAGATCGTCGCTGAGCGGGATAAGGGCCATGCGGTCCTGCTTGTCTCGCTCGAGCTCGAAGAGGTCATGGGCCTGTCCGACCGGATCCTCGTCATCTACGAAGGCGAGATCGTCGGCGAGGTCGATCCGAAACAGACCACGCCGGAAGAGCTCGGCCTGTACATGTCCGGTGCGAAGAGACAGGGAAAGGGGGTGGAGTAAATGCCTGGCAAGGATCCGTTCACAGGGAAACTCAAATGGTATAAGTCCGAAGGGGCGGTTGCGGTCTATTCCGCTCTGATCTCCATCCTGATCGGCATGGCCGTCGGTGCGGTCATCGTCATCATCGTCGGCATGGCCAAAGCCAATATCTCCACCAAAGGTATCTGGGAGGGCATCCGCCTCGTCTTCCTCGGCGTCTTCTCGACGGGCCGTGACTCGGCGGGCAACCTGACCTTTGGCTTCAACGGGGTCAACATCGGTAACATGCTGTTCCGCGCGACGCCGCTCATCATGACCGGCCTTGCGGTCGCGGTCGCGTTCAAGACCGGCCTCTTCAATATCGGAGCCGCCGGCCAGTACCTCATGGGTACGATGGGAACGCTGTCCGTCGGCCTGTGGCTCGGGAACAGCGGCTGCCCGAAGGGCATCGCATGGCTCTGCGCGTTCCTCACCGGCGTGCTCCTCGGCGCGCTCTGGGGATCGATTCCGGGGATATTCAAGGCCTTTCTCAATATCAATGAGGTCATCACGTGCATCATGACCAACTGGATCGCGGCCAACCTGGTCACCTGGTGGTTCGACGCGCACGACGTCTTCAAGAACTCCGCCGAGGGCGGCAAGGTCGGGTACATCATCCCGCTCAAGAACGTCGGCGTCGTCACGCCAAAGCTCCTCATGGATAAACTGTTTGCCGGTTCCCAGGCGAACGGCGGCTTCTGGATCGCGATTCTGATCGCGGTCGCGATGTACATCATGATGACCAAGACCACGTTCGGGTACGAGCTCCGCGCCTGCGGCGCAAACCGCCACGCGGCCAAATACGCGGGCATCAACGACAAGCGGAACATCATCCTGTCGATGGCGATCGCGGGTGCGCTCGCGGCGGCCGGCGCTTCGCTGTACTACCTCTCGGGCAACACGGAGTTCTACTGGTCCACGTACCAGAAACTCCCGGCCGAGGGCTTCAACGGCATCCCGGTGGCACTGCTCGCAGCCAACCACCCGATCGGCGTCATCTTCTCGGGCGTGTTCATGTCGATGCTCAACATCTCCGGCATCCAGCTGAAATACCTGACGGCGTACAACGAGTATATCGCGGATATCATCATCGCGGTCATCGTATACCTGTCGGCGTTCTCGATGCTCTTCAAGACCGTGCTGTCCAAGCGCATCAAGCACGACACCGGCAACGTCAACGCGGAGCCGGTCCCGGCCGACGACGATTCGCCGCCGGAATCACTGGATGAACTGGTCAGTGAGGTCGCGGAAGCGGTCGAGATTGCGGAAACCGTCGCGAAGAAAGGAGGGGAGGAATAATGGTATTCTTACTGCAGCAAACAATGCTTTATGCGGTCCCTCTGATGATCGTCGCGCTGGCCGGTGTCTGCGCGGAGCGGTCCGGCGTCATCAACCTGGCGCTCGAAGGAACCATGATCTTCGGCGCGTTCATGGGGGTCATCTTCATCCGGATGTTCCAGAACGGCGGATGGCAGCAGGAACAGGGGCAGCTCATCATGCTCTTCTCCCTGCTTCTCTGCGGACTCTGCGGCATCGCGTTCTCGATGCTGCTCGCGTTCTCGGCCATCAACCTCAAGGCGGACCAGACCATCGGCGGTACCGCGCTAAACATGCTGGCGCCTGCGATCGTCATGTTCTTCATCTACATGATCGTTCAGCAGAACACCATCGGCATGGCGGAGGGAGGCGCTGCGGGCTGGTTCATGATCAAGCCGCAGACGTTCGGATATCCAAAAGGATACAGCTTCGGCCCGGTCCTGGACTTCTTTATCAATAAAGTTTATCTGACAAGTTACATCTGCATCCTGATCTTCATACTGGTATCGATTTTCCTGTATAAGACCAAGATCGGCATGCGGCTCCGGTCCTGCGGCGAGAACCCGCAGGCAGCGGACTCGCTGGGTATCAACGTCTACAAGATGAGATACCTCGGCGTGGGACTGTCCGGCTTCCTCGCCGGCGTCGGCGGCTTCACCTTCGCGCTGACGACCGCCAACATGACGTCCAACGGTGACGTCGCGGGCTACGGCTTCCTCGCCCTCGCCGTCATGATCTTCGGTAACTGGACGCCGCTCAACATCGCCGGCGGTGCCTGCCTCTTCGGCCTGTTCAAGTGCATCGCGGCGACGTACGCGACGCTGGACATCAACGGGGACGGCGTGTATCTGCTGAACAACCTCGGCATCAGCCCGTACGTCTACCGGATGCTGCCATACATCATCACTCTGATTGTTCTGGCGTTCACGTCCAAGAGCTCCAGAGTGCCGAAGGCAGAGGGTATCCCGTACGACAAGGGCATGCGGTAATCCCGGAACCTGCGGCAACGCAGAATTGCAAAAGATCAATCGGGCGGGCTTCGCGGACCGACGCGGAGCCGCCCGGTTTTTTCGTGCAGGCATTGCGCCGCGCGCCAAAAGGGAATAAAATAACTATGTATGACTTTACGTTGGAAAGGGACATCCTATGAGTGACAAAAGCGCCCCGGATGCGGGCGGGGCAAAGGCAAAATCGTTTCTGAAAAACGCGCTGATCGTCATCGTTTCTGCGTTCTTCGGTTCTTCCGTACAGATTTGCGTCATGATCCCAAACGGCATGACGTCGGGCGGCGTCCCGGGCATCGCGCGCCTCATCACGCACTTCGTTCCGGTCAATTACTCCATCGTATACTACGGTATTTCGATGGTCATCGTCATCGTCGTCGCGCTTACGATGGGACGGGCCGAGGTCGGGCGGATCATCGCGCTGGCGTTCGCGTATCCGATTATGTTGTATCTCTGCGAACGGACGGGCTTTGTCCTCCTGAGCGAAAACGACCCGCTCCTTGCGTCGGTCCTGATCGGCGTATTCTATGGAATTGCGACGGGCGTCGGCTACATCGGCGGCTTTTCGTCCGGCGGAACGGATTCCATCGCGCGGGTTCTGAAATATAAGGTATTCAACTATGTTCCTGTGGGGAACATCCAGCTCGCAATCGACGGGACGATCATCCTGATCTCCGCGTTCGTCTTCAACACCAACGTGGCATTGTACGCCCTGATTACCGCGTTTATCGCGGCCAGGGTCATCTCCGCGGTCATGCTCGGCATTTCCGGGCAGTTTATCCAGTTCGACATCATCTCGAGCGAGCCGGACGCTATCGCGGACTACATTATGAAAGACATCGGCCGCGCGGTCACCTCGCATGTCTCGCGGGGCGAGTACACCAAGCAGGAACGCCGCACGCTGACGACGGTCTGCACGCCGCGGGAGAGCGTCCTGATCAAGCGCTTCGTCGCGGCCAAGGACCCGTCCGCCTTTGCGACCATCATGCCGGTCACGACGGTCTGGGGCCGGGACAAGGGCTTTTCTGATATTAAAGAAGTGGATAATAATTAGGGTGAAAGGACCATGATACAGGACATCTTTCCGCACAAACTGCACAACGAATTCGAACCGGAAGCAGAACTCACGCCGGGCAGCCTGATCCTGCAGATCGACGGGAATAAGGCGCTGGTCAAGATGAGCGGCAGTTCACCGGTTCTGCCGACGGCGCGCGACCTCGGCGTGACGGACGGGATCTTCCTGCTCCGGCTGGACGACCGCGCGTGCTTCATGCCGGCGGACAAAGCCGATCCGGGCGAGGGATACGAATACGTCGGCATGCGCGAGCTCCGTAAGGTCATCCCAAAGGAGCAGGCCTTCACGGCCCTCACGGGGTTCCAGCTCGTGAACTGGTACGCCAACAACCGCTATTGCGGCAGGTGCGCCGGCCGGATGGACTTCTCGGCGACCGAGCGGGCGCTGGTCTGCCCGAACTGCGGGAACACGGTCTATCCAAAGATCGTACCCGCGGTCATCGTCGCGGTGACCAACGGGGACCGGATCCTCCTGACCCGGTACGCCAACCGGCCGTATTCCAACTACGCCTTGATCGCCGGTTTCACCGAGATTGGGGAGACGCTCGAGGAGACGGTGGCGCGCGAGGTCATGGAGGAGGTCGGCCTCAAAGTAAAGAATATTCGGTATTACAAGTCCCAGCCGTGGGGCATCGTGGACGACATCCTGGTCGGCTACTATTGCGAAGTGGACGGGGACGATACCATCCGGCTCGACCGGAATGAGTTGAAGGAAGGCGTCTGGCTCTGCCGGGATGAGATTCCGGGGAGTTACGAAGACAACAGTATGACGAATGAGATGATCATGCTCTTTCGCGACGGGAGGATATGACAGAACAGACAGAGCATAAGGAGCGGTACATTCTGGCTGCGGTCGCAGCCGGGGAAGAACAGGCCGCGCTGGATTCGCTGGAGGAGCTCGAGGCGCTCCTTGAGACGGCGGACGCGGAGGCGGTCTGCTTTGTCGTGCAGCGGCTCGCGCATCCGGACCGCGCGACGTACCTCGGCAAGGGCAAGGCGGAGGAGGTCCGGGAGATGCTGGAACTTTACGAAGCGGATGGGGTCGTCTGCGACGATGAACTGACGCCGGCGCAGTTCCGCAATCTTTCCGACCTCATCGGCGCCAAGGTCCTCGACCGGACGATGGTGATCCTGGATATCTTTGCGGCGCACGCAAAGACCCGGGAGGGCCGGATCCAGGTCGAAATCGCCCAACTGAAATACCGCGCGTCGCGCCTGCGGGGCATGGGTGAGGCGCTCTCCCGGCTCGGCGCGGGCATCGGAACGCGGGGCCCGGGCGAGACCAAGCTCGAAACAGACCGCCGCGTGATCCAGCGGCGCATCAAGGTGCTCTCCGATGACATCGAAGCGATGAAGCGGGTCCGCGAGACGACGCGCAAGCGCCGGACGGCCGGTGCGGTCCCGACCGTTGCGATCGTCGGCTACACCAACGCCGGCAAGTCGACCTTACTGAACCGCCTGACGGACTCCGCAGTCCTTTCGGAGGATAAACTGTTCGCGACGCTCGACCCGACCACCCGCACGGCGGTCCTGCCGGACGGGCAGGCGGTCCTTTTCACGGACACGGTCGGCTTTATCAATAAACTGCCGCACCACCTGATCGACGCGTTCCGGAGCACGCTGGAGGAGGCGGGCTACGCGGACATCATCCTGCAGGTCGTCGACGCGGCGGACCCGCATGCGGCCATGCACATGGAGGTCGTCGCGGACACCCTGCGCGACCTCGGCATCATCGGAAAGCCGGTCATCACCGCGTGGAACAAGGTGGACCTGCTTCCGGAGAGTACGCCGCTCCGGGACTTCCGCGCGGACGCCTCGGTCATGATCTCCGCAAAGACCGGCGCAGGCATGGAGGACCTTTACGAAGCGGTCGAACGGCTGCTCCGGGAGAACCGGGTCCGGGTCGACGCGGTGATTCCTTACGCGAATACCGCCGTCCTCGCGGAGGTCCGGCGGTCGGGGCAGTTACTGAGTGAAGAATACGAAGCGGACGGCGTTCACATCAAGGCGTATGTGACGCGGCAGACCGCTGCAAAGATAGATAAGCTGTAAGACAGACACTGAAGGAGACGGAGTCATGGACGGAACACAGGACTATGTAGTATTTGATCACGTCCGCAAGGTATACCACGTCGGCGAAGTCGACATCGAGGCGCTGCACGACGCCACGTTTACGGTGCAAAAGGGCGAGCTCGCGGTTGTCGTCGGAGAGTCCGGCGCGGGCAAAACGACCCTGCTGAACATCCTGGGCGGCATGGACAAACTGACCGAAGGGCGCGTCATCCTGGACGGGCGGGAAATCAGCGCGCTCAGCGCGCGGGACCTGACGTCGTACCGCCGGTATGACATCGGCTTCATATTTCAGTTTTACAACCTGGTGCAGAACCTGACCGCGCTCGAGAACGTCTCCCTCGCGACCCAGATCTGCAAGAACCCGCTCGACCCGGCGGAGACCCTGCGGGCGGTCGGCCTCGGCGAGCGGATGAACAACTTCCCGGGACAGCTCTCGGGTGGCGAGCAGCAGCGCGTCGCGATTGCGCGGGCGCTCGCCAAGAATCCAAAGCTTTTGCTCTGCGACGAGCCGACGGGCGCGCTGGACTACAACACCGGTAAGGCGATTCTCCAGCTATTGCAGGATCAGGCCCGCAACAACGGCTCCACAGTTATCATCATCACGCACAACAAGGCGATCACCCCGATGGCGGACCGCGTCATCAAGGTGCGGAGCGGCAGCGTGCAGGAAGTGACGGTCAATCCGACCCCGGTCGCCGTCTCCGAAATCGAATGGTAAGGACATGCTTCGTAAATCGACGTTAAGAGAAATCCGGACATCCCTGGCAAGGTACCTCGCGATCTTTGCGATCGTGGCGCTTGGCGTGGGATTTTTTGCCGGACTCAAGGACTGCAAGGCGTCGATGGTGAGCACGGCGAACACCTATCTCCAGGAGCACAATTTCTATGATTACATGATTCTGTCGTCCTACGGGATCGATGACGAGAGCGTCAGGATGGCGCTCGCGGAGGACGGCGTTACGGCGGCGGAGGGGTCGATCCAGATCGACGCGCTGGTCGACACCGGCGCCGAGGGAGAGCAGGCGCTCAAGGCGATTTCGCTGCCGGATAACATTAACCTGCTGAACGTCGTCGACGGGCGGCTCCCGGAGCGGCCGGACGAGTGCGTGGTGGACCACTACACCCTGACCGGCGACAGTTTTCAAATCGGCGGGACACTGACGGTTACGGACAGTAACGACGAGGATACGCTGGACAGCTTTGCGGTCCGGAAGTTCACCATTGTCGGCAGCGTGAACACTCCGATTTATCTGGATTATCAGCGCGGGTCGACCACCCTCGGGGACGGCAGCCTGGATACGTTCTTTTTTGTTCCAAAAGAAGCGTTCGATACGGATTACTATACGCAGCTCTATCTAAGGCTGGAGGAGGACCAGGAGATCCTGTCCGACGCATTGAACGATAAGCTCGACCGCTACGAGGACCCGATGGACGACCTCGCGGAGCGCATTACGGCGGACCGCCGCGAGCGGGAGCAGGGCAAGGCGCAGAAGGAACTCGACGAAAAGAAAGAGGAGTACGAGGAGAATCTGGCCAAGTACCGTCGGGAAAAGGCGGACGCGGAAAAGAAACTGAACAACGCGCAAAAGCAGATCACCGACGGCAAGAAGGAACTGGCTGCCGCGCGCAAGAAAGCGAACGCGACGATCAAGGACCTCAAGGAGAAGCGGAAGCAGGTTGAGGACGGAATCAAACAAGCGGAGGCCGGCAAGGCGCAGCTCGAGCAGGCGCTGGCGGACAGCGCGGAGCAGAAGGCGCAGATTGAAGCGGGGCTCTCGCAACTGGAGGCCGGCAAGGCGCAGCTGGAGGCCGGCATCGCGCAGGCGCAGGACGGACTCGCACAACTCGAACAGGGTGAGGCGCAGCTCGAGCAGGCTTATGCTGCGGGGATGCTTACAGAAGAGCAGTATCAGGGGCAGCGTGCCGTCATCGATGAGCAGCGGCAGGAGTTGAACGGGACGATCGCGGCGCTGCAGAGCCAGTTGACTGAAGTCGAGAGCCAGATTAAGGAGGCCAAGGCGGGGCTCGCGCAGATCACGGCTGCCGAAAAGCAGCTCGCGGAGGTCAAGGCGACGATCAAATCCCTCAAAAAGAACCGCGACCAGATCGACGACGGCCTCAAGCAGGCCGAGGACGGTCTTAAGACGATCTCGCAAAAGGAAAACGAACTCGCCAAGGCACAGCGGACGCTGAACAACAAACGGAAAGACGCCAACCGGGAGTTTGCCGATGCGGAGAAGGAACTCGCCGACGCGAAGGAAAAGATCGACGACGCGCAGGAGGAGATCGACGAGATGGAGATGGGGAACTCCTATGCGTTGTCGCGGAACGACAACGCCGGGTACTCTTCGTTCGACAGCAACTCCGACATCGTAAGCACCATCGCCAAGATCTTCCCAGTGTTCTTCTTCCTGATTGCGGCGTTGGTCTGCATGACGACGATGACGCGGATGGTCGACGAGCAGCGGACGCAGATCGGCGTTCTCAAGGCCCTCGGGTACAGTAACGGGGCGATCCTCGCAAAATACATGTTCTACTCCGGCAGTGCGGCCTTCCTCGGCGCGGTGACCGGCTTCTTCATCGGCTGCAAGGTCTTCCCGTTGGTCATCTGGCGGGCTTATACGATGATGTACGACTTCAATCCGGATGTCGATTACATCATCGACTGGAAGCTCGGCTTGATTTCGCTGGCGGTGGCCATGGTCTGCTCCGCCGGCGCGACGTGGGCCTCGGTCGCGAATGATTTCAAAGTTCCACCGTCCGACCTCATCCGCCCGAAGGCGCCAAAGGCCGGCAAGCGGATCCTGCTCGAGCGGATCACACCGATCTGGAACCGCGTGAGCTTCCTGTACAAAGTATCCATCCGGAACATCTTCCGCGACAAAAAGAGATTTTTCATGATGGTCATCGGGGTCAGCGGCTGCACCGCGCTCCTGATCGCCGGTATGGGGATCGGTACGACGATCTCCAACATCGCGGACTACCAGTTCGATGAGATTTCAATCTACGATTATCAGGTCATCTTTAGCAAAAATATGACGGAGGCCAGGCAGAAGGACTTCCTGGACTACATGGAGAAGGAAGCCCCGGGGAGCGAAGTGGCGTTCGTCCATCAGGGCGCGGTCGACCTCACATACAACGGAAAGACGTTCGAGGTCACCTGCATCGCGGCGGACCCGGAGGGCTTTTCGGATTACATCGACCTGCACGCGAACGGGCAGGCGATTCCGTTCCCGGCGGAGGGTGAGGTCGTCGTCGTCCGAAAACTGGCGCACGACTACGGAATCCAGGCGGGGGACACGCTCGTCCTCAGGGACGGCTACCGCGAGATGACGGTCAAGGTCGCAGCGATCAACGAAAACTACGTCAGCGACAACATCTTCATGAGCTATGACACATACCGGAACGGCTTCGGAAAGAAGGTGGAGATCAAGTCCGCCCTGGTATGCGCACCGGAGGGCTCCGACGAGGCTTCCGTGCGCGACATGGCGACCACAGCCTCCAATTATGACGATACGGCGGCTGTTTCGGTCAACCTGGACGTGCGCGACCGGATCACCAAGATGATGAAGAGCCTGAACGCCGTCATCTACGTCGTCATCCTGTCTGCGGGCCTGCTCGCGTTCATCGTGCTTTACAACCTGACGAACATCAACATCACGGAGCGCGTCCGGGAGATCGCGACGATCAAGGTCCTCGGTTTCTATCCGCTCGAGGTGTCGCAGTACGTCTTCCGCGAAAACCTGTTCCTGACGGCGATTGCGGCGGTCGTGGGTATCCCGATGGGGCGGTGGCTGCTGCGGTTCGTCATCGATAATATTGTCGTCAAATTCATCTTCTTTGAAGCGCGGCTCGACCGGATGGACTACGTCTGGGCGATCATCCTGACGTTCGTCTTCTCGTTTGTCGTCAATCTGGTCATGCAGCGGCGGCTGGATAACGTCTCCATGACCGAGTCGCTGAAGTCCGTGGAATAGCGCCGGTTCGGGCGCAGAGGGAGGTAAGGAATGAGTATTCTGGCTGCATACATGGTACCGCATCCGCCGATGATCGTGCCCGCGGTGGGGCGCGGAAGCGAGGCGGACGTCGCGGCGACGACTGCCGCCTACGAAGCGGTTGCGGACGAGATCGCGGCGCTTCAGCCGGAGACGATCATCATCACGAGCCCGCATTCGATCCTTTACTATGACTATTTTCACGTGTCGCCGGGCCGCAAGGCGAAGGGGTCCTTTGCGCGGTTCGGGGCGCCGTCCATCCGGTTTGAGGAGGAGTACGACCAGGAGCTGGTCGACGAAGTCTGCCGGATCGCGATGGACCGGTCCTTCCGCGCCGGGACGCTCGGGGAGCGGGATAAGGACCTCGACCACGGGACCATGGTACCGCTCTGGTTCATCCGCAACAAATACAGCGGCGGCAGGATCGTCCGCACCGGGCTTTCCGGCATGCCGCTCTCGGAACACTATAAATTCGGTCAGATTCTCCGGGACGCGGTCGAGGCGCTCGGCCGCCGCGCGGTCCTCATCGCGAGCGGGGACTTGTCGCACAAGCTGCAGGACTACGGGCCGTACGGGTACGCGCCGGAGGGGCCGGTGTACGACGAGCGGATCATGGACGTCTGCAGCCGCGCGGCCTTCGGCGAACTGTTCGACTTTGAGGAGAATTTCTGCGACAAGGCCGCGGAGTGCGGCCACCGGTCGTTTGTCATCATGGCCGGGGCGTTTGACGGCCTCGCCGTCGAGGCACGGCAGTTGTCCCACGAGGACGTGACGGGCGTCGGCTACGGCATCTGCACGTTCCACCCGGCGGGACCGGACGAGGGGAGGCACTTCCTCGACCAGTACCTCCGGCGGGAACGGGAGAAGGCCGCGGCGCGCCGGGCAACGGCGGATCCGTACGTCCGGCTCGCGTATCTCTCCACGGAGAGTTACGTGCGCGGGCGCGAGACGGTGACCGTGCCGGACTGGGTGCCGGAAGAGATGCTGACGGAGCGGGCCGGCGTGTTCGTTTCGATTCATAAACAAGGATCGCTCCGGGGCTGCATCGGGACGATTTCACCGGTGCGGCGGTGCGTAGCGGAGGAGATCATCCACAACGCGGTCAGCGCGGCCTCGCAGGACCCGCGATTCGACCCGATCGGTCCGGACGAACTCGATCTGCTCGAGATCAACGTCGACGTACTCGGAAAGCCGGAGGACATCGCTTCGACGGCAGAGCTGGATGTCAAACGGTACGGTGTCATCGTCAGCCGGGGGTCGCGGCGGGGGCTTCTGCTCCCGGACCTCGAGGGCGTGGACACCGTCGAGCAGCAGGTCTCGATCGCGCGTCAGAAGGCCGGCATCCGACCGGAGGAACCGGTTACCCTGCAGCGCTTTGAAGTCATCCGACACGTTTAGTCCGGACAGTATGGTGCGCCGGACGGTTCAGGAGGTGCAGAATGGCGACTTGTGAAGTCTGTTTCAGACACTGCCGCATCGAGGAGGGCGGGCTCGGTTTCTGCGGCGCGCGGACCTGCGCGGACGGCCGGGTCACCGCGGCGAACTACGGCCGGGTCACTTCGCTTGCCCTGGACCCGATCGAGAAAAAACCGCTTGCGCGCTTCCGCCCGGGTAGTATGATCCTCTCGGTCGGGAGTTACGGGTGCAACCTGCGCTGCCCGTTCTGCCAGAACTTCGAGATCTCGTGGTCCGACCGCGCGATGGCGCTCGCAGACCAGGCGGACTACATCTCCCCGGAGAAACTGGCCGAAATCGCAGCCTATTACCGCGACCGCGGCAACATCGGCGTCGCATTCACCTACAATGAGCCGCTGATCGGCTACGAATTCGTCCGCGACACCGCCCGCCTGGTCCACGAGGCAGGCATGGTCAATGTACTCGTGTCCAACGGGACGGCGGAACTGTCCGTCTGGGAGGAGCTCGCTCCGTACATCGACGCGGTGAACATCGACCTCAAAGGATTTACGGATAAATATTATAGTCAACTCCTGAAAGGCGACCGCAAAATGGTCATGGACCTGATCGAACGGGCCGCGCAGACGTGCCATGTTGAGGTCACGACCCTGATCGTCCCGGGAGAAAACGACTCAGTAGACGAGATGCGCGAACTCAGCCGCTGGCTTGCGGGCATCCGCGACGCCGCCGGCACCGTGATCGGTGCGGACATTCCGCTGCACGTCTCCCGGTTCTTCCCGCGGTTCCACATGGCGGACCGCAACCCGACCGACGTCCGTCTGGTGTACCGCCTCGCCGACGTCGCCCGCGAGTCACTCAACAACGTATATACAGGCAACTGCTAATCGATGGAATAAAGCTAAACAAATACTCTGAAGAAATCGTATTATCTCGTGATAGTACAGGCCGTGCCCTTGAACGGCCTGTACTTTTATGAGAATAACTATTTTTACAGTTATATTGATGTTTTCATTGTTTAGTGGTTGTTTTTGTATATATGTGGTATAATATATTGATAATGGCACAATAGTTAGTTTTTTCATGCAGTTTTTTGACGAGGTACGCATTATGAAACTCAACCGCTGGCAGACCATTCGCGTCGGGTTTGCCTTTCTCGCGATCAGCGCCTTCTGGCAGATGTACAATAATATCATCCCGCTGGTCCTCACAAATACGTTCCAGATGAACGAGACGTATTCGGGCATGATCATGGCGATGGACAACGTGCTCGCACTGTTCCTGCTGCCGATCTTCGGCGGCATCTCGGACCGTTGCACGAACCCGATGGGGCGGCGGAAACCGTTCATCATGTACGGTACGATCGCTTCTGTCATCCTGATGCTGATCATCCCGATCCTGGACAACCGCTACGCGGCGTCGCCGGCCAAGGGGCTTGAGATTGCGTTCATCATCGTTCTCATGATGCTCCTCGTGGCGATGGGGACGTACCGGAGCCCGGCGGTCGCGCTCATGCCGGACGTGACGCCAAAGCCGCTCCGGAGCGCCGGAAACGCCATCATCAACCTGATGGGGGCGACCGGAGCGATTCTGTATCTCATCATCGCGGCGGTCCTGTATTCCTCCAAGCGGACGGAAGGCCTCGCACATGTGAACTACCTGCCGATTTTCGCGATCGTCGGGTGCATCATGATTCTGGCGATGCTCGTCGTGCTCTTCACCGTGGATGAGGTCAAGCTCACCGGCCAGGTGAGGGAGTACGAAGCGGCGCACCCGGAGGAAAACCTCGCGGAAGAGACCGCGGGCGGCTCGGGCAAACTACCGGCGGCAGTTCGCCGGAGCCTGATCTTCCTGCTCCTCTCGGTAGCACTCTGGTACATCTCATACAATAGCGTGGAGACCTGGTTTACGACCTACGCGAACCGCATGTGGGGGATGAGCCTCGGCAGCGCGTCGCTCTGCCTCTCCATCGGAATGGTCGGCGCGATCTGCACATACATTCCGGCGGGCATCATGGCGGAAAAGATCGGCCACAAAAAGACAATTCTCGGCGGCGTCGTCCTGATGATCGCGGCCTTCGCCATCATGTTCCTCCTTTCGCTCCGGATGGACCACTTCAGCCCGATCCTGTACGTGCTCTTCATCATGGTCGGCATCGGCTGGGCGGCGATCAACGTCAACAGCTTCCCGATGGTCGTCGAGATGTGCTCGAGCAGCGACATCGGCAAATTCACCGGTTATTACTACACGTTCAGCATGGCGGCGCAGATCGTCACGCCGGTGCTCGCGGGCTGGTTCCTCAACCATGTGGGCTATAAGAGCCTGTTCCCGTATGCGGCGGTCGCGGCGATTGCGGCATTCCTGACGATGTCGGCGGTGCGGCACGGCGACACGGCGTTCACCGCGGCGCGCGGGCTCGACGCGTTCGAGGATCTTTAATAAGAGGTGACAGACATGCAATACAATTTAACTACAATCATCGTTCTGGCGGTCTATGCGATCATCCAGCTGTACATGTTCGGCCGGGTCGTGCATTATACCAACAAGATCTTCAGCAGCAAGTTCTTCGTCGTCCTCGCGTTCCTGATCTATGTGGGGCTCTCCGCGATGCCGGTGCTCGGACTGTATCTCAAGGACGCCACGTGGAAACACTTCTGCATGAAGTACGGTAACATCTGGATCGGCGTGGTGGCCGTCATGTTCATCGTCATCGCGGTCATCCACCTGTTCACGGAGATCATCAACGTGGACGACGACCTCCCGCGGGCGGCGGCGCTCATCATCTTCGTCATCGCGCTGGCCGCCGGGATCGGCATCAACGTCTACGGGCAGATTCAGGCCCGCGACGTCAAGACGACCACGTACACTGTCGACGTCAGCGAAGGGGAGGCCTCCGACAAGACCCTCCGCATCGCCTTTATTTCGGACCTGCACCTCGGGGTCAACTCCAAGGTGTCGCAGGTTCAGGACGTCGTTGAAATCATCAACGCGAACGACGTCGACGTGGTCATCATCGGCGGCGACATCTTTGACGGGTCCTACGACGGAATCAAATATCCGGACAGATATATCGAAGAATTCAACAAGATCCAGTCGCGGTACGGTGTCTACGGCGTCTACGGTACGCACGATGTGGAGTCCGAAACCTTCGCCGGCATCCTGGTTACCGCCCAGGAGAATTCCTATCGGAGCGATGCGATGAAGGCCTTCACTGCGGAGGCCGGCTGGACGATGCTCGAGGACGCGCAGGTCAAACTGCCGAACGGCGTGATCCTGGTCGGCCGGCTGCCGAACGGGCGGACCGGAAGCGGCATGGCTATCCGCAAGTCCGCGGCCAAGGTGCTCAACCTGGTCGGCAAGAAGGACGCGGTCGTGGTCGTAGAATTCGAGCCGTACGGAATCAGCGAGCTCGGTACGGAGGGGGCGGACCTCGTCCTCAGCGGCCAGACGCACGCGGGGCAGTTCTTCCCGATGACGCTGGTTGAGCAGAAACTAAGCGACAACTGGTACGGGCTCAAAGACTTCGACGGAACCACTTCCATCGTCACGTCCGGCGTCGGTACCATGGGGCCGCCGGTGCGGATCAAAACCTCGAGCGAGGTCGTAATCATCGATGTTCAGTTCTAAGCAAGAAAAAGACTTTTACACGCCTGACAATAGGCCCGGTATCGCTTCGGTGCCGGGCCTGAATTCTGTTGTCCTCCGCGGACTCCGGGCGGACGAAGCCGGCCTGCTCCGGGACTTCCTGTACGAAGCGATATATATCCCCGAAGGGGTGGAGCCGCCGGACCGTTCGATCGTGGAACAGCCGGAACTCGCCATGTATTATCGGGACTTCGGGAGCGGAGCGGGGGACAACTGCATCGTCGCCGACGACGGCGGCCGGGTGGTCGGCGCGGTCTGGACGAGGATCATGAACGACTACGGTCACGTAGATGATGAAACGCCGTCCTTTGCCATCGCGGTGTATAAAGAATACCGCGGGAAGGGCATCGGAACGGCCCTGATGCGGCAGATGCTCGTGCTTCTGAAAGAGCAGGGTTACCGGAGGGCGTCGCTTGCGGTGCAGAAGGCGAACTACGCAGTCCGAATGTATGAGGCCGTCGGTTTCCGGACGGTCGGAGAGAACGACGAGGAATATATCATGGTCTGCGAATTGTGATGTTTTGGCCGCTAAAGTGTTGTAAACGCATCATCGATAGATGTATAATTTCATCAGGGAAAAGGGTATCGGACTGTCTATGACAACTTAGCTTTTTAAGGAGGTATGATGTCTATGAAAGTTATCATGTCCGGAAACGAGGCAATCGCCCGCGGCGCATATGAAGGGGGCGCCAGATTCGCTTCGGCTTATCCGGGAACACCAAGCACTGAAATTCTCGAGAATATGCCTCAATACGGGGAGAGCGTATATTCCGAATGGGCTCCGAACGAAAAGGTCGCGACCGAGGCGGCTGTCGGCGCGTCGATTGCGGGCGTACGGTCGTTCTGCGCGATGAAACACGTCGGCATGAACGTCGCGGCTGACCCGATCTTCACGTTCGCCTATACCGGCGTCACGGGCGGCTTCGTCATGGTCGTTGCGGACGACCCAGGCCAGCACAGCTCGCAGAACGAGCAGGACAACCGCAACACGGCCAAGGGCGCCAAGCTCCTGATGCTCGAGCCGTCGGATTCCCAGGAGTCCAAGGACTTCATGAAGAAAGCCTTCGCGCTCTCGGAGCAGATGGACATGCCGGTCCTCTTCCACGTCACGACGAGAATCTGCCACTCCAAGGGCATCGTTGAGCTTGGCGAGAGAGAGGAAGCCGACGTTCCGGACTACACGCCAAAGATCACAAAATACGTCACCGCGCCGGCCAACGCAAAGAAACTGCGTGCGACGCTGGAGGACAGACTGGCTGCCGCTGAGGCTTACGCATGCGACTGCGAGTTCAACAAGGTCGAGATGTACGACACCAAGATCGGCGTCATCACATCCGGCGTATCGTATCAGTATGCCAAGGAGACGTTCGGTGAGGGCGCTTCCTACCTCAAGCTCGGCCTGACCAACCCGTTGCCGGACGCGCTGATCAAGGACTTCTGCAGCAAGGTCGACAAGGTCTACATCGTTGAGGAAATGGATCCATACCTCGAAGAGCACGTCAAGATGCTCGGCATCGAGTGCACCGGCAAGGACCTCATCCCGCACTATGACGAACTCAACACGGACATCGTCCGCAAGTCGTTCCTCGGCATCGAGCCGGAGACCTACACCTCGGACGTCAAGACGGTCGTGAGACCTCCTGCACTTTGCGCAGGTTGCCCGCACAGAGGACTCTTCTATGCGCTGTCCAAGAGAAAAGGCCTGATGATCACGGGCGACATCGGTTGCTACACGCTCGGCGCGAACGCACCGCTCAACGCGCTGCACTCCTGCATCTGCATGGGCGCTTCGATCTCGCAGGGCCACGGCGCTTCCATCGCGCTCAAGGACGCCGGCAAGGCGACCAAGGTCGTCTCCGTCATCGGCGACTCCACGTTCTTCCACACGGGCGTGAACTCCTTGATGGACGCGGTTTATAACGGCGGCCACAACCTCAGCATCATCCTCGACAACCGCATCACCGGCATGACCGGTCACCAGCAGAACCCTGGCACCGGCTATACGCTGATGGGCAAAGAGGCGCCTGAGGTCGACATTCCGGCGCTTTGCAGAGCAATCGGCGTAAAGGACGATAATATTATTACCGTCAACCCGAACCACCTCGACGAAGTCAACGCCGCACTGGACAAACTGCTTCCGAAGGACGAGCCGTGCGTACTGATCACCAGATGGCCGTGCGTCCTCAAGAAGTTCAGCAAGCAGGACCTCGAAGAGTTCCCGACGCTGCACAAGACCCAGTGCAAGATCGATCAGGACAAGTGCAAGAACTGCAAGCTCTGCGTCAAGACCGGCTGCCCGGCGCTGATTTCGACCAAGTCGAAGGTCGTCGTCGACGTGACGAGCTGCAACGGCTGCACCGTCTGCAAACAGGTTTGCCCGTTCAAGGCGATTGAGGAGGTGACGTTATAATGAGTGAAGTAAAGAATATCCTCCTGGTAGGAGTAGGCGGACAGGGTACGATCCTGGCGAGCAAGATCCTGACGAGCGGTCTCATGAAGGCCGGCTATGACGTCAAGATGAGCGAGATCCACGGCATGTCCCAGCGCGGCGGCTCCGTATCGACACAGGTCAGATACGGTGACAAGGTGCTTTCGCCGATCGTCGGCAAGGGCTCCGCGGACGTCATCGTCGCGTTTGAGGAGATGGAGGCCCTGAGATGGCTCGACCACCTCAAGATCGGCGGCAAGATGGTCATCAACGAGTATCAGATCCAGCCGGTACCGGTCAACCTCGGCGTTGCGGAGTATCCGGAGGGGATCATCGATCACCTCAAGGGCATCTGCCAGGTGCAGGCGTTCAAGGCGGCTGACATCGCGACCGAGCTCGGCAACCCGAAGGCGATGAACGTCGTCCTCCTCGGCGCGCTGATCAAGGCGATCGGCGGCCTGGACGACATCGACTGGATGGCGGAGATCGAGGCCAACGTCAAGCCGAAATTCGTTGAACTCAATAAGAAAGCGTTCCGCGCAGGCTATGAGCTGACGGCGGAATAACGCAGGCTGATTTCGCTGCTGCCCCTTCGGACGAACCGTTCGGAGGGGCGGTTTTTATCGCTTGAAAAGTGACAATCATGATTGTTGTCAATGTTGTTACATTCAATAAAAATCATTGAAAAATCAACGCTTTCACGTATTGACAAGTGACAACTTTAGTGTTAAAACCTTATCGGAAAACAATGATGCGGAACGGTGCCTGACAGCACCGTTTCGGTATGTATAAACAGACTTCAGGAGGATAGGAGAACAGCATGGAAAAGAAAGGCGTTTCTGCAGTCGATTTCTTTTGTATCGGCTTTGGTGCGATCGTCGGCGTCGGCTGGGCGGTCTCGATCAACAGCTGGATGGCGGGAAGCGGCGGTCCGCTGCCGGCGGCCGTCGGTTATATTATCGCGCTTG
Source organism: Mogibacterium sp. (assembly GCA_017433975.1). Taxonomy (GTDB): domain Bacteria; phylum Bacillota; class Clostridia; order Peptostreptococcales; family Anaerovoracaceae; genus RGIG2439. The sequence continues at coordinate 45,678 of JAFRGD010000024.1, read as the reverse complement.
CGTTGATGATTCCAATCGCGCTTTGCTACTGCGAACTCTGCGCCATGCTGCCGGTTTCCGGCGGCGGAATGGCGTACGCGTTCCGCGCGTTCGGCGACAACATCGCGTTCATTTCCGGATGGGCGGCTTTTGGTGCCTTCGTCACGATCATCCCGTGGGAAGCCATCTACGTCGTCGACATCCTGAGCATCCTGATCCCGGGGCTGAAATCCGGCAGCCCGTTATATACATTGGCAGGCGCTGACATCTACATCGGCCACATCATCGTCGGCCTCGTCATTTCGGTGATCCTGTTCCTGATCAACCGCAAGGGCGTGCAGTCGTCGGCGGTGCTGCAGCGCGTACTGTGCTTCGTGCTCGTCGGCGCCGGCATCCTGGCGATGATTTGCGCGATGGGACGCTTCAGCTTTGACAACTTCCAGCCGGTTTATGAGAACATCGGCAGAGGATCGCACAAGTCCTTCTTTGGCGGTGCGATGGTCATCCTTGCGTCCGCGCCGTTCTTCCTCGCGGGCTTCGAGACGATTCCGCAGGGCGTCGAGAGCGCGGGCGGGGATGTCAAGTCCGTCGGCAAGACGGTCGTCCTCACGGTCGTCCTGTCCTGCCTGTTCTACGCGCTGCTGCTCTTCACGCTGGGCGGTGCGATGCCTTGGCAGGAGTTTATCCACTATGACAGCCCGGCCGCTGCGCTTCTGTTCAAACACATTTACGCCGGTCCGATGGGTACGGGACTTTATCTGTTCATCCTGATCGGTGCGATCTGCGGCCTCCTGACGACCTGGAACGGCTTCATGATGGCGTCGTCCCAGATCCTCATGGCCATGGCGCGCGTCAGCATCGTCCCGGACGTCCTTGCAAAACAGCACCCGACGTACAAGACCCCGATCAACGCGCTCAAGGTCTGCCTGATCGCGTCCATCGCGGGACCGTTCCTCGGCAGCGGCCTGATCGGTTCCCTGACGACGTTCTCGGCGGCGGGTTACGTCACGAGCTGGGCGATCACCGCGTTCTGCCTGATTAAACTGAGACACTCCGAGCCGAACCTCGACCGTCCGTACAAACTGCCGGGCGGTGAGCGGACCGCCTGGATCGCGGGCATCAGCATGTCCGCACTGCTCGCGCTGCTCCTCATCCCGGGACAGCCGGTCTACATGGGCGGCTTTGCGACGGCCCTGTTCGTCGGCTGGATGTTCCTCGGCTTGATCCTGTTCATCCTCGACTACCGCCAGAGACAGCGGTACTCCAAGCTCAAGAGAGCGTCCTTCCTGTTCGCGAGCATGATGACCGGCGGCGGCGCCGTCATCCCGAACTTCGAGGACTCCTTCGAGGACGACTACCGGTTCCTCTCGTTCGTTGTTCCGAAGGACGCGGACTATGCCGGCAAGAACCTGATGGAGCTCGGCTGGGGCAAGAGCCAGAACATCTTCATCATCAAGATCGAACACAACCACAAGAACATTTTCCTCCCGCACGGCCGGACCGTGGTGCATGCCGGCGACCGCGTCATCGCGGTCGGCGTCGAGCGGTCGATCCTGCGGTTCCGCGACGGCCAGTACATCGGCGACAAGTTCACCATGGGCAACCTCAAGGACTTCATGGGCCTCGGTACCAGCGAGGCGCAGGTGCCGCTCGTCTGCCGCGAGGTCGTCGTCAAGGGCAACGAGCCGTATTGCTACAAGCCGATCAAGCATTCGGGCATCGCGGCGTACACGCACTGCATGGTCATCGGCCTGCAGGAAGAGGGGCAGACGGTCATGATGCCGGACGCCGACACGCTGATCAGCCCGGGATGCAACCTCTGGGTCGTCGGCCTCGAGGAAAACATCGAGCGCTTCATCGCGCTGAGCGAAGAGGAGTATCCGGACGAGGCCATGGACGACGAGGATTGATCCACTGCCTTCGAATAAGAATCCATGGGACGGGTGCCACGGCACCCGTTTTATGTTATAATAAAATCAGATTTATGAGCAGAAATCCGTTCGGATTGAAATGACGATGGAATCAAGGGAAAGGCGGTACGACGATGAAGATCACCTCTGTTGACGTAATTCAGCTCCCGCGGCAGGACAACGCCGTTCAGACGCCGGTCCTCTGCCGGATCAACACGGACGAGGGCATTTACGGGTATGGTGAAGCGGGCGTGTCCATCTGGGATTATACGCTCGGCTCCAAGGCGCTCCTCCGCATCATGGCCAAGTCGATCCTCGGCAGCGACCCGCTTGCGATCGACGTAATCTATCAGAAGCTCGTGAACGGCTTCTGGGCGCAAGGGAACGGCGGCGTCATCATGGCGGCGATCAGCGCGATCGACATGGCGCTCTGGGACATCAAGGGAAAGTACTTCAATGTGCCGGTCTATCAGCTCCTCGGCGGCAAGCACCGCGACAAGCTGTGGGCCTACGCGAGCCAGCTCCAGTTCGGCTGGAAGTTCCACAACTCCCGCATTGCGCCGGGCGACCTCGGCTTCGTCCGCGAAGCGTGTGAGGCGGCCAAGGCGGACGGCTTCAACGCGGTCAAGATGAACGTCATCACCAAGCGGCTGGACGGCAAGCGGACCAGTCCGGACATCCTTAGGAACCACTTGCCAAAGGACCTTCTGCTCGAGGTGGAGAAGAAACTGGACATCCTCCGAGACGTCATGGGCCCGGAGGGCGAGATCCTGGTCGAGAACCACAACGCGACGACAGCGCACACCGCGCTGCAGGTAGCGGAGGTCGCGGAGCCGTTCAAGGTCATGCTGATGGAGGAGCCGGCGTCGCCGCTCAACCCGGACGAATATAAGAAGATTGCGGCGCACACGCGCATCCCGCTCGCGACGGGCGAACGGACGTATACGCGGGCAGGCTTCAAGCCGCTGCTCGACAGCAACACCCTCGCTGTCATCCAGCCGGACCTCGGGAACTGCGGCGGCATCACCGAGGGGCGCAAGATCTGCGACATGGCCCAGACTTATGGTGTAACGGTACAGACGCATACCTGCAACACGCCGATCAGTACCGCGGCGTCGCTGCAGTTTGAGGCCGCGATTCCAAACTTCATTATCCACGAGCTTCACACCAACAATACGCTGCCGGTGTGCACGGAGCTTTGCATTTACGATTACCAGCCGGTCAACGGGTATTACGAGATTCCGGACCTGCCGGGCATCGGAAACGAGCTGTCCGACAAGGCCCTCGCGTCGGCCGAGATCGAGACGATCAAATAGGAGTTTTCCATGGATAGAGACAAAGAAAAATGCGTTTTTGTGATCGACGAGAGCCTGCCGGTCGGCATGATCGCGAACACCGCGGCGATCCTCGGCCTGACGATTGGGGAGGAGGTGCCGAGCATCATCGGACCGGTGATTCCGGACGGCGCCGGCAGGAGCCACCTCGGGATTACCATTGCGCCGATTCCGGTGCTGCGCGGGACGCGGGCGATCCTGATGGACCTCCGGGAGAAACTGTTCGATCCGGAATACGCCGACGTCAAGGTCGTGGACTTTTCAGAGCCGGCGATGTACAGCCGTTCGTATGCGGAATACGCGGAAAAACTCGCGGAAATCAGCGGGGATGCGGTGCGCTATCTCGGCCTCGCGATGATTGGGCCAAAGAAGAAAGTAAACCGCCTGACCGGCGGGATTCCGCTGCTGAAATAGGAGAATCACTATGCAGGAAATCAAATGTCCAAAGTGCGGCGAAGTCTTTCAGATCGACGAAGCCGGTTACGCTGAGATCGTCAAACAGGTGCGGGACCGGGAGTTCGACGGTGAGCTCGCCGCGCGCGTCCGGCAGTTTGAGCGGGAGAAGGCGCAGGCGCTCGAACTCGCGAAGGCGGAGCAGCATACCGCGGTCCTCGAGGCGGTCGCCGGACTGCAGCAACAACTGTCAGATCAGGAGCACGGATATCAGTTGAAGATCACCGAACTGCAGAGCAAAATCGACCGGCAGGACAGCGAGAACGAACTCGTCCTGGAGAAACTCCGCTCGGAGAACGAGATTGCGGTCCAGCAGATCAAAGCGGACTACAATGCCCAGATCAAGGCCAAGGACGAGATGATCGGGTACTACAAAGACCTCAAGCTCCGCCAGTCGACCAAGATGCTCGGCGAGACGCTGGAGTAGCACTGCGAGGTCGAGTTCAACCGCCTGCGCGCGGTGGCCTTTCCAAACGCGTATTTTGAAAAAGACAATGACGCCAAGGACGGGACCAAGGGGGATTACATCTTCCGAGAATGCGACGAGACGGGGGCCGAGATCATCTCCATCATGTTTGAGATGAAAAACGAAGCGGACGAGACCGCGACCAAGCACAAAAATGACGACTTCCTCAAGAAACTGAACGACGACCGGAACAAAAAAGGCTGCGAATACGCAGTGTTGGTCTCCCTGCTCGAGCAGGACAGCGAGCTTTACAACGAAGGCATCGTGGACAAATCCTACAAATATCCAAAGATGTACGTCGTCCGGCCGCAGTTCTTCATTCCGATCATCAGCATCCTGCGGAACGCCGCGCTCAATTCCATGGCGTACAAACACGAGCTGATCCTCGCGCGCAACCAGAGCATCGACATCACGAATTTCGAGAAGAAACTGAACGAATTCAAGCAGGACGCGGGGCGGAACTACGAGCTCGCGGGCAAGCATTTCGGTGACGCGATCGACAACATCGACAAGACGATCAAGACGCTGACCAAGATCAAGGAGTCCCTCGAAAAGTCGGTCAACAACCTGCGGATCGCGAGCGACAAGGCGGAGAGCCTCACCATCAAACGGCTTACCAAGGACAACCCGACGATGCAGAAACTGTTCGCCGGCCTTGAGGACACCGAGGAGTTCTGACAATGCAACCTGCCGCGAATAAACATTGAAGTAGAGGCGGTAAAGTAGTATAATATACGGTGAAATATTTTTTGGAGGACTATATTACCTATGCAAAAGAATCCAATCAGGTCTGCGGTCCTGTGGTTCCTGGGCGTTGCGTTCCTGACCGGGAGCGGGTTCCTGGGAATCATCGCCGCAGTCATCGCATACAATTCGACCAGGAGTGAGATCGAGGCGGAGGCCCGCCGGTCCGCGCGGCCGGTGCAGCAGCAGCGCCAGCAGTACAACCCGTGGACGCAGTCGATGAACTCCGGCTACCAGGACGTCCAGTACAATACGCAGACTTACGAGCAGCCGCACGAGTCCCTGCGGCCGGACGAGGACAAAACCGTTTCGTTCGACGTCGAAGGGGTCGAGACCGACGTTCCGGTGCCGCAGGAGAGCGAAATTGCGCTGGAGGGCAAGCGGTACCTCGCGAGCCTCCGCTTGGCCAAGGCGTCCATCGACAACAAGGTGATCCAGGAGAAGATCACTGAGCTCGAACAGATCGTGGAGAACATTTACACCCGCGTCGATGAGAAACCGGAGCAGACCACGCAGATCCGCGAGCTCATGGCGAGGACCATGCCGCTCACCACGAGTGTCCTCGACTCATACGCCGAGATGAACCTCCGCAAGGTCCAGGGCGGCGAATTTTCCAAGATCGAGAAAGACGTGATCGACCTGCTCGACAAGACCCGCCTGGCTTATACCAAACTGTACGACACCATGTACGACGGGGACATGATGGATATCTCGTCGGATATCAGCGTGCTCAAGACGATGCTGTCGCAGGAGGGCCTGCTCGGCGGCGACTTCGAAGTGCAAAAGGAGAAAGGCGAGCTGCGTCAGCAGACACAATAACGGTGACTATAAATGACTGAAACATTAAAAAACACAATCGTTACAATCAAGATGCTCTGCGACAGCCTGGACCAGAACGGTCTCGGCGTCAAGTCCGTGGATCCGTTTTCCAACCGCAGCACGTATGAGGTCTTCCGCTACGAGACGCTCCGCATGCTGGCGTATCTGGCGAACGTCGACGGTAAGCCGAGCAACGAAGAGGCGCAGTTCATCAACGACTTCCTCGGCTTCGCATACAAGGCGTCCGACCTGGCGCGGATGTACGAGCGCGAGCCGCGGATGAAGGAAATCGAGACGAGCCCGTCGATCTTCATGAAGATCGTGGTCAACTCCGACAACGGGCTGCTCGACCGGGAAGTCCCGCACGAACAGCCTGCCTGCCTGACGGTGCACTCCCTGTACGGGATGATCGGGCGGGAGTTCATCGCGAGCGACAGCGTCGTCTCGGACGATGAGGTCGAGGCGCTGACGCGGATCCTCACGACGATGCAGAACTATTACGAGGCACACGATAAGGACTGGCAGCGGACCCAGCAGGCCAACAAGGACGGCAAGGCCGCTGAGGCCGGTCAGGCCGCGGCAAAACCTGCGGAGGAGGACTTCGGGACGCTGGAGGAGCTGCTCGAGGAGCTGAACTCCCTCGTCGGACTGGAAAAGGTTAAGGAAGACGTCAACTCGCTCATCAACCTGATGCAGATCATGAAGATCCGCGAGGCGAGGGGACTCAAACAGATCCCGGTCTCGCTACACCTGGTGTTCTCGGGCAACCCGGGCACCGGTAAGACGACCGTCGCGCGGCTCCTGTCCAAGATCTACTGCAGGATCGGCGTGCTTTCCAAGGGCCACCTCGTCGAAGTCGACCGCTCCGGCCTCGTGTCGGGCTACGTCGGCCAGACCGCGATCAAGACGGCTGAGGTCATCCAGAAGTCCCTCGGCGGCGTGCTCTTCATCGACGAGGCCTACGCGCTCAGCGCGAACCGCGGCGAGAATGACTTCGGCCTCGAGGCCATCGACACGCTGCTCAAAGGCATGGAGGACCACCGGGACGACCTCGCGGTCATCGTCGCGGGCTACCCGGATCTCATGGAGAAATTCCTCAGCTCCAACCCGGGCCTGCGGTCCCGCTTCAACAAGTTCATCTACTTCGACGACTATACACCGGACGAACTCTACAAGATTTTTGAGTTCCAGTGCAACAAGGCCGGGTACACGACGACTGCGGCCGCCGGCCAATACGTCAAGAAGTTTTTCGAAGATCACTACAACAACCGCGATTCCAACTTCGCGAACGCCCGCGACGTGCGGAACTTCTTTGAGAAGGCCGTCGTCAATCAGGCGAACCGCCTGGTCGGCATGGAGGACCAGGAGCTGACCGACGAGCAGCTGTCGCAGCTGGACATGCGGGACGTCAAGGACATCGTATTATAACGTCAGAAATCAGGAGTAAGCCTTATGTCAAAGAGAAGTGAAGCAAAAAAGGTATCGAAGTACCGCAAGGAAATGCGCCGCGTGACGGACGCCGCGCTCCGCGTGGCCAAGAGTGAACTCGAGCGCGAGCTGCTCTCGGCCAACAACAAGAAGAAACTGATCGCGCTGGAGAAGCGGATCGAGGCCATCGAAGACATCCAGGCATCGCGCGGGATCTTCGCCGAGGTGCTCAAGCCGACCGCAAAGGCCACCGGCCGCAAGGTGCTCCGTGCGGCCATGGCTGCAGAAAAACAAGAGCGCAAGGACGCGCTGGCCGCTGCGGAACACGAGAAAGAACTGCAGAAGAAAGCCGCCAAGGCCGCAAAGCGCGCTGCCGCCAAGGCCGCCCGCAATGAAAAGCGCGCGGCAGCTAAGGAGCAGGCGCAATGATCCGTCTCCACATCTTTGACATGGACGGGACGCTTCTCGACTCCATGCGCATGTGGGAGAATGTCTGCAGCGAGTACATCCGCTTCAAGGGCTTCGAGCCGGAGGAAAACCTCGACAACATTCAGGACGAAAAGTCCTTTCTCGACGCGATTCGTTACATGGTGGATCGCTACCAGCTTGGCTCTGTCGACGAGGCGATGCAGGACCTCGAGCGGTATATCAAGAACCGCTATGAGACGGACCTTTTACTGTTCGAAGGCATTCCGGAGTACCTCGCGGAAATCGAGCAGACTGGTATTCCGATGGTCATCCTGACCAATTCCCCGCACGCGCTCGCGGACCCTGCGATGCGGCGGACCGGAATCGACCGGTTTTTCCGGAAGATTTATACGTACGAGGACATAAAGCACGCAAAGAATGATCCGGAGTGCTTCCGCCGGACCTGTGAGCTGGAGGGGGTGGATCCGGGCGAGGTGCTGGTGCACGACGACGCGGACTACGCGCAGAACGCGGCGGCACGGGCCGGCTGCAACGTCAAGAAATATGACAGGTACAGATAATTGAACTTCACAGAGGAACAACGACAGGCAATCGATACGCTGGACAAGAGCATGCTCGTTTCCGCTGCTGCGGGGTCGGGCAAGACCGCGGTGCTTATCGAGCGCATCATCAATATCATTTTGAACGGAGCGGCGGGCGTCGATCAGATGCTCGTCGTTACTTTTACGAACGCCGCGGCGTCGGAGATGAAGCTCAAGCTGACCCGGGCCATCCGCAAGGCGATCCGGGAGACGGACGACCGGGAGCGGAAGGACCTCTTCCGCAGCCAACTGGACAAGCTGTACCGGGCGTACATCTCGACGTTCCATTCGTTTGCGTTGCGCGTGATCAAGGAGTTCTTCTACGAGATCGACATCGAGCCGAACTTCAAGATCGCGGACGAAGTCCAGAGCCAGCTGCTTCAGTATGAGGCCATGGAGGAGCTGTTCGACGAGCTGTTTGCGGACGACAGCCTGGTTCCGGGCGGGTCGTTCCGCGACTTCCTCCGCCTGTACTCGAACGAACGGGACGAGGACACCGTCACGGACGCGCTACTCGCGACGTATATGAAGCTCCGCAGCATGCCGAATTACTTCGACTGGGCGTACGAGCAGTGCGAGGCGCTCCGCGTGCCGGAGACCGGATACCGGGACAGCCGGATCTTTGGACTCCTCACCGAGCGGGCGGGCCGGACGCTGTCGCAGGCGCTGGAGAGCGCGTGCGGAATCCGGGACGCCCTCAAGGACTACGGGTGTGAGAAGCTCGCGGCAAAGATCGACAAAGACGTCGCCATCCTGCAGAACCTCATCGACATGCTCGCGGCGGACGGCCTGACCGACGAACTGTTTGCGCAGGCCTCCTGCGCCGACTGGGCAAAGATGTCGGTGACCAAGGACGAGAAGGAGGCGTTCGAGCCTTACAAAGAAGACATTAAGCGCGCCCGCGACGACGGGTACAAATTCATCAAAGATAAATTCAAACTGAAATACGCCGACCCGGACCTCGCATCCCGGTTTGCCGAGATGGAGGCGACGTATCCGTGGGCGGTCTATTATCTCAACCTGCTGAAGGCGTTCGAGGAGCGCTTTGACGCAAAAAAACGCGACGCCGGCGTGTTGGACTTCTCCGACATCGAGCACATCGCGGCGTCCATCCTCAGCAAGCCGCAGGTCGCCGCCGTGATGCGCGAGCGGTTCCGGTTCATCTTTATCGACGAATACCAGGATACCAACTACTTGCAGGAGTACCTGATCGATCAGATCGCGCGGCCGGACAACGTGTTCAAGGTCGGCGACGTCAAGCAGAGCATTTACGGGTTCCGGCAGTCGGAGCCGCAGATCTTTGTCGATACCGCCGAGCGGTACGCGTCGGAGGACCGCCCGGAGGCGATGACCATCCATCTGAACAAGAACTTCCGGTCGAACGGGCGGACGATTGCATACATCAACGACGTCTTCCGCAAAATCATGCCGGGGTACGACGCGAACACGCAGCTCTACCAGGGCCTGTCGGGGCACGCGGACTATGATTTCAAGCCGGAATTTCACATTTTGATTGAAAATCCGGATAAAGCGGACGAAGAAGACGATAATGTTGTTATCGACAACGACGGTGATGAGGCTGGTGAAGAGATTCTCGACCGCACCCGGACCGAAGCCGAGGCAGCGCACGTCGCGAAAGAGGTCGCAAAACTGATCGGAACGACGTTCCACGACGGTCTGACCGGGACGGTCCGACAGGTTACGCCGCGGGACATCGTGATCCTTATGCGGAGCGCCAAGCGTCGTGCAGAAATCTACTATAAAGCGCTGAAAGAAGCCGGCATCACGGCCCATATCAGCGACGAGGACGGTTATTTCGACACGGTGGAGATCGGCGTCGCGCTGTCGCTCCTCTCCGTGATGGACAATATGAAGCAGGACATCCCACTGATCGCGGTCCTGCACTCGGAGATCTTTGACTTCACACCGTCGGAGCTCGCCGAGGTCCGGGCCTTCTTCATGGAGTCCGGGGTCTTCGGTGCAAGCCGGACTGAGTACAGTAAAGCTCTGGTATACTATGCGGAGCACGGGACGGACGCGGCCCTTGCGGCCAAAGTCCGGCAGACACTGGAGCGGCTGGAAGAATGGCGGGAGCTTTCCCGCATGATGGAGCTCGATGAGTTCATCTGGCACCTCCTCGTCGAGTCAAATTATTACATGTACGCAGGCGCCATGTACGGCGGCCGGCAGCGGCAGGCGAACCTCCGCGCGCTGGTCGACCGCGCCCGGTCGTACCGGGAGTCCGGCGTATCATCGCTCGGCGACTTCATCCGGTACATCGACGTGCTCAAGAAAAAAGACGTCAAGACCGGCCAGGCGATGATGGTGAGCGAGGAGGACGACATCGTCCGCATCATGACGATCCACAAGAGCAAAGGCCTCGAGTTCCCGTTCGTCTTTGTCACGGGGCTCGGGCAGGGCTTTCGCCACGACGCGGCGGTCAAGGGGTTCAGCTTCGTGCCGGAAATCGGCGCGGGCATCTCGTATGTGGACCGGGAGCGGCACTTCTGGCGGCAGACGCTGGTGCAGCGCCTGATCTCCGACGTCAAACTCGAGAAGGAGCGCCAGGAGGAGCTCCGCATACTGTACGTCGCAATGACGCGTGCGCGGGAGAAGCTGATTCTGACAGGAACCGTGCGCGACAGCGCCAAGGTCGACGCGATGACCGGCGGCTGGCGGAGCTATATCGACATCATGGCGGGCCTGCTTAACATTGACAGTGTGAAACTCAATAAAGTGGATCTGGATTACAAGCACCGGCCGCAGCGCAGGAGCACCGTCGACGACTTCCTCGCGGCGGGCGAGCAGCTCGGGGACGTCCGGAGCGGGGACCTGTACGGTGAAGTCGCGCGGCGGCTCGGCTACACGTACCCGTACGCGGCGGACCTCACGGCCCGGTCCAAGTATTCCGTCAGCGAACTCCGGCGGCTGGAGCGGGAGGCGGCGGAGCTCGCCGCGCAATCCGAACCGATATTGGCAGGAGAAACCGCGCCGCTGCGGCCGCTTGTCCGCAAGGCCAAGGGCGGCACGACGGCGGCCGAAATCGGAACCGGCTACCACCGCATCATGGAGTACCTCGACTTTGCGCGGGCGTTGGACGGCGATGACCCAACATGCGTTAACACCGCTTATATTAATGCCTCCGCTGATCTTCTTGCCGCAAACGGGGCGATTCCGCAGGAGGTCTACGAGAAGATCGACCTCGAGCGTGTTGAGTCGTTCTTCCGATCGGACGTCGGTGTCCGCGCGGTGCAGGCCGCCCGGGACGGCCGCCTGCGGAAGGAGAAACCGTTCACGCTCCGGATGGAGCACGACGGCAGAGATATCATGGTGCAAGGTATCATCGACTGCTGCTTCATCGACCCGGAGACCGGGGAGAACGTCCTCATCGACTATAAATCCAGCTATGTCAGGCGAGGACTCCCAGAGGACGCGGAAGAGCAGCGGATCGCGGACGAGTACCGAGAGCAGATCCGGATCTACAGTATGGCGCTGGCGGCCGGGACGGGCGTTCCGGTCGGGGAGGCGTATCTCTATCTCTTCGATACGGGCAGAACGGTCGCGATGCAGTAAGTTTCATACAAAAAAGTCCTTTTTCCGCATTGAAAACGCACGATAAAATACGATATACTTTTTCTGTATTTGCATAAATGACAGAGTATTGAGCTTTTGATTACAGATCAACCAGGAAGACGACACAGATGATTACATTTCCCAATCAGGCAGCCAGGCATCTGGAATACCCGGAACTGACCATGTACGATATGATCTCCCGGATGGCCGAAGCCTATCCGCAGGAGCCGGCATACGAATTCTACAACCGTAAGACAAATTACCGTACGATGCTGGCAGGCATCGACCGCGCGGCGCAATCCTTTGCAGCGATCGGCGTGCGGCCGGGAGACCCGGTGACGATCTGCCTGCCGAACGTCCCGATGACGATCGACGCGTTTTATGCGCTGGACAAGATGGGCGCGGTCGCGAGCATGATCCACCCGCTGTCCGCCGAGACCGAGATCACATATTACCTTAACTACGCAAAGAGCAGCTGGATCGTAACGCTGGACATGTTTTACGAGAAGGTCCGGACGGCGGCGGACAAAGCGGACCATCCGGTCATGGTCATCGTCGCGCGGATGCAGGACGCGCTGCCGGTTCACCTTCGCGTTTTATACACCGCGAAGGCCGGCAAGAACTACCTCAAGTACCCGCCGAAGACGCGCCAGACCGGTGAGCCGGGCAATCAGGACATCCTCTGGTCGGACTTTCTCCGGCTGAAATACGACGGAACGGTGGAGAAGGCAGAATTCGAACGGTACCGTACGTCGGTCATCCTTTACAGCGGCGGCACCACCGGACAGGCCAAGGGCATCTGCCTGACCGACCTCAACTTCAACGCGCTGGGGCTCCAGGCGGTTGACTTCATCGGGGAGACGTTCTGCCCGGGCTATACGATGCTGAGCTGCATGCCGATGTTCCACGGCTTCGGCCTCGGAATCAATATTCACACGGTGCTCATCCACGGCGCATGCTGCATCCTGCTTCCGACCTTCACGATCGACAGCTACGCCAAGATGCTGATCAAAAAGAAACCGAACTACATCGCCGGCGTCCCGACAATCTTTGACGCGCTTTTGAACGCGAAGGCTCTCGACGGGCTGGACATGAGCTTCCTCCGCGGGATGTTCTGCGGCGGCGACACGCTCCACACCGAGCTCAAGCGCCGCGTGGACGCGTTCCTCAAGGAACACAAGGCGACCATCGAGATCCGCGAGGGCTACGGCCTGACGGAGTGCGTGACCGCTTCGTGCCTGACGCCAAAGGACGGCTACCGGCCGCACTCGATCGGGCTTCCGTTTGCGGACACGGTGTATGATATCGTTCAGCCGGGCACGGACGAAAGCCTCCCGCCGGATACCGAGGGCGAGATCGTGCTCAAGGGACCGACCATGATGACCGGGTACCTCTATAACGACGAGGAGACCGCGCTTGCGCTCCGCATGCGGAACGACGGTGACATCTGGCTTTACACCGGCGACCTCGGCCACATGGACAAGGACGGATACGTGTACTTCTCCCAGCGGATGAAGCGCATGATCATCACGAACGGTTACAACGTCTATCCGACGCGCCTCGAGAACGCGATCGACTGCTGCGACATCGTGGACCTGTCCTGCGTTATCGGCATCCAGGACCAGCGGAGAGGCCAGCGCGTCAAGGCGTACGTCGTGCTCAAGGACGGGGTCAAGGAGAGCGAAGAGGCAAAGACCACGATCATGGACCACCTGAGCAAGCTCGTCGCCGCGTACGCGCTGCCGAAGGAAATCGAATTCCGCAAGGAGCTGCCTAAGACCTTGGTCGGCAAGGTCGCGTACCGGGTGCTCGAGGAGGAGGTCCGGGCGCAGATGGCCGCGGAGGAGAAAGCGGTATGAACGCACCGCCTGCGGCGGTTTCATAGATAGTTGTTACTAGATAAGTAAGGGGAGAACGACATGGGTAAGAAAGTGAAACGAGGAGACAGGAGAGACGGGACGCGCGTGAAGGCGCCTGGGCTGCAGACCGTCATGACGGCGCTTTTTCCGAACCGGACGGACTGCGAGGTGCACATTTATCAGGACATCGACGCGACCAACCTGTTGAAATACCTGGAGGCAAAGAACGAGGGCCGGGAGAAGGCCGACCGGATGACGATGTTCCACTGCGTCATCGCGGGCCTCGCGCGCATGCTCTACGAGCGGCCGATGATGAACCGGTTCATCCAGGGCTACCGAATCTATGAACGGAACGAGATCAGCCTGTCCTTTGTAGCGAAGCGCCGCTTCACGGACGGGACGGAGGAGTCCCTCATGTATCTTGTCCCGAATCCGACAGACACGGTCAACGAGATTTCGCAAAAGATCCTCGGCGACGTAGCAGAGATGCGCAAGAGCGAGCACGCGACCGGCGGCATCGACGAGATCCTCGACAAGTTCGCGGCGCTGCCGCGGCCGATCTTCGCGGCTTCCGTCCGGCTGATCCGCTATCTCGACTTCTGGGGACTCAACCCGAAGGTCCTCACCGACGGCGACCCGAACTACTCTTCGATCCTCGTCGCGAACCTCGGCAGCGTCAAACTGCCGGCAATCTACCACCATCTGAACAATTACGGAACCAACTCCATCATGGTGACGATCGGTACGCTCCACAAGGAAGAAGTCCTGATGGACGACGGGACGAAGCAAATCCGCGACATCGTGAGCGTCGGCGCGACGCTCGATGAGCGCATCGCGGACGGCTTTTACTTCGGCCGCAGCCTCAAGCTGATCAAGTACATCTTCGAGAATCCGGAGATCCTCGAGAAGCCGCTGAACGAGCCGAGCGGCTTCGACTACAAGTAACAAACCGGGCACCTTGCCTCCGCGGCGGGGTGCTTTTTGATTGTCTCCACCGGCGCGAGATGATAAAATAAAGCTGTCAAGAGAATTGACGATCAACAAAAGGGATAAAAGGGGAAGCGTTCCATGGACGACAAGTGGCTGGCAGAAGAAGCATTAAAGAGGCATCGGGAATGGTGCGGCAAATTGGATATCGCGCTGAGGTGCAGTGTGGATTCGGACGAGGACCTGGCAATCGCGTATACGCCGGGCGTGGCCGAACCGTGCCTCGAGATCGCAAAGGATGAGGACCTGGCATATGAATACACGGGCAAGGGCAACCTCGTCGCGGTCATCACGGACGGGACGGCGGTCCTCGGGCTCGGAGACATCGGACCGAGCGCATCGATGCCGGTCATGGAGGGCAAGTGCGCCCTGTTCAAGCGCTTCGGCGGCGTGAACGCGGTGCCGATCTGCGTCGATTCTAAGGACGCCGACGAGATCGTCGATACCATCTGGCGGATATCCAAGAGCTTCGGCGGGATCAACCTGGAGGACATCAGCGCGCCGCGGTGCTTCGAGATCGAGGACAAACTGATTGAAAAATGCGACATCCCGATCTTTCACGATGACCAGCACGGGACCGCAATCATCACGTGCGCAGCGATCCTGAACGCGATCAAGGTCACCGGGCGGGAGCGCGGCAAACTTCGGATCGTCGTCAACGGCGCCGGCGCGGCGGGCCTCTCCATCACGCGGCTGATGCTCGACATGGGCCTCGGCGAGGTGACGGTCTGCGACAGCAAGGGCATCGTCTACGCGGGAAACCCGCGGAACAACCCATACAAAGAAGCCATCGCCAGAGTGACGAACCTAGGCGATCAGCGCGGGACGCTGGCCGATGCGATGGCCGGCGCGGACGTATTCGTCGGCGTGTCGCAGCGCGGCATGGTGAATGCGGACATGGTGCGGTCGATGGCGAAGGACCCGATCATCTTTGCGATGGCGAACCCGGTGCCGGAGATCCTGCCGGACGAAGCGATTGCCGCGGGCGCGGCGGTCGTCGGAACGGGCCGATCCGACTATCCGAACCAGGTCAACAACGTACTGATTTTCCCGGGATTCTTCAAGGGCCTGCTGTCCGTAGGCGCGACCCGGGTCACGACGGAGATGAAGATCTGCGCCGCAGAGGCGCTCGCCGGGGTCATCGGACCAGAGGAGCTCTCCGCGGATTACGTGCTCCCGCACGCGTTTGAGAGCCGGGTCGCGGACGCCGTCTCCAAGGCCGTCGCGGACGAGGCGCGCCGCGCGGGACTCTGCCGCCCGATCCACCACCTATAGTAATAAAGGAGTTTTATCATGGCCATCAAAGACCTGACCATCATCCATACCAACGACCTGCACGGCGACTTCCTGCCGACCGAGCAGGACGGCCGCTTGTCCGGCGGAATTTCGTACCTTTCCGGATACGTCAAGAAAGTCCGGTCGGAGGAGGAGAACGTCATCTTCGCCAACGCCGGCGACATGTTCCGCGGCTCCATCATCGACTCGGAGTACCTCGGTCTCTCTACGATCGACCTGATGAACCTGCTGGCGCCGGACGTGACGACCGTCGGCAACCACGAGGTGGATTACGGGATCGCGCATCTGCTCTTTCTCGAGAAGTGCGCCAAGTTCCCGATCATCAACGCCAACCTTTTCGTTACGCTCAATAACGCGCGCCTGTTCCAGCCGTACCTCACGCTCAACGTCGGCGGGATGAACATTCTTTTCATCGGAATCCTGACGGAGGAGGTCATCTCTTCGACCAAGTCGGAGCGGGTCATCGGTACGTTCATCGACGTGGAGCAGGCCGCCAAAGAAGTCGGTATCATCTGCGACAACTACCGCACGCGGCACACGGACATGGTCGTCCTGCTGACGCACATCGGCATCGAAGCGGACCGCGAGCTCGCCGCGATGCTCGACCCGGACTGGGGCGTGGACATCATCATCGGCGGGCACACGCACACACTGCTTTCGGAGCCGGAAATCGTGAACGGCGTTCCGATCGTGCAGGTGGGCAAGGGGTCCGGGCACATCGGCCGCTTCGACATCAAATACGATACAGACGCGCACCGGATCGCGACGTGGAACTGGCAGTGCGTGGAGATCACGCCGGAGACCGCGCCGCCGGACCCGGTCATGGAGGCGCTGCTTGATAGCTACAAAGGCGAAACCGACCGCAAATATCACCGGATCCTCACGACGTTCGCGCGGCCGCTCACGCACCCGTCGCGCATTCAGGAGACCGAGATGGGGAACCTCTACGCGGACCTTCTGCAGTGGGAGAGCAGCTTTGACATCATGCTCATGGGGTCCGGGGCGATCCGTAAACAAGTCATGGGGCCGATCGTCCAGTATCAGGACATGATCGAGAACACGCCGTTTGACGACCTGCTCTGGATGCTCAAGGTCACCGGCAGGCAGTTCCGCCAGATGATCCAGTACGTCATGCGGGACGACGCGTGGTTGGGCCACACCGAGTTTTACCAGTATTCGCAGGGAGTCCGGATCGTGTACCGCAAGAGCACGCACACGCTGGAGGAGCTCAGCTTCCACGGCGCGGAGATCACCGACGACCAGGAGCTCCTCATCGCGATGCAGAGCTACCATTACAATAGTTTTACCGAGTTTTTCAGCGTGCCGATCGAAGAAGTCGCAGCCAACATGAAGCCGCGCGTTGTCGCGACGAGCGTGAACAACATCGTCGAGGAGTACTTCGTGACGCACCAGGGCCTCGACGCCCACGTAGAGGGCCGAATCGTCATCCTGGACTAGCGGCCGCCAACCCCCGGGTCACAAAAACTCCACGCGCACTTGTTGACTGTCCGGAGTTTGAGTGATAAAATATTAACGCTGGCAATGACGCTGGCAAGAACACAATTAAACAGTTTTGTAAGGAGAAAGAAATGGCTAATTTATCACAAAAGTACATCGATCTTGCAAAGGCAAAGAATCCTGGCGAACCTGAGTTTATTCAGACCGTAGAGGAAGTTCTGACTTCGATCGAGCCTGTACTCGAGGCACACCCAGAGTACATCAAGGCTGGTCTGATCGAGAGACTGATCGAGCCTGAGAGAGGCGTTTCGTTCAGAGTTCCTTGGGTTGACGATGCCGGCAACGTTCAGGTGAACAGAGGCTACAGATTCCAGTTCTCCAGCGCGCTGGGACCTTACAAGGGCGGAATCAGATTTGCTCCGAACGTATATCCTGGAATTCTCAAATTCCTGGGCTTCGAGCAGATCTTCAAGAACGCTCTGACCGGTCTTCCAATCGGCGGCGGCAAGGGCGGTTCTGACTTCGACCCGAACGGCAAGTCCGACGCAGAAGTCATGAGATTCTGCCAGAGCTTCGTAACCGAGCTCTACAGACACATTGGTCCTAACGTCGACGTTCCTGCAGGCGACCTCGGTGTCGGCGGCAGAGAGATCGGCTACATGATGGGCCAGTACAAGAGACTCACCGGCCAGTTCGACGGCACATGGACCGGCAAGGGCACCAAGAACGGCGGCCTCGCTGGCAGAACTGAGGCTACCGGCTATGGTATCGTATTCTTCGCGAGAGAGGTCCTCAAGCACTGCGGCGAGGAGCTCGCGGGCAAGACCGTAGTCATCTCCGGCTTCGGTAACGTAGCATGGGGTACCGCTTGCAAGCTCGAACAGCTCGGCGCAAAGCTGATCGCGTTCTCCGGACCAGACGGATACATTCTCGACGAGACTGGTATCACTGGCGAGAAGGTCGCGTACATGCTCGAGCTGAGAGGCTCCGGCAAGAACATCTGCGCTCCATACGCAGAGAAGTTCCCAGAAGCCAAGTTCATCCCGGGCGAGAAGCCATGGGGCGTCAAGGCTGACCTCTACATCCCGTGCGCAATGCAGAACGACATCCGTCTTGAGCACGCGAAACAGCTCGTCGCGAACGGCTGCAAGTTCCTCATCGAGGGCGCGAACATGCCGACCACGAACGAAGCGATCGAGTACCTCCAGGCGAACGGCGTCGTCGTCGGCCCTGCAAAGGCTGCGAACGCCGGCGGCGTTGCATGCTCCTGCCTCGAGATGGCTCAGAACGCTGAGCACCTCATCTGGAATGAAGAGGACGTTTATGCTCAGTTAGAGGGCATCATGGTCCGCATCCACCAGCTGGCTGCTGACGCTTGCGAGAGATACAACCTCGGATACAACCTCGTTGCGGGCGCGAACATCGCGGGCTTCGAGAGAGTCGCTGAGGCTATGATGTGCCAGGGTATCGTATAATACGATCGACGTACTTATTAGTTCAACTTCCAACAAAACAAAGGGAACACCGGAGCTTCGGCTCCGGTGTTTCATCTTTTTGGAATAGTCTTTGTCGTTGGCGGCATTTGCGTGTATAATGGAAGTGCAAAAAGCATCAAAGCAATGACCGGCCTGCCGGGAGGGAATTTAACATGAGCAAAAAATATGTAATGGGAATCGATATCGGCGGAACGAACTTCCGCATGGGACTTGTAGATGAAGACTATAACATGGAACAGTTCGTCCATCATAAGACGAAAAAGACGTTCCAGGGCGACGCGATGGGGAACTTCACCGCAATCGTCAAGGACTACCTTGCGGCCAACAGCTCCTACGACGTGGCGCTGATCGCCATCGGCGTCCCGGGCTGGGTGAACAAGGACCACAGCTACGTCTACAGTATCGCAAAGATTCCTGGCCTCGGGGACAACGACCTCGGCAGGATCGTTTCGGAGGCGACAGGCATTCCGACCTACGTCGGGAACGACATCAACGCGCTCCTGATGAAGGACATCGTGATGCTCGGGCTGGACCCGGACCGGAACAAGACGATTCTCGGCTTCTACATCGGCACGGGCTTCGGCAACGCGATTTATATTGACGGCAAGCTGCACCTCGGCAAGCACGGCGTTGCGGCGGAGATCGGCCATACGTCGCTCTACGGCGTGACGGACCTCTGCAACTGCGGGCGGCCGGGCCACGTCGAGACGCGCGCGAGCGGCTGGACGCTCTCCCGCATCCGGGATGCGCGGTATCCGGAACTCGACATCGACGAGATGTATCCGGCGCATCCGGACGATCCGCGGCTGTTGCAGTTCGCAAAGGATTGTGCGCTTCCGGTCGCCAACGAGATCACACTGCTCGACCCGGACCACATCATCATCGGCGGCGGCGTCTTCCGCACCATCGGCTTCCCGTTCGATCTCTTTGAGCAGGAGGTCCGCGACCTGACGCTGCATCCGTACCCGTCCGAGGACCTCGAGTTCATCTATTCCGAGGACGCGCAGTCGAACGGCGTCATCGGCAACGGAATCATCGGACACGATGTTTTGAAGGGCAGGGCATGATCGATCTATCCAGACTCAATAGCGAACAAATCAAAGCGGTCAGGCATTTGGACGGACCGCTTTTAATACTGGCGGGCGCGGGGAGCGGCAAGACCACGACGATGACCTACCGCATCGCGTACATGATCGAGCAGGGCGTCGATCCGTTTCAGATCATCGCGGTGACTTTCACGAACAAGGCCGCCGGCGAGATGCGGTCGCGCGTCGAGGCGCTCGTGCCGGACACCGCCGGCATGTGGATCATGACGTTTCACGCGATGTGCCTTCGCATGCTCCGGTATCACGCGGACCTGCTCGGGTACAAGGGCAACTTCACGGTTTATGACGAGACGGACAAGAAGGCTCTGATCAAGCGGATTTGCAAGGAGCTTAATGTTAACGATAAAGAATATCCGGTAAGCTTACTGATCGAGGTCATCAGCGACTGCAAGGAGCAGGAGCTTACGCCGGACGAGTACCTGTATCAGAATGCCGGGGACTTCCGGAGCAAGACGATTTACAACGTTTACTTCGAATACACCCGGGAGATGATGCGAAACAACGCGATGGACTTCGACGACCTCCTGTGGAACGGCGCGCGGCTGCTCGCGGAGTTCGACGACGTGCTCGCGTACTACCGCCGGCGCTTCCGGTACATCATGGTCGACGAGTACCAGGATACCAACTATATACAATATAAGCTGATCAAGCTCCTCGCGACGGGCGAAGGGCCGGGCGAGGGCGCCGGACGGCGCGGGAACCGGGACGGCTCGCCGCGCAACCTGTGCGTCGTCGGGGACGACGACCAGTGCATCTACGAGTGGCGCGGCGCGGACATCCGGAACATCCTGGAGTTCGAGAACGACTTTCCGGACGCGCGTGTGATCAAGCTGGAGCAGAACTACCGCTCCGACGGGAACATCCTCGGCCTGGCCAATTCGGTCATCAAACACAACCGCGGCCGCAAGGGCAAGGAGCTCTGGACGGCCCGCACGAGCGGCGACAAGATCACGTACCGGCGGCTCCCGGACGAGAAGCAGGAGGCGTGGTACATCGGGAGCGAGATCGAGCGACTGCGGTCGGAAGGGTACAACTACCGTGACTTCGCGGTCCTGTACCGCAAGAACGCCCAGTCGCGGCCGTTCGAGGACAAATTCCTGTTCCGCGGCATCCCGTACACCATCCTCGCGGGCATGAAGTTCTACGAGCGCAAGGAGATCAAGGACGTCGTCGCGTACCTCAAGCTGATCGACAACCCGGACGACGACGTTTCGTTGCTCCGCATCATCAACGAACCGCGGCGCGGCGTCGGTCCGAAGACCCTCGCCGGCGTCCAGGGATACGCTAAAACGTACAAAATCAGCCTCTACCGGGCGTTTCATACCCCGGAGGTCCTGGCATCCCTCACGGCCAAACCGCGGGCGGAGGTGGGCAAATTTCTCGACATGGTCGACGGGCTCTCCGCCGAGCGGGACAACCTCACAATCAGCGCGCTGTACGACAACCTGCTGACGCGGTCCGGCTATCTGGACATGTTGAAGGACGAGAACACGCCGGAGGCGGACGCCCGGATCGAGAACGTCATGGAGTTCAAGTCCGTCATCAGCGAGTTCGAACAGGGCCGGGCAGCGGCTGCCGCGAGTGGCGAACTGACGGCCGAAGAGGCGGAGGTGCAGGACCTAGCCGAGAACGGCTTCACCGTGGCGGAGGAGAGCGAGCTCGGGCAGTTCCTCGCGCAGATCACCCTGCGGACCAGCGACGACGACCTCGACGGGACCCGGGACGAAGTGGTCCTCATGACGCTCCACAGCGCCAAGGGGCTGGAGTTCCCAGTGGTCTTCATGCCGGGCATGGAGAACGGCGTCTTCCCGGGCGCGGCGTCCTTCGACGAAGCGGGCCGGCTCGAGGAGGAGCGGCGGCTCTGCTACGTCGGGATCACCCGGGCGATGCGCAAACTGTACCTCACCAGCGCGGAGACGCGCATGATGTACGGCCGGACGGATTACAGTACCGAGTCCATGTTCCTCGAGGAGATGGATCCGGACTTCCTCGACGGTGACAAGACCGCCAAACAACGCGAGGCCGTGGGCGGCATGTACCGCGGGGCGGGCGGCTACGCCGGCGACTACATGTTCCGCGGCCGGAGCCACGGGACCGCGGACGGCTACTACGGCGAGCCAAAGAAGAAACCGTTCGACCCGCTCGCCTTCGCCAAGGCGCAGACCGAGCGGAAGATCTCGAACGAGGGCTTCCAGCCGGGCGATATCCTGATCCACCCGAAGTTCGGCGAAGGCATGCTGATCGAACAGACCGCCACCACGATGACGGTCGCCTTCGACAGCGTCGGCATCAAAAAACTCGGCAAGGGATACGTCGAGCTCAAGAAGAAATCATAAGTTATTTATATAAATCTCAGGGAGGAGCGCACGTTGGATAAGAAAGCCAGAATCCTCGAACTGATCGAAATCCTGAACCGCGCGAGCAAGGCGTATTACGCCGAGGGCGTGGAGATCATGTCCAATTTTGAATACGACGCGATGTACGACGAGCTCGAGGCGCTCGAGCGCGAGACCGGCATCGTCATGGCGAACAGCCCGACGCGGAACGTCGGCTACACGGTGCAGTCGGAGCTGCCGAAGGAACGCCACGCGCGGCGCATGCTTTCGCTGGATAAGACCAAGGACCGCGACGTCCTCCTGGCCTGGCTCGGGGACCACGACGGCCTGCTCTCATGGAAGCTGGACGGTCTGACGGTCGTCGTAACCTACGAGGGCGGCGTGCTCACCAAGGCGGTCACGCGGGGTAACGGCGACGTCGGCGAAGTCATCACGGAAAACGCCCGCGTTTTCAAAAACATCCCGGTCAGCATCCCGCACCGCGGGCGCGTAATCGTACGCGGCGAAGCCGTCATCAAGTACAAGGACTTTGAGAAAATCAACGAAGCGATCGACGACGCGGACGCCAAGTATAAGAATCCGCGGAACCTCTGCAGCGGCAGTGTACGGCAGCTGAACAGCCGCATCACGGCGGAGCGGAACGTGAACTTCTTCGCTTTCTCGCTGCGGGAGGCGGAGGGCTTCGACAACGGCGGACACCTCGAGAACCAGATGAAGTTCATGGCGGAGCAGGGGTTTGAGACGGTCGAGTACGTGCGCGTGAACCACGACACGCTGCTCGCGGCGGTCGACCGGTTTGAAGAACGGGTCCCGACCTTTGAGATCCCGTCCGACGGGCTGGTCCTGACGTACGACGACCTCGTCTACGCCGCGTCGCTCGGCGAGACGGCCAAGGTCCCGCGCGACTCACTCGCGTTCAAGTGGCGCGACCAGCAGGCGGAGACCGTGCTTCGCGAGATCGAGTGGAGCCCGTCCCGGACGGGGCTTCTGAACCCGGTCGCGATCTTTGACCCGGTCGAGCTCGAGGGGACGACGGTGTCCCGCGCGTCGGTGCACAACCTCAACATCATGGAGGACTTCCAGCTCGGCATCGGCGATACGATTACCGTGTATAAAGCGAACATGATCATCCCGCAGATCGCGGACAACCTGACCCGGAGCGGCCGGCTGGAGATTCCGGCGGTCTGTCCGGTCTGCGGCGGTGCGACGGCGGTGCGGCAGGACGCGGGGACAAAGACGCTCATCTGCACCAACCCGGCGTGCCTCGCGAAACAAGTCAAGCGCTTCTCGCTCTTTGTGTCGCGGGACGCGATGAACATCGAAGGCCTGTCGGAGCAGACTCTGCTGAAACTGATCGGCAAGGGCTTCATCCGGTCCTTCCCGGACATCTACGGCCTCGACGCGCACCGGAACGCCATCATCGAGATGGAAGGTTACGGCGACAAGTCGTATAATAACCTCATGAAGTCGATCGAGGCGTCGCGGCATACGACCCCGGCGCGGGTGCTCTGCAGCCTCGGCATCCCGGGCATCGGCGTCACGACGGCGGCCCTGATCGCGGACCACTGCCGGAACGACTGGAATCAGATCACTTCACTGGACGAGGAGACCCTGCGGGGGATCGACGGCATCGGGGACGTCATGTCGCGGGACTACGCCGCTTTCTTTGCGGACCCGGACAACGCAGCCATGGTGGCGCGGCTCACGGCAGTGCTCGACATCGACCAGACGTACGAAGAGAAAGGAACCGCGCTCGCCGGCAAGGTCTTTGTCGTGACGGGCTCGCTGGTCCATTATAAAAGCCGGAAAGAACTCAAGAACGAGATCGAAGCGCTCGGTGGCAAGGTCACCGGCAGCGTGACGGGCAGCACGGACTACCTGATCACCAACGACCCGGGCTCCGGGTCGGAAAAGAACCGCGCCGCGCGCGAACACGGGGTACCGATCCTCACCGAGGACGAAGTCATCGAATTGTTAAGGAGGGCAAAGTGACAAACTACAATCGCGAGGAGCTCGAGAAACGGGCTCAGGACATCCGGATCAATGCACTCAAAGCGATCCACGCGGCCGGCTCCGGCCATCCGGGCGGGTCGCTCTCCTGCGCTGACATACTGACGGCGCTGTATTTTGAAATCATGAACGTCGACCCGGCTGACCCTGCCATGGCGGGGCGGGACAAGGTCGTCCTCTCCAAGGGGCACGCGGCGCCGGCGCTTTACGCGGCGCTCGCGGAGCGGGGCTTTTTCGATGCAGAGGAGATGATGTCACTCCGCAAGCTGGGCAGCCCGTTCCAGGGCCACCCGAACATGCACAGAGTACCGGGCGTCGAGATGTCGACGGGCTCGCTCGGGCAGGGCTTCAGCGCTGCGGTCGGCATGGCGACGGTCGGTAAGATCGACAGAAACCCGGGACGGGTCTTCGTCCTCACGGGCGACGGCGAGCTCCAGGAGGGCATCGTCTGGGAGGCGGCCATGTCCGCCGGACACCGCGGGCTGGACAACTTCTTCGTCTTTGTGGATCTGAACGGCCTCCAGATTGACGGCCGCGTCAACGACGTCAAGAGCATCCACTCGGTCTGCGGTAAGTTCGAGGCGTTCGGCTTCGAGACGGAGTGCATCGACGGACACAACTTTGAGGAAATCCTCGGGGCATATGAGAAACTGAACAAGCCGAACCGCAAGCCAAAGGCGATCATCTGCCGGACCCACAAGGGCCAGGGCGTGTCCTTCATGACTGACCAGGCGGGCTGGCACGGCAAGGCGCCGAACGACGAGCAGTTCGAGCAGGCGTTGCGGGACCTTGAGGCCGGGATCGGCGCGTATGAGCCGCCGAAGGGCTGCCACCCGCTGCCGACGGACAAGACGTTCTGCGGCAAGACGATCGAACCGGAACAGGCGAAAGGAGGTGCGGAATAATGGCTGACATCATCAAGAAAGCGACCAGAGAAGCATACGGGGAGTTCCTCGTCGAAGCCGGCGCAAAGCGTCCGGACCTCATCGTCATGGACGCGGACCTTTCGGGGTCGACCAAGACGGGCATGTTCGCAAAGGTTTACCCGGAGCGGTTCGTGCAGAGCGGCATCGCGGAGCAGGACATGATCGCGGAGGCCGCGGGCATCGCGCTCTCCGGCCACGTCGTGTGCGCGAGCTCGTTCGCGATGTTCGCCGCCGGCCGCCCGTACGAGATCATCCGGAACTCCGTCGGCTACACCAACGCGAACGTCAAAATCTGCGCGACGCACGCGGGCATCACGGTCGGGGAGGACGGCGCGAGCCACCAGACCTTTGAAGACATCGCCCTGATGCGCGAGATTCCGGGCATGCAGGTCATCTGCCCGGCGGACGCGGTCAGCGCCAAGATTCTCCTTTGGCAGATCATCGAGGAGAACGGCCCTGCGTACGTCCGGCTGGGACGGTCCGCTGTACCTGTACTGTACATAGAAGGGTCCATGCAGGCGGAGAGCATCCAGATCGGCAAGGCGAACGTGCTCCGCGAAGGAACGGATGCAACGGTCATCGCGACCGGAATCATGGTGCCGGAGGCCGTCAAGGCGGCGCTGGCGCTGGCGGAAGAGGGAATTTCGGTCCGGGTCCTCGACATGCATACGATCAAACCGATCGACGCGGATGCGGTCATCGCAGCTGCCCGTGAGACCGGACGAATCGTGACCGCCGAGGAACATTCGGTGATCGGCGGCCTCGGCAGCGCGGTCGCGGAAGTCGTGGTTCAGAACTGCCCGGTCCGCATGGCCATGGTCGGACAGGCGGACACCTTCGGCGAGTCCGGAAAGCCGGCAGAGCTCCTCGAAAAGTACGGAATGACCGCGGACGACATCGTCAAGGCCGTCAAGGGGCTTCTTGTTTAAGATTTGTATCTGAGATAATACATAAATAATATAAAACGATATTGCATAAATATTCATGATGTGTTATAGTAATGCATACTGTAACACATCTCTTTTTTATGGAGCAAAATATGGCTAAATACATTCAAGGATTTCTTATCGCATGCAAGGGCATCCCGACAACCGTTGGCGTCAGCCTGATCGCGGTCGCCATCGGCGCCATCCTGGGCCTGGCGTTCGCGCTGCTGCGCCTCAGCCGGAACAAAGTGATCAGCTGGATCGCGCGGATCTTCATCGACGTGGTCCGCGGCACGCCACTGGTTGTACAGGCGTTTATCTTCGCCTATGGTATCCCGAAACTGCTGCAGTCGCACGGGACCAACTTCAAATGGCCGTACCTGATCATCCCGGCCATCATCGTCTGCGGGCTGAACAGCGCGGCGTACATGGCGGAGATCGTCCGCGGCGGCATCCAGGCCGTCGACAAGGGGCAGACCGAGGCGGCGCGGTCCCTCGGCATGACGCACAAACAGGCGATGCGCCTCATCATCATCCCGCAGGCCATCAAGATCATCCTGCCGGCCATCGGCAACGAGTTCGTCACGCTGATCAAGGAGACGTCGGTCCTGAGCTTCGTCGGCGTCATCGAGGTCATGCGGCGCGGCACGCTCTGGAACGCGGCGACCTTCAACACCTTTGAGGCATACATCGGCGTCGCGCTCGCGTACATGATCCTCACGATTCCGCTGTCCAAGGGCGTCGGATACTTTGAGAAGAAGATGGCGGCGGAGGCCAAGGAAGAGAAGACCATCAAGGACAGCAACGGGCAGATCGTCGGGCACGTGGCCACCAGCAGCGGAGAGGTAGGTGCATAAATATGAGCATGATCGAAATCAAAAATCTACATAAGAGCTTCGGCAGCCTCGAGGTCCTCAAGGGCATCGACCAGAACGTCGACGAGTCGGAGGTCCTGTGCATTGTCGGTCCGTCCGGCTCGGGCAAGTCGACGATGCTCCGGTGCATCAACCACCTGGAGGAGCCGACCGCGGGTGAGATCTACATCGACGGCGAGCTCGTCACAGAGGAAAACATCAACGCCATCCGGACCAAGATGGGCATGGTGTTCCAGCAGTTCAACCTCTTCCCGCACATGACGGTGCTCGAGAACATCACGTGCGCACCGATCAACGTCAAGGGCGTCCCAAAGGCGGAGGCGGAAAAGAAAGCGATGGCGCTCCTCGAACGCGTCGGCCTCTCAGAGAAGGCGTCGAGCTACCCGAAGTCGCTTTCCGGCGGCCAGCAGCAGCGTGTCGCGATCGCGCGGGCCCTCGCGATGGACCCGGAAATCATGCTTTTTGACGAACCGACGTCGGCGCTCGACCCGGAGATGGTCGGTGAGGTACTCGATGTAATGAAGGACCTCGCCAAGAGCGGCCTCGCGATGGTCGTGGTCACGCACGAGATGGGCTTCGCCAAGGAGGTCGGCGACAAGGTCATCTTCATGGACGAGGGCGTGATCGTGGAGCAGGGGACGCCGAAGGAAGTCCTCGAGAACCCGCAGGAGGAGCGGACCAAGAGTTTCCTGTCAAAGGTGCTCGTCTGATTGGAAGCCGTCTTTTCATCAAAAGTACTCGTTTCATCGAACGAAATTTGGTATAATGTGCTGAGGAGATAATTCTTTGGCACATTTTTTTATTGAGGTGACCGAATTGGAAAAATACAGACAAGAATACGAGAGATGGCTTTCGAGTGACGTCGTCGACGAGGAGAGCAAGGAGGAGCTGAGAGCCCTGGCCGGGGACGAGGCGCAGATCGAAGACCGCTTTGATTCGATGATGACCTTCGGAACGGCGGGCCTCCGCGGCTTCATGCGGGCCGGCCTCAAGGGAATGAACGTCTACACCGTCCGTTACGCGACGCAGGGCTTCGCGGAGATGATCCTCACGTGCGGCGAGGACTCCGGCGGCGGCGTCGTAATCGCGCACGACTGCCGGAACAACAGCCGGCTCTTCGCCGAGGAAGCCGCGTGCGTCATGGCGGCCAACGGGATCAAGACCTACATCTTTGACGACCTCCGTCCGACGCCTGAACTGTCCTTCGCGGTCCGCGAGCTCGGCTGCATCGCCGGCATCAACATCACCGCGAGCCACAACCCAAAGGAATACAACGGTTACAAGGCGTACTGGTCGGACGGCGCGCAGCTCTCGCCGGAGCGGGCGAGCGCGGTATCCGCGGCCATCGACCGCACGGACATCTTCAGCGGGATCAAACGCATCCCGTTCGACGAAGGCGTCGAGAGTGGCAAGATAATTATTATCGGTAAAGAAGTCGACGATAAGTACATCAGCAACGTCTTTGCGGAGTCCATCGGAGAGAAATACGTCAAAGAGGTCGCCGATGACTTCTCAATTCTGTACACACCGTTCCACGGCTGCGGCTACAAGATGGTTCCGCAGATCCTTTCCATGATCGGAATGAAGCACGTGCACACCGTTCCGGAGCAGATGGTCATCGACGGCAACTTCCCGACGGTCAAATCGCCGAACCCGGAGAACGTCGAGGGCTTTGAGCTCGCCATCAAGTACGCAAAGGAACTCGGCGACGACCTGATCATCGGCACCGACCCGGACAGCGACCGCTGCGGCATCGCGGTGCGGCGCGGCGACGAATACGTCGCCCTGAGCGGCAACCAGCTCGGCTGCCTCCTGATCGACTTCATCATCACGGTGCGGCGGGAGCAGGGGAACCTTCCGGCGGACGCTGCCGCGATTCGGAGCATCGTCTCCACGACGATGGCGGACCGCATCTGCGAGATGAACGGCGTCCACATCGACGCGACCTTCACCGGCTTCAAATACATCGGTGAGAAAGTCAGCGAGTACCTCGACACCGGCAGCCACACGTTCATCTTCGGTTTTGAGGAGAGCATCGGCTTCCTCGCCGGCACCTACGCGCGCGACAAGGACGCGGTCATCGCGTCCATGCTGATCGCCGAGATGGCCTGCTGGTACAAGGCGCGCGGCATGAACATGGCGGAGGGCCTGGAGGAACTGTATCACAAGTACGGGTATTACAGAGAAAAGACGATCTCGCACTACCTGGTCGGCTTTAACCCGCAGCAGCGCATGACCAAGCGCATGGCGGAAATCCGCGCGGACCTGCCGACCGAACTCGGCTATCCGGTCATCGGCGTCAAGGACTATCTGAATGATATTGAGACGAACATGATTACCGGCGAGACCAAGCCGATCGGCCTCGGCCAGAGCGACGTCCTGATTTTTACGCTCGAGGGCGACGGGACCTGTGCGATCCGGCCGTCCGGCACCGAGCCAAAGATCAAGCTGTACGTGATGGCCCGCGGCGAGAGCGTCGAGGACGCGGACGCCAAGGTCGAAAAGATCATCGAAAAGAGCCTGGCGCTCCTCAGCGTATAGGTTTTCTGAGCAAACAAAGAGGCGGTTCCCATGCGAAGGAACCGCCTTTTTTAATATTTCGGTTGATTTCAAATCCGGCCCGATTCTTTGGTCAGCGTGAGGATCCGCGCCGCGAGCTCGTCCGTAAAGGCGCCGCCTGCCATCTGCCACTGCCAGTTGCCCTCGGAGACGCCAGGGACGTTGACCCGGGCTTCGCTGCCGAGGTGCAGGTAGTCCTGCATCGGGATGATGCAGAGCCGTGCGCGGCTCGCCATCGACCGTTCGATCAGGAGGTCGCAGACGTCCACCGCGGTATAGTCCGACCGCCCCAGATAATACCGGACGTAGCTGTCCACATTATCGCGCATCCACTGCGCCGGGAGGGTCTCGTACCAGCCGACCGTGGTGTTGTTATCGTGGGTTCCGGTGTAAATGATGCTACGCTCGAGTACGTTCTCCGGGCGGTGGTCGCTGTCCACCCCGGACTCACATCCGAACTGGGCGATTTTCATGTTCGGAAGGCCCGCGCGGAGGATCATCTCCTCGACCTCCGGCGTCATGTAGCCGAGGTCTTCGGCGATGAACCGGCACTTGCCGAGGCGGCGGTCCATCGCTTCAAAGAAGTCCGACCCCGGACCCTTGGTCCACCAGCCGTCCGCGGCCCGCATCGTCGAGACCGGAATCTGATAGAACGACTCAAAGCCCCGCGCGTGGTCGAGGCGGACGACGTCATAGAGGTGGAACATCCGGCGGATCCGGGCGACCCACCAGTTGTAATCGTCTGCGCGGATCGCGTCCCAATCGTAGATCGGGTTTTCCCAGATCTGTCCGTCGGCGTTAAAGTCGTCCGGCGGGCAGCCGGAGACGGTCTCCGGGCGGAGCTCCGCATTCAGCTTGAAGAGGTGCGGCGAAGCCCAGCAGTCCGCGCTCTCGTAGGACGCGTAGATCGGGATGTCGCCGATGATGTCGATGCCTTTCCCATGTGCGTAGGACCGGAGCGCCTGCCATTCCGCGTCGAATTCGAACTGCACCCATTTGTGATAAAGGATATCCTCCGCGAAAACAACCCGCGCTTCTTCGATCGCGTCGGCTTGCCTCGTGCGGTATTCTTCCGGCCAGTCGATCCACGGCTGGCGGTGGAATTTGTCCCGCAGCGCGGCATAGAGCGCGAAACGGTCCAGCCAGACCGCATTGTCCGTACAAAAGACCTGGAAGGCCTGCGATCCGGTTCCCTGGCGGAACGCCGCGAACGCCTTGCGGAGCATGGCGGTTCGACCCAGTCCCGTATCGTCCGCGGAGATCAGGCCCTTGCGGACGAGCGTCTCCGGGTCGATTTTTCGCGGTTCCCCTGCAAAGCAGGAGAGCGGGGAGTACGGGGAGTCGCCCTTGCCTGCGATGGTGATCGGAAGGACCTGCCAGTAGGATTGCCCCGCGGCGGCGAGCTTGTCGATGAAGTCATACGCCGCGGCAGAAAAACACCCCTTGCCGTGCGGGTCGGGGAGTGAGAATACAGGTAATAATATGCCGCTCTTACGCATCGGTCGTGTCTCCTTGTCAGAATCGCTGCATGTCAGAATCGTCGTTTGTAGTATAACATATCGGGGTGCTTTATGGTATAATTTTAAAACAAGACAGGAAATTGTAGGGCATGAAACTATACATTCTTCGTCACGGACAGACGGACATGAACGACCAGAAACGCATCCAGGGGACGATCGACGCGGAGCTCAGCGAAGTCGGCTTTCAGCAGGCGCGGGAGATCCGGGAGATCCTCCTGGAGAATCATATTGAATTCGACAAAGTCTACTCGAGCCCGCTCCGGAGGGCGCGGTACACCTGCGAGACGGTGACCGGCCTGGCGCCGGGAGAGTACGAGGTCGACGACCGGCTGCAGGAGCTCTGTTTTGGCGCGGTCCAGGGCATCGGCTACGACGACCTGCCGCCGGAGCAGCGCGCGTTCTTCCGGGACCCGGCGAACTACGTGCCGGACCCGGCCGGGGAGACCTTTGACGAGATGTTCGCGCGAATCGATTCGTTTTTTGAAGACATGAAGAGGGTCGGCGGTGCGGAGGACCGCATCCTCGTCGCCACGCACGGGGCGGTGATCCACGGAATGCTCCTGATGCTCGAGAACAAGGACCTCAAGGACTTTTGGGATGTGGACGTGCACAACTGCGACGTCCTCGTCTTTGAACTCCGGGACGGACGGTTCCATGTGACCGACGAGAAATATGAAGTTCCGCACCGGATCGTCTTTGATTATCTGGGAGGGGAGCGGTGATGGGCGCCCGGGCGACGTTCGACCACGGCTTCGGGCCGTTTTATGATATGGACTCGAGGATTCTCATCCTCGGGAGCTTCCCGTCGGTCAAGTCCCGCGCGGCGAGCTTCTATTATGGGCATCCGCAGAACCGCTTCTGGAAAGTGATGGCCGCGATCGCGGGCGAGACGGCCCCGGTGACACTTCCGGACAAACAGGCCTTCCTCCGGCGGAACCACATCGCGCTCTACGATGTCATTCAGAGCTGCTCCATCGAAGGGTCGTCGGACAGTTCGATTGCGGACGTCGTCGTGACGGATCTCCGGCCGGTGCTCGCCGGGTCCAGTGTCGGGATGCGGATCTACACCAATGGCGGGAAGGCCCACGAATTGTACATGAAATATCAGTATCCGCAGCTTGGGATCGAAGCTATCCGCCTGCCGAGCACGAGCCCGGCCAACGCGGCGATGTCGCTCGACCGGCTGATCGCGGCGTGGTCCGCCCGCATCGGCAGCCTGGAATGACGCGGATCTTAAACGATAGCAGACTTTGAAAAGGAGAATGGAGAGAGAATGATTGGAGTCATCGACGTCGGCGGCGGCCTCCGCGGCGCGTTCGGATCCGGGGTGTTCGACTATTGCCTGGACCGCGGCATCCACTTTGACTATGAAATCGGCGTTTCCGCCGGATCGGCCAACCTCGTCGCGTACCGGGCGGGGGAGTTCGGCCGGAACTATAAGTTTTACACGGAGTATTCCCTCCGCAGCGAATACATGAGCGTCCGGAACTTCCTCAAAACGCGCTCGTACGTCAACCTCGACTACGTGTACGGGGAGCTCCTCAAGGAGTGCCCGCTCGACTTTGAAGCCATGATCTCGGACCCGGCGGAGTTCATCATCGTGGCGACGGACGCGGAGACCGGTGCGCCGGTGTATTTCACCAAGCGTGACCTTTCCGAGGGGAACTACGCGCCGATCTGCGCGAGCTCCTGCGTGCCGGGGATCAATCAGCCGTACCTGGTGAATGGCAAGCCATATTACGACGGCGGCATCTCGGACCCGATCCCGTTCCAGTACGCGTTCGACGCGGGGTGCGACCGGCTCGTGGTCGTTCTGACGCGGCCGAAGGACATGCACCGGACCGGCCGGAAGGACGCGCGCTTTGCCCGGATCGTGGAGCGGTCGTATCCGGCGGCGGCCCGGACCCTCGCGGCGCGGGCGGAGACCTACAACCGCGAGCTCGACGCGATTCTCGACCTTGAGCGGAGCGGCAGGGTGCTCATCGTCGCGCCGGACGACATCGGCGGCATGAAGACGCTGACCCGCGACATGGAGATGGTAAAAGCTCTGTACCGCAAGGGGCTTGTCGCGGCGCAGGCGATCGATGACTTCGTGAAATAACAGGAGGACAACATGAGCTACGGAAAACAGGAGATTTACGATCTGCTCAACGCCAAGGGGATCCAGTACGAGGCGATCGAGCACGAAGCGGTTTACACCATGGAGGGGATGGCCGCCCTCGGGCTGCCGCACGAGGAGTTCGTCGCCAAAAACCTCTTCCTCCGCGATGCAAAAAAGAAGAACTTCTATATCTTCGTCGTCGCGACAGATCAGAGGGTGGACCTCAAATCCCTGGGCGAGCGGTTCAACATCAAGGGCGTCGGCTTCGCCTCCGAGAAGTATCTCGAGTCCATCCTCGGTGTGTTCGCCGGCGCGGTCTCGCCGTTCGGCGCCCTGAACGATACCGAGGGCAAGGTCCGCGTGTACGTTGACGACCGGTTCAAAGGAAACGTGATCGCCGTGCACCCGAACGACAACACCGCGAGCGTGTATTTGCAGACCGAAGACCTCGTCGCGGTGCTCGCGGACCACGGGACGCAGGTGGAGTACTTTACGTTCTAAAAGTGTTGTACTTTCAACGGTTCTATGATAAATTTTAATCGTAATATTGCTTAACAGAAGGAGTATGACTATGGGAACGAGTGAGAGAAGAGTCGGTACCGTTTCGCGCGGCATCCGCTGCCCGATCATCCGGGAGGGTGACGATCTGGCGGCAATCGTCGTCGACAGCGTGCTTGAGGCCGCGGAAAGCGAAGGCTTTGCGATCCGGGACAGAGATATTATCGCGGTCACCGAGTCCGTCGTGGCGCGGTCGCAGGGGAACTACGCGTCGGTCGACGCGATCGCCGAAGACGTCAGGAATAAACTGGGGGGAGAGACCATCGGCGTGATCTTCCCAATCCTGTCGCGCAACCGCTTCGCCATCTGCCTCCGCGGCATCGCCCAAGGCGCCCGCAAGGTCGTCCTGATGCTCAGCTATCCGAGCGACGAGGTGGGGAACGCGCTGCTGACGATGGACCAGATCGATGCGTCCGGCGTCAACCCGTATAGTGACGTCCTGACATTGGACAAATACCGCGAGATCTTTGGCAAGACCGTGCACGAATTCACGGGCGTGGACTACGTCAAGTATTACTGCGACCTGATCGAGCAGTCCGGTGCTGAGGCCGAGGTCATCTTCGCGAACCACCCGGAGGTCATCCTCAACTATACCAATAACGTCCTCACGTGCGACATCCACACGCGCGCCCGCACCAAGCGCATCCTCAAGGCCAAAGGCGCGAACGTCTGCGGTCTGGACGACATCCTGAATGCACCGGTTAACGGCAGCGGGTACAACGAGAAGTACGGCCTGCTCGGTTCGAACAAATCGACCGAAGGCATGGTCAAACTGTTCCCGCGTGACGCGATGCCACTGGTCACGCGGATCCAGGCGGAAATCTGGGCCCGCACCGGCAAGCACGTCGAGGTCATGGTCTACGGCGACGGCGCGTTCAAGGACCCGGTCGGCAAGATCTGGGAGCTCGCGGACCCGGTCGTTTCCCCATTCTACACGCCGGGACTCGACGGCACGCCAAACGAACTCAAACTGAAATACCTCGCGGACAACGATTTTGCGCACTTGTCCGGCGACGCGCTCCGCGCCGCGATCGTGGGCAAGATCAAGGAGAAGAAATCCGACCTGGTCGGCGACATGGCTTCGCAGGGTACCACGCCGCGCCGCCTGACCGACCTCATCGGCTCGCTCTGCGATCTGACGAGCGGCTCGGGCGACAAGGGTACGCCGGTCATCCTGATCCAGGGGTACTTCGACAACTACACGAGCGGCAGATAATTCACTGACCCATTTTTAAGAAAAGGAACCATATGATAGAACGAATCTATCTGAATGATGGATGGGGCTTTACGGAGGAGTACCGTGAGGAGCTGCGGTCGCCGGACTACGCGGGCGGGCTGACGCCGGTACGCATCCCGCACACCTGCAAGGTGGTCCCATTCCATTATTTTTCAGAAACCGAATACCAGATGCTATGCGGCTACCGTCGCATGCTCGACGTCGATCCGATCTGGGCGGGAAAGCGGCTGCTCCTCACGTTTGAAGGGGCGGCGCACGACGCGACTGTTTACGTCAACGGAACCGAGGCGGCGCGCCACCGGTGCGGCTATACCGCATTTACCGTGGACATCACCGGCCTGGTGTCGTACGACCCGGCGGGACCGGCCAATGTCATCACGGTGCGGCTCGACACGCGCGAGGACCTCAACGTCCCGCCGTTCGGCAACGTCATCGACTACCTGACGTACGGCGGCCTCTACCGGGACGTCTATCTCGAGGTCAAAGAGCCGTCGTACCTCCGTGACGTGTTCGTGTGGTCCGAACTTCCGGACACTCCGACGGTCGACGGGACGGCGGCCGCCGTGCTCCACACGGAGCTCGAGATCGAAGCGCCGCAGGGCCTGACGGTCCGCCAGTCAATCCGCCGCAGGGAGGGGGAGGACTTCACTGAACTCGGTGCATGCCCGGCGGAGCGGGGCGTCACGCAGTACGATCTGCCGTCCGTGACGCTCTGGGACATCGACGCGCCGACGCTCTACGTGGTGCGGACGGAACTCCTCGACGGGGAGACGGTCGTCGACCGCAAGGACGTCGTGACGGGGTTCCGGAGCGCGGTGTTCCGCAAGGACGGCTTCTATCTGAACGGGTGGAAGCTCAAGATCCGCGGGCTGAACCGCCACCAGAGCTACGCGTATCAGGGATACGCGATGCCGGACTCGATGCAGGCGCTCGACGCGGACATCCTCAAGAACGAGCTCGGCCTGAACGCGGTGCGGACGTCGCATTATCCGCAGGCGCACAGTTTCATTTCGCGGTGCGACGAGATCGGCCTGCTGGTCTTTACCGAGATCCCGGGCTGGCAGCACATTGGCGACGACGCCTGGAAGGCGCAGGCACTGACCAACGTCCGCGAGATGGTGTTGCAGTATCGCAACCACCCGAGCATCATGCTCTGGGGCGTCCGGATCAACGAGTCGAAGGACGACGACGCGCTTTACACGCGGACCAACCGCCTCGCGCACATGCTGGACCCGTCCCGGCAGACGGGCGGCGTCCGGTGCATCCGGCAGAGCAGCCTGCTCGAGGACGTCTATACATTCAACGACTTCTCCTTCTACGGAAAGAACGAAGGGAGCCTGGACAAGGCCAAGGTGACCCCGGACATGGAGAAGGGGTACATGGTCACGGAGTATAACGGTCACATGTTCCCGACCAAGTCCTACGACTGCGAAGCGCACCGGCTGGAGCACGCGCTCCGCCACGCGACCGTCATCGACAGCGTCGCGGGCCGCCGGGACACCGCGGGGAGCTTCGGCTGGTGCATGTTCGACTACAACACGCACCAGGAGTTCGGCAGCGGCGACCGGATCTGCCACCACGGCGTGATGGACATGTTCCGCAATCCAAAGCTCGCCGCGTCGGTCTACGCGTCACAACAAGAAGAGACCCCGGTTCTCGAAGTCAGTTCGAGCATGGACATCGGCGAGCACCCGGAGAGCCGGATGGACTGCATTTACCTCTTTACCAACGCGGAATCCGTACGGTTCTATCGGAACGGTACGTTTATCAAGGAGTTCCGGCCGGAGGACAGCCCGTACCGGCACCTCGCGCACGGACCGATCCTGATCGACGATTACATCGGTGACGTCCTCATGGCGAACGAGGGGATGAGCAAGGCGCAGGCGGAGACGGTCAAGGCCCTGCTGAACGAAGTCGCTTTGAAGGGCCTGAACGAACTCCCGCCGACCGCGTACGCCGCGGGCGCCAAGGCGCTGGTCCGCTACGGGATGAACCTGCAGGACGCGCGGGCCTTGTATGATAAGTACATCGGCAACTGGGGCGGCAACGTGGCGACGTACCGCTTCGAGGCGATCCGCGACGGTAAGGTCGTCAAAGAGGTTAACAAGGCGCTGATGACGGAGCGGCGGCTCGATCTCCGTGTGAGCAGCCACGCGCTGACCGAGGGCAAGTCCTACGACGTCGCGGCGGTGCGGATCCGCCTCCTCGACGAGAACGGGACCCTCCTCAATTACGCGAACGATCCGATCGCGATGCGGGTCAAGGGCCCGCTCGAGATCATCGGCCCGCCGGTCATTTCGCTGAACGGCGGCATGGGCGGCACCTACGTGAGGACGACCGGTGAGGCAGGGGAGGCAAAGCTGCTCCTCGTCCTGCCGGGCAGCCCGCGCGAAGAGATAACATTCACGATCAGTAAAGGAACAGACAAATGAGACTCACAGGCAAAGAAAAAGTATCCTATGGCCTCGGCGCGATAGGAAAGGACATGGTTTACATGCTGTCCGCCAGTTATATCCTGTACTACTATCAGGATATCATGGGCGTGTCGGCCATCGCGATGGGTGTGATCATCATGGCGGCGCGGATCTTCGACGCGTTCAACGACCCGATCATGGGCGTCGTCGTCGCAAAAACCCGCACGCGGTGGGGCAAGTTCCGACCGTGGCTGATGATAGGTACGATAACAAACGCGTTCGTACTGTATTTCATGTATGCGGCACCGCCGGCGATGGACGGCAAGGGGCTGGTCGCGTACGCGGCGATCACGTACATCCTCTGGGGTGTGACCTACACCATGATGGACATTCCGTTTTGGTCGATGATTCCGGCGTTCACCGACACCGGCAAGGAGCGTGAGAACCTGACGACGCTGGCCCGGTCCTGCGCGGGCGTCGGTTCGGCGATTATCACAATCATCACGATGAAGTGCGTCATGCTCCTCGGCGGACGGGACGAAGTCATCGGCTTCCGGCGCTTTACCCTGATCATCGCGATTCTCTTCATCGTCTTCATCACGCTCATGTGCATGACGATCAAGGAGAAGTCCACGGTCGACGTCGACTCTCCGTCGGTAAAGCAGATGTTCACCGCGCTGGTCCAGAACGACCAGGCGATGACGGTCGTCATCGCGATCGTCCTCATCAACTGCTCACTCTACATCACGTCCAACCTGCTGATCTACTTCTTTAAGTACGACGTCGGCGGCGTGCAGTGGGAGGACGGTTACACACTGTTCAACACCTTTGGCGGCGGCATCCAGATCCTCTCGATGATGATCCTGTTCCCGCTGCTCCGGCGGTTCCTGTCGACGATCAAGGTCTTCAACGTGAGCCTCATCATGGCGGTCGGCGGATACGCGGTCCTGCTCGTCCTGATGATGCTTGGCGTGACGACCCTTTACGTCCTGTTCGTCCCGGCGTTCTTCATCTTTGCGGCCTTCGGCATGCTGACCGTCCTGACGACGGTCTTCCTCGCGAACACGGTCGACTACGGCGAACTCAAGAACAACCGGCGCGATGAGAGCGTCATCTTCTCGATGCAGACCTTCGTCGTTAAGCTGGCGTCCGGCGTTTCGGCCATGATCGCGGCGGTCTGCGTGCACATCTTCAGCATCGGCGACGACACCGTGTCGCTGTCGGCGTCGTCCATCCTCGGACTGCGGATGACGATGACGATTCTGCCGATCGTCGGCCTCCTGTTCGCGGTGTTCGTGTTCAAGAAACGCTTCCTGCTGACCGAGCAGAAGCTCAACGAGATCTCGGAGGAGATCAAGGCGCGCGGCTAACGGCTTCGCGGCCTGAAGATCCGTTGAAAACGAGTGAAAAGGGGACGGAGATACTTCCGTCCCTTTTGAATAAAAAGGGTGTTGACATCCACCACAAAGTTGTATATAATCAACAAGTCGCGAATGATATGACAAGGATGCGCCTCGATAGCTCAATGGCAGAGCAACCGGCTGTTAACCGGTAGGTTGTAGGTTCGAGCCCTACTCGGGGCGCCATTTTTAAGCCGGTGTGGCGGAATAGGCAGACGCACGGGACTTAAAATCCCGCGATCCTAACAGATCGTACCGGTTCGACCCCGGTCACCGGCACCAACGGTGTTTATGGGGCGGCCGTTCCAACCGGTTCATGACATTCGCCAAACTCAATATCGCGGGGTAGAGCAGTCGGTAGCTCGTCGGGCTCATAACCCGGAGGTCGAGGGTTCAAGTCCCTCCCCCGCAACCAAGGATCATCGCCGCCGACTTTATAGTCGGCGGTGTTTTTTACATCATGAACTAATTGGAGGTAAATGAAATGTCTTACAGCGACAGATTTCAGAAGGTGTTCTCACAGGGAACCATGAACGTGACCGAGATCTGGGTAGATACCGAAACCGGCGTGCACTATCTCTATCACTGCAGCGGATATGGGGGCGGTCTGACGGCTTTGCTCGACCGGGACGGTAAGCCGGTCGTTTCCGCGCTCATGAACAGAACACTCGGCGGGCGGGAATGACTATACTGAAGTCGGGACATCCCGGAACGGCAATCGCGGTTTTTATGATGTGAAAGGAATCTGAACGAATGACTGAACTCGCAAAGCTCAAAAGAGAGTACGCTGAACTCGTGATCAAATCCGGCCTCAACCTGCAGCCTGGGCAGCGGCTGTCCATTACATGTCCTGTGGTGAACGCGGACTTCGCGCGGCTCTGCGCGGCCGCGGCCTACGAGGCGGGCTGCAAAGAAGTACTGGTGCGTTGGCGCGACGACGCCCTTACACGTATGAAGTACCTGCGCGCCGATGATGCGGTTTTCGATAAAGTTCATTCCTGGGAGGTCGATTACTGCGACATTTTATCGGAAGAAGGAGCGGCGTTCCTGACGATCCATTCGGAGGACCCGGAGAGCCTCCGCGGCGTGGACCCGGACCGTCTCCGGCGGTCGCAAATCAGCTCCGGCAGGGCGCTTCGGACGTTCCGCGAGAGGCTGTCGACGTTCCAATGCCCGTGGTGCGTCTGCGCGGTACCGTCCCTTGCATGGGCGGCCGCGGTGTTTCCGGAGCTCAGCGTCCGGGAGGCCGAGGAACGGCTGTGGAAAGAGATCCTTGCCGCCTGCCGGGTCGACGGTGGGAACGCGGTGCAGAACTGGAGAAACCACGCCGACGAAATCCGGAGACACGTCCGGATGATGAACGAATACAATTTCAAGTTGTTGAAATATAAGAACGCCGCGGGCACCGACGTGACGGTGGAGCTCCCGGAGGGGCACTTCTGGGGCGGCGGCGAGGAGAGGTCGGCGGCCGGCTTCACTTTCTCACCGAACCTGCCGACGGAAGAGGTGTTCACCCTGCCGCACCGAACCGGCGTGAACGGGATGCTCGTCGCGACCCGGCCGCTCAGCCTGAACGGGACCGTGATCGAAGGGTTCCGCTTCACCGTGAAAGACGGGAAGATCGTCGAGGTTCACGCGGACAAGGGCGAGAAGATCCTGCGGGACGCGATTTCGGTCGACGAAGGCGCTTCCTATTTCGGCGAGGTCGCTTTGGTCCCATATGACTCGCCGATTTCACAGTCTGGCGTGCTCTTCCTTAATACGCTGTTCGACGAGAACGCCTCCTGCCACTTCGCATTTGGCCGGGCCTATCCGTGCATCGCGGGGGCGGAGAAAATGAGCGAGGAGGAACTCAAGGCGCGCGGCGTGAACATGTCGATCACGCATGTGGATTTCATGATTGGATCTGCGGACCTCGAAATCACCGGCGTCACGCAGGACGGCCGGGAAGTCCCGGTGTTCCGGAACGGTAATTTCGTGTTTTAAGGTTTAAGGGGGTGTATGACCGTATGTACATTCTGATCGTTTTGTGTGTCGCCCTGGCTGCAGTCTTCCTGCTGCAGGAGAGCAAGGGGAAATACGTGCCGGCTGTCATATTGAAAGGCCTGGCGTCGCTGTGTTTTGTGATACTCGGCGTGCTTGGGAGTCCGGGGACGACGATCGCTGGCCGGATCGTCTGCGGACTCGTGCTCGGGTGCGTCGCGGACGTGCTTCTCAACCTCCGCATGGTGTTCAAGGAGAAGGGGCAGCTGATCTTCCTGGTCGGGATCCTCGTGTTCCTGAGCGGACACATCCTTTACCTGGCCGCGGTCCTGCCGCTCGCGAAGAACTGGCTCGTTTGCGTCATCGCGGGCGTCGTTCTGACCGCGCTCCTGATGGTTTGGATCTTCAAACGGATCACGGCCAAGATGGCGTTCAAGATCTTCGGCGTATTCTACATCGGGGCGATCATGATCCTGAACTGCGTCGCGGTGAGCAACCTGATCACGGCGCCGTCTGCGTTTACCGGGGTGTTTGCGGCGGGCGCGGTCCTCTTCCTGGTGAGCGACATCGTCCTGATCCTCAACACGTTCGGCTCGGAGTTCCGGCAGAGCCTCCGCGTGACCAACATCAGTTTATATTACATCGGACAGATTCTGATCGCGCTCAGCCTGCAACTGCTGGTTAAGTGAACGGTAGCGATTTACAGCGCAAAATAGAGATAAGGAGATTAATATGAGCTTTCCGGATGGGTTTTTATGGGGCGTCGCGAGCGCGGCATATCAGATTGAAGGCGCATACGACGAGGACGGAAAAGGTCCGAGCATCTGGGACGCGCTGTCCGACGGACACGTGCTGCACGGGGACAGCGCCAGGATTTCCTGCGACCACTATCACCACTTTCGCGAGGACGTCGCAATCATGAAGAAACTCGGTTTGCAGGCGTACCGGTTCTCCGTCAGCTGGCCGCGGGTCATACCGGCGGAGGGCGTGGTCAATGAGAAGGGCCTGCAGTTTTACCGGGACCTTGTTGAAGAATTGACACAGGCCGGAATCGAGCCGCTCTGCACACTGTATCACTGGGACCTGCCGATGTGGGTCCACGAGAAGGGCGGCTGGTACGCGGACAGGATTAGTGACGACTTCGCCCAATATACCGAAGTCGTCGTCGACGCGCTTTCGGACAAAGTACAGTATTGGATGACCTTCAACGAAGGGACGTCCTTCCTCGGGGAGGGGTACCTCCACGGGACGCATCCGCCGTATGAGAAGGTCCCGGCAGGCACCGAAGAAGAATTCGACAAAGTTGCCCGCCTGTCCCGCAATCTGCTGCTCTGTCACGGCAAGGCGGCCGACGTCATCCGGCGCCGCGCCAAGCTCCCGCCGAAGGTCGGCATCGCGACCGACAGTACGCTTTACATTCCGGAGTCAGAGAGCGAAGCGGACATTCAAGATGCAAAGGCGAGGACCTTTGCCGGTGACGTCAACCACTATCTGTTGAACTGGTGGATGGACCCGATCATGAACGGGGAGGCGCACCCGCGCCTGCAGGCGATCCTGCGGGAGGGGGAGATGGAGACCATTCATCAGCCACTCGACTTCCTCGGCTGGAACTGCTACCTCGCGAATAACTATAACGACGGACCGGACGGGAAAATGGCAAAATACTGGCCGGGCATCCCGCGGACGAACTCGGGCTTTCCGGTCACGCCGGACGCGCTCTACTGGGGTGTGCGGTTCATCTCGGAGCGGTACGATATCCCGGTGATGATCACGGAAAACGGGATTGCAATCATCGACTTTGTCATGGACGACGGGTGCGTACACGACCCGCAGCGGATCCAGTACCTCAAATGGTATCTCAGGGGACTGGAACGGGCGGCGGAGGAGGGCTACCCGGTGATCGGATACATGCTCTGGTCGATTCTGGACAATTTCGAGTGGGCGTTCGGCTTTGAGAAACGGTTTGGACTGGTCTATGTGGACTACCTCACCCAAAAGCGCACGCTGAAGGACTCCGCTTACTGGTATGCGGATGTGATCAGAAACAACGGATTATTTGACGGAACGGAAGTTCCTGCGGGAGATGAATCACATGAACGAATTGAGAGATAAAAACGGTCTGACGGAGGCGGAGGCGATCGCGGTCTACCGGACGAAGAATTATCCGAAGCCGGCGCTGACGGCGGACATCATCGTACTGACCCGGCAGGACGGGCAGGATAAGCTGCTGATGATCCGCCGGGGCGGGCACCCGTTCCTCGGGTGCTGGGCGCTGCCGGGCGGCTTCGCCGAGCAGGGGGAGACGATCGAGCAGACGGCGGCCCGGGAACTCGAAGAGGAGACCGGCGTCAGCGGGCTTTCACTCGAGTTGGTCGGCATCTACAGCAAGCCGGGCCGCGACCCGCGCGGTTGGACGGTGTCGGCGGCCTATGTCGCCTGCGTTCCGGCGGATGCGATCCGGATCCAGGCCGGCGATGACGCGGCGGCGGCGCAGTGGGTCGATTATGAGGTCACCCGCGCGGCCGACGGTTCTGTTGCAGAAGTGCGGCTCGCGCTGCCGGGCGGCGGGCAGCCGGCCTTCGACCACATGGAGATCATCACGGACGCAGTCAGGAAAGCTTTATAAAACCATTGAAAACAAACCAAGACACGCTATCGGAAATATTGCTTGCATGGTACGACGCGAACAAACGCACGCTGCCGTGGCGGGACGACCCGTCCCCGTACCACGTCTGGCTGTCGGAGATCATGCTCCAGCAGACGCGGGTCGAGGCCGTACGCGAGTATTACGCGCGGTTCCTCGCGGCGCTTCCGACAGTGGAGGCGCTCGCGGCGGCCGATGAGGACGTATACCTCAAGCTTTGGGAAGGACTCGGCTACTACAGCCGCGTCCGCAACCTGCACAAGGCAGCCGGTCAGATCATGACCGAATGCGGCGGGGAGATGCCGCGGACCGCTGCGGAGCTCCGGAAGCTCGCCGGTATCGGTCCGTACACAGCGGCGGCGATCGCTTCCATCTGTTATGATGAGCGAACCCCGGCGGTGGACGGAAACCTCCTCCGGGTCTTCGCCCGGATGACGGGATATGCAGAGAACATCAAGGCCGACCCGGCGAAGCGGGCCGCGGAGGTGTATTATATGGACATCTTCCCGGCGGAGCGCTGCGGCGACATGAACCAGGCGCTGATGGACCTCGGCGCGACGGTCTGCCTGCCGAACGGCCAGCCGCTCTGTGATCAATGCCCGTGGGCGACGTATTGCGCAGCGCATGCGGGAGAGCGGGAGACGGACTACCCGGTCGCGGCGGCAAAGCCGCAGCGCAGGGTGGAACAGAGGACCGTCTTTTTGATATACTATGGCCAGCGCATCGCGCTCCGGAAACGCCCGGATAAAGGGCTCCTCGCGGGGCTGTACGAGTTTCCGAACGCGTCCGGACGACTGACGCGGGAGGAGGCGCTTTCCTATGTCGAAAGCCTGGGCTTCTCGGCGGTCCGAATCCGACCGCTCGACCCGGCAAAACACATATTCACACACCGCGAGTGGCACATGACCGGCTACGAAGTGCTCGCCGACGAGTGGGAGGAGTTCCGGGACGGCAAGCCGCGGGACCACGAGCTGTTCCTCGCACCGGCTGCTGACCTCGCGGAGACCTATTCGATTCCGTCGGCGTTTGCGGCGTATCAGGCCGCCATCCGGACGGATTACCTCGGGTAAGCCACTTATATCTGAGAACAACGATCGGCGATTGCAAATGAAACTGATTTCCTGGAACGTGAACGGCCTGCGCGCCGTGATGAAAAAGAACTTTTAC
Organism: Mogibacterium sp.; assembly: GCA_017433975.1. GTDB lineage: Bacteria > Bacillota > Clostridia > Peptostreptococcales > Anaerovoracaceae > RGIG2439. Next base: position 1,104 of record JAFRGD010000024.1, on the reverse strand, counting down.
GACTTTGTCGCGGCCGAACAGCCGGACATCCTCTGCCTGCAGGAGACCAAGATGCAGGAGGGACAGGCGGAGCTCAACCTGCCGGAGTACCATCAGTATTGGTGCTGCGCGGATAAGAAGGGCTACTCCGGGACGCTCACACTGACGCGTGAGGAGCCGCTGTCCGTATCCACAGGTATGGGCATTGACGTCCACGACCACGAGGGGCGCATCGTGTGCCTCGAATTTCCGGACTTTTATTCGGTCAATGTCTACACGCCGAACTCGCAGGACCAGCTGGCGCGGCTCGGCTACCGGATGGAGTGGGAGGACGCGTTCCGCGCCTATGTCAAAGGCCTCGAGGAGACCAAACCGGTCATTATCTGCGGCGACATGAACGTCGCGCACAAGGAGATCGACATCAAGAACGCATCGTCCAACCGCCGGAACGCGGGCTTTACGGACGAGGAGCGGGCCAAGATGACCGAACTCCAGGACGCGGGCTTCATCGACACGTTCCGGTATTTCTACCCGGACCTGGCCGGCGTGTACTCCTGGTGGAGCTACCGCTTTAACGCGCGGGCGAACAACGCGGGGTGGCGGATCGACTATTTCCTGGTGTCGCAGGCGCTCGAGGGGCGGCTTGCGGACGCAAAGATCTTAACGGATGTGATGGGGAGCGACCATTGCCCGGTCGTGCTGGAACTCAGATGACAAAGCAGGAACGGTTGGAAAAACAACGCCAACGCCTGCAGGAGATGACGTCGTACGAGGCGTCGCTCCGGGCGGAGGGCGCGAAATACATCGCCGGCATGGACGAGGTCGGCCGCGGTCCGCTCGCGGGACCGGTTTACGCGGCCTGCGTCGTGCTGCCGGAGGACTTTGACGTGCTCGGGGTCGACGACTCCAAAAAGCTTTCCGCAAAAAAGCGGACGGAGCTGGATTCAGTGATCCGGGAGCGCGCGGTCGCGTACGGAATCGGCGTCGCGGACAACCGCGAAATCGACGAGGTGAACATCCTGAACGCGACCAAACGCGCGATGAAACGCGCTTTTTATAACGCAACGGAGATGTTGCAACGAGTTAACGATAATAATATTACCGACAATATAGAGCCGCCGGCAG
>JAFRGD010000023.1 GCA_017433975.1 Mogibacterium sp. | reverse complement strand
GGTCGCGGCGAGGATGATGATGCCGGAGTTCGCGTCGAAGCCGTCCTTCTCGCCGAGGAGCTGGTAGAGGGTCTGCTCGCGCTCGGCGGTGCCGCCGCCGAGGCCCGCGCCTCTCTTGCGGCCGACCGCGTCGATCTCGTCGATGAAGACGATGCACGGGGCGTTCTTCTTAGCCTCACCGAAGAGGTCGCGGACGCGGCTCGCGCCGACGCCGACGAACATCTCGACGAAGTCCGATCCGGAGATCGTAAAGAACGGGACCCCCGCCTCGCCGGCCGTCGCCTTGGAGATGTACGTCTTGCCGGTACCTGGCTGTCCGACGAGCAGGACGCCCTTTGGAATCCGGGCGCCGAGTTCGGTGTATTTGGCCGGGTTCTTGAGGAAGTCGACGATTTCCTCGAGTTCGGCCTTCTCCTCATCAAGGCCCGCGACGTCCGCGAATTTGATGCTCTTTCCGGTGTCCTTATACAGCCGCGCCTTGTTCTTGCCGAACTGGAACGCCCGGTTGTTGCCGCCCTGGCTGAACATGAAGTAGAGCAGCGCCAGCATCGCGATGATCATGATCGCGTTTGGGATGATGCTGAGCAGGCTGAGGCCGCTCGACGGCGGGTCGCTCTCGAGGACGATCTTGCCCTCCTGGATCATCGGGTAGATGTAGGTATTTTCCACCCAGTCGATCTCGAGCAGGGACGGCGCGTAGGTATACTCGATCTGCTTGGCCTTGTCGAAATTCGTGGTGTCCTTGGCAGCAGTCAGTTTGCGGTCCGTAATGTTGATGACCTTGTATTGGCCCTTGTCAAGATGGCTGACGAACTCGGAGAAGTTGACCTCCTGCGGGGCGGACGGCGCGTCCGAACCGCGGAAGAAGGCCGCGACGCCGAGGACGACGGCAAAGATGATCATGTAAATCAGGATATTTTTGGCGAATTTTTTCAATTTGTCACCATACCTCTCTTACGATTCTCTAATGAATTTGTGATTTTACACAAATCTAAATCATTGTATCACACGGTCCGAACCAATTCAAGGAACAATACCTTGCGGGTCTTGTTATCTATCTGATAATTCTGTGAATATTTCCCCTTCTCCCGCTGGCCCTTAGACGTGAAGGAATCATGCGGAGGAATCCAGAGGATTTCGCTGTCGATCGCGACCACCGGGAGCCGGTCGCGGAGGCGCCGGTGCACCTTGCTGTCCACGAAGAAATCCTGCAGTTTCTGCCGGCCGCCACCGGCGATGACGATGTAGTCCCCTTCCTGGCGGTTCCGCACCACGATTCGGCTGACGCCGCCCGGATAGGCCTTGCAGAAGCGGTCGTAGTCGAACGCGGCGTGCAGCCGCGTCGTTTCGCGGTCGTATTCCGATGCCTTGAGAATCATCGGAATGAGCCGCATCTCCTGATGGATCGCGTCCTCGCCCGGGTCTTCCGGCTTATTCAGATCACGGACGGTAAAGACCAGGTCCATGTACTCCCGTTCACACCGGATACCGCCCGGGAGGTCGATCCGTGCCGACGGGTCGTCGCCGAACATGATCTCCATGACCGCGGAGATGTGACGGAGCGTCATGTCCTGCTCCATCCCGAAGTCCTTGAGGACGTTGGCGATCACGCGCCGGAGGATGGCGACATGCAGATTCTGCATCTTGTTGGTATGTAAAATGAACGCCTCGCGGACCGTATCCTCGTCGCAGACGCTCTCATAGACCGCGCCGGCGATCTTCTCCAGGTAGTCGTCGTCGATGGCGGCGGTCTGCGCGAGCCGCCGCAGCGTCTCCTTCACGTTCGGATTGATGTTCTGCTCGATGTAAGGAATCAGCTCGAGGCGGATCTTGTTCCGCGTAACGGTTGGTTCAAAATTGCTCTCGTCGATGTTCGGCTCAAGGTTCGCCCGCTTGACGTAGGCTTCGATGTCGGTCCGCGGCACGTTGAGCAATGGCCGCACGATCAGGTAACCGCCGTCGCCTTCGCGGATCGGCCGGATTCCCATCAGCCCGTGCAGGCTCGTCCCGCGCAGGATCCGGTGCAGCACCGTCTCGCTCTGGTCGTCCGCGTTGTGCGCTGTCGCGATCACGACGGTCTGCGGATTCGCTCCCTGCTTGACGAGGAAGTCCGCGACCTGGTTGAAAATCTGGTACCGCGCCACCCGGCCTGCTTCCTCCGTCGAGACCTTGTGCTCTTCCGCGAGCGCCTTGCAGTCGACCTCGAAGCTGTTGCACTTGACGCCGTAGCCCTCGCAGAGCGCCTCGACGTGGGCCTGCTCCGCATCCGCGTTCTCCCGGAGCTTGTGGTTCACGTGCACCGGGATGACTGTGATGTTTTTCTTTTTTGTGAGCTTCATCAGGATATCGAGCAGGCAAAGCGAATCCGGGCCGCCCGAGACCCCGACAACGTAGTTCAGATTGTCGACGACCGTGCCGCTGTCCAGCACGGCTTTCGTCACCTTGTCCATCGTCTGCTCCTTACCTTACTCGTTGATGTCAAAGAACCGGCAACCGTTCTCGTAGAGCATGGCCGCGGTCTCCTCAAAGCCCGCGTTCTTGAGCACCGCCATCCGACGGACCATGTGGATGATGTACTCCGTGCGGTTCGGCCGGCCGCGGAGCGGTTCCGGCGCCATGTACGGCGCGTCGGTCTCCGACATGATGCAGGAAAGCGGAATCCGCTGCACGACCTGCACCGGTTTGCGGCTGTTTTTGAACGTGATCGGGCCGCCGAGCGAGAACGACGCGCCGAGCCGGAGGTATTCCTTGGCGAGCTCGGCGGAGCCGGAGTAGCAGTGCAGCTGCACCCGGGCATCCCTGCCGTTGGTCACCTCGTCGCTTCCGACCTCCTGAATCGGCCGCTGCGGGAACCACGAGCACCGCTCGTCGCTGAAGGCGCCTTCTTCGTTCAGGATGTCGAACGTCAGCCGGTCCGCGTCCCGCGTGTGGATCATCAGCGGCAGCCGGAGCTCGTTCGCGATGCGGATCTGCTGCCGGAAAATGCGAATCTGGTCCTCCTCCGAGTACGGCTCGAAGTGAAAGTCCAGCCCAACCTCCCCGATCGCGACGACCTTGCCGCCGAGGCGCGCCGGGTCGTCCGCGTCATAAGGATCCGGTACGGACTGGCTGCTGACCGTTCCGGCCAGGCGGTTACAGACCGCAAGCCGCCGGACCATTTCGATGTCCGCGTCCGTCACCTCGCTCGCGTGGTGCGGATGGATTCCGACCGAAGCGTAGCACCAGCTCCGCTCCGCCGAATTCCGCACCGCCTGCACCGAGTTCGCCGGCGACGCGCCGGCGTCGATCACGATTCCCATGTAGCCGGATTCTTCGATCGTGCGGAGCCGGTCCAGCCGTTCCGCCTCGTCGTATTCTTCGATATTCAGATGTGTATGCGCGTCAAACAGTTTCATTTTCTTAAGCAAATTCTTCCCGAAATGGAAACGGGCCGCAGGGTCACGTTAATGACCCCGGACCCGTGTCAGTCAAGTAACAGTTATCAACGGATGAAGTGCGCTGCCGTTTACGCCTTTGGAATCGCCCAGAGGGCTTCGAGCTCCTTCTCGATGTCGAGCCGCGGGAACAGGATGTCGCCCTTGTGGACCACGGCGCCGCTCATCTTGTAGAAGTCGAAGGTATCGGCCCACAGCGCCTCCACGTCGCTGATGCCGAGCTGATCTCTCATGCGGTCGGACGTCGTGTGCATGAACGGGATGATCAGGATGGAGACGATGCGGAGCGCCTCGACGAGGTTGCGGAGCACGGTGTCGAGCTCGGCTTTTTTGCTCTCGTCCTTGGCGAGCGCCCAAGGCATCTTCTCGTCGATGTATTTGTTCGCCCGGCGGATGATCGCCCAGATCTCATCCAGCGCGTAGTTGAACTGGAAGTCGTTCATCTTGTCCTCGACCTTGGCCGCCGCGCCGGTCGCGATCGCGATGAGGTCGCGGTCGATGTCGTCCTCGGTCGTCGCCTCCGGAACCTTGCCGCCGTTGTACTTTACGATCATGGAGACCGTTCTCGAAAGCAGGTTGCCGAGGTCGTTCGCGAGGTCGAAGTTCATGCGTTTGAGCATGACCTCGTTGGTGAAGCTGCCGTCCTGGCCGAAGGTGTACTCCCTGAGCAGGAAGTATTTGAGAGCGTCGATCCCGTACCGGTCGATCAGGACCACCGGGTCGATGACGTCCTGGCCCTTGGCGGCTTTGGACTTGGAGACCTTCTCGCCGCCGAGGAGCAGCCAGCCGTGGCCGCGCACCTGTTTCGGCAGCGGAATGTCCGCGCTCATCAGCATGGCCGGCCAGATGATGGAGTGGAACCGCACGATCTCCTTGCCGACGAGATGGACGTCTGCCGGCCAATACTTGTCGTATTTCTCGCAGCTGTCCGGTCCGCCGAGCGCGGTGACGTAGTTGGAAAGCGCGTCGATCCAGACGTACATGACGTGCTTTGGATCGTTCGGTACCGGGACGCCCCAGTCGAAGGTGCATCTCGAGACGCAGAGGTCGTCCAGACCCTGCTCGATAAAGCTCCGCATTTCGTTCCGTCTGGTTTCCGGCTCGAGAAACTCCGGATGCTCGTCGTACAGCTTAAGAATCTTGTCCGCGTATTTTGACAGTTTGAAGAAATACGCCTCCTCGCTGGCGCGTTCCACCGGGCGGCCGCAGTCCGGGCAGCAGCCGTTCACCAGCTGGGACTCCGTCCAGAAGGATTCGCACTCCTTGCAATACAGGCCTTCGTAGGCGCCCTTGTAAATGTCGCCCTTGTCGTACATTCTCTGCCAGATTTTCTGCGCTCTCTCCATGTGCCGCGGCTCCGTGGTCCGGATGAAGTCGTCATAGGAGATCTCCATGGTCGCCCAGAGTTTCTTGATTCCGACGACGATCTCATCGACGTACTCCTGCGGGGAAACGCCGGCAGCGATCGCCTTGGACTGAATCTTCTGACCGTGCTCGTCCGTACCCGTCAGGAACATGACGTCGTAGCCCTGAAGACGTTTGAATCTGGCCATCGCGTCCGTCATGACGGTGCAGTATGTGTGTCCGATGTGCAGCTTGGCACTCGGGTAATAAATCGGTGTTGTAATGTAATAGGTTCCTTTATAATCTGCCATTGTTGTTGCCTTTCTCAATCGATATCGACTCCATAGTCCTCTTCGCCTTCGCCCCAGTCCACGTCGGACCAGTCATCTCCGACAAAGATCTCATCAAACAAAATTTTCGTCGCAACGATCAGTACCGTCGCGGATATAATACTAATTCCCATGACCCGGAGGGCCATCATTCGTTTGATCTGCCGAATCGCTTGCTTTCTCGCCTGTTCGTTGGCCTTTGTCTGCAGTTTCTTCTTCCTAGACATGGTAAGCCTCCTTCTTTTTGCAATGTTACAAGATATTATACCCCTTTTCACAATGCAAGGCAACAACAAAAGAGGGTATCCCCTCCGGCGGACACGCCGCCACTCGGAAAGATACCCTCTATGTGACTGTAAAAATGACAGGTCGGGACGCCTTATTTGGCCTTCTCCTTGAGACCAACCTCAATGCCCATCTTGAACGCGTCGACGTTCGGCGCGATGAGATGAGGCTTCGCCTCGAACTTGTGCTCGATGCCCTTGATAATGACATCCTCAGGCACTGCATCAGTAACAGCTACGTAAACGCCCAGCATGAGGACGTTCAGCGCTCTCTCGTTCTTGATGTCGAGAGCCATCTGTGTCACAGGAGCTTCGATGACGCGAATGTCGTCTCTCTTGACTTCCGCCCGGTCAACGATTGTGCTGTTGATGAACAGGTTGCCGCCCGGTTTGAGGTTCGGGAGGAACTTGCGGAGCGACGGGCCGTTCATGACGACCAGGTCATCGAGGTTGTTGGATACCGGCGCGCCGATCTCATCATCGGAAATAACAACGTAGCAGTTCGCAGTACCGCCTCTCATGGCAGCGCCATAGGAAGGGAAGAACGATACCTGGAGGTCTGTCGACTCAGAGGTCGCCTCTGCGAGAAGCTTGCCCATCGTCATTACGCCCTGTCCGCCGAAGCCGGCGATCATCAAATTTCTTTCCATTCTGCACCTCCTACTACTTTACTGCGCCTTTGTCACGGATGACGCCAAGCGGGAACTCCGCGAACATCTTGTCGCGCAGGAAATCGAGCGCGGCGATCGGTGTCAGGCCCCAGTTGGTCGGGCAGCTGGTGACGATCTCGACCATCGAGAAGCCCTTGCCCTCGAGCTGATACTGGAACGCTTTCTTGATTGCCTTGCGCGTCGCGATGACGTGCTGCGGCGTGTCGCAGGAGACTCTCTCGAGATAGTACGGGGCTGTCAGCTGGTTCAGGACTTCGCACATGTGAATCGGATAGCCGTGCTCCTCCGGGTTTCTGCCCTTTGGCGTCGTGGTGGACTTCATGCCGATCAGCGTGGTCGGCGCCATCTGGCCGCCGGTCATGCCGTAGATACAGTTGTTGACGAAGATGACCGTGAAGTTCTCGCCTCTGTTGGCTGCGAGAATCGTCTCCGCCATACCGATGGAAGCGAGGTCGCCGTCGCCCTGATACGTATAGACCAGGGATTCCGGAGTGCAGCGCTTGATGCCGGTCGCTACCGCGCAGCCGCGGCCGTGCGCCGCAATCGTAGAGTCGTGCGATACGTAGAGCTGTCCGAGTCCGCAGCAGCCTACGCCCTCGACTCTGACCAGCTTGTCGAGGTACCCGAGGTCCTCAGCGACTTCGCCGATCAGTTTGTGGACCGTGCTGTGCATGCAGCCCGGGCAGAAGCCGGATACGGTATTCGGCAGAACGCCTAATGTTTTCTTATATACTTGTTTTTCCATTACAGTACCTCCTTTGCAAGTGCTCTGGCAGCCGCGAGAACCTGATCGTTGGTCAGGAGCTCACCGCCGGACCGCAGGCTCTCCGCGATCGGGCATCTGCCGTGTACTGCGTACTCGATATCCCATTTCATCTGAGCCGGGATCGACATCTCAACGTTGAGGATTCCCTTGACGCGGTCGAAGTCGAGCTTGTCAAACGCTTCGTACGGGAACGGCGAGACCTTGATCGGACGGATCATGCCGGCCTTGATTCCTTCTTTGCGGAGCGCCTTGACAACGTATCTGGAAATACGTGCGGAAATACCGTATGCAGCGAGAACGATCTCAGCGTCGTCCATCATGAACTCTTCATACTCGACTTCGCTGTCCCAGGTCTCGTACATCTTGACGGTTTCTTTGTTGATTTCTTCCCAGCCGCCGCCGATGCCGCCAGGTCTGCAGAAGACTGCCTCGCCGAGCGGGTGTCCTACGACTGCTCTATAGTGGTACGCAGCCTTGAGCTCTGCGAGCTCCTCGTCGCTCTTCATCGGAGGGAGCTCTACCGGCTCCATCATGGTGCCCATGACGCCGTCGGTCAGGACCAGAACCGGGTTCTGATATTTGGCCGCGAGGTCAAATGCGCGGTAGGTCATGTCGACGCACTCCTGAACGGTGGCCGGTGCGAGAACCAGCATGCGGAAGCCGCCGTTGCCGGAAGCTTTGGTCGCCTGAAGATAATCCTGCTGGGCCGGCTGAATCGCGCCGATGCCAGGGCCGCCTCTCTGGACGTTGACATAGACTGCCGGGATACGCGCTGCGTTCATATAGGAAACGCCCTCGGAATAGAGGGAGATGCCGCAGCTGGAAGAAGAACTCATCGCTCTGGTGCCGGTGGAAGCAGCGCCGTACAGCATGTTGACCGAAGCGACTTCGGACTCGCCCTGTACGAAAACTCCGCCGACCTCAGGCATTCTGCGTGCGAAATACTCAGGGATCTCGTTCTGTGGCGTGATCGGATAACCCGCGAAGAATCTGCATCCCGCTCTGGTCGCTGCCTCGGCGATCGCCTCGCAGCCCTTCATAAATACTCTTTCACTCATGTCAGTCTCTCCTTCCTATCCTCTCCAGACCTCGATCGCCGCATCCGGACAAATGTTGGCGCACATGGCGCAACCGATGCAGTCTTCAGGGTTTGCTGCGACAACGTAAGGATAACCAAATGAGTTGACGGCTTCGCCAACGGCGAGAACCTTCTTTGGGCACGAAATCACGCAATACTGGCAGGATTTGCATGCCTCAGAATTGATTTCTACTCTTCCTTTAGCCATCAATTTACCTCCTAGTTATGTAAAGAATTAACGGTCGACCCATGAGTAGGTCAAATACAGCTCAATCGGCAGCAGATATTTGTCCGTTTTGTCCGCTACCGCATCGTACAGTTCACGCTTGACACAGGCGCTGTTGATGGTCGTGATTCCCTCGAACAGCTTGTCAAGTTTCTCCAGTCCCTCTACGATATCATCGGCTGTTGTATGGTAACCCAGATTCGGGTTTCCCAGCAAATAAATATGATCGAGGCGCGATGCACCCAAAATGTGGGACATCGTACCGTCGATCGCTTCGATGCTCTTTGTCCATGGCCGGAACGGATTCACAATGTAGACCGGCGCAGCGTTGTCCCTGCGGAGGAACTGCGCGTACCCGCCGACCATGCGCGCCGCCGGATGGCCGCCGCCCACGTCGAGCAGTGTATACTGATCTCCCGACAAAGACGTTGCGACGCCGCCAACCGCCGTCGGAGCGTCCAGAAACTGATCCTGATAGTGTATATCCACGCCGATCTCGGCAAAGGCATCTTTCATGTCACGCGAACGGTACAGCGGCTTGGTCTGGTCCATGTCAAAAACGTCGACCTTGCGCCCGGTATCCCGCGCGAGTTTGGCCGCAACGTTGAGTACGATCTCGCTCTTGCCGCTGCCGGCTTCGCCGATGAACACGAAGTTGGTCTTCTCGTTCAGCAGCTCGCCGAAGTTCTTATTCATCTCATAAAGCAGACCCATTCGCGTGCCCCCTATTAACCCTGATTATAGTATACCACGGCGCCGCAAAATGGCCTTAAACAAAGCCATCTCCTGAAAACCGTATGGAATTCTTTCTTTGATAAAATTATAACCCTTTTCACAATCCATGGCAACAGAAAAGGACGTGCAGATGCGTCTTCTTTTTTGTCATTTGCGCCCGGAGCGCATCCCTGATCAGCCGAAAAATGTTGAATTTTCAAGAAAAAAGGTTGCATTCGGGATGGCCGAAGTGATAATATTAAAAATGACCACACGGATTACCGTCCGTATGGTCATTCCTGTCTATCCTATCCTTTTTCAATCTTAAAGGAAGTGATCGTGATGCCTGCAAAAGAAACGCCAGGGACTGAAAAAGAAACCGCGACCAGAAAGCGCCATCACGAGTCGCGCTATCAGGAGATCGCCGTCGAAGTCGCACAAAAGATCGCCGACGGCTGGTATCAGGTCGGTGAAAAAATCAACGCCCGCTCCACGCTGGCCAGCAAATACAACGTTTCCCCGGAGACCGCGCGCAAAGCCGTCAACATGCTGACCGACCTCGGCATCGTCGTCATCCGCCAGGGCAGCGGCACGTACGTCGCCTCCCGCGAGAAGGCGCAGCTTTACGTCGACCGCTATCAGAGCACCGTCTCCATCCAGGAGATCCGCTTCGAGATCGAGGCGTCCGTCGCGCGGCAGGAGGAGGAACTCCTTCACATGTCGCGGCTCCTCCGCACCCTCATCGGTCAGACCAAGCGGAGCCACGAGACCGCGTCGTTCATCCCTTACGACATTCTGATCGACGACCAGTGCTCCTACATCGGGCAGACAATCGGCGAGCTCAACATCTGGCAGCAAACCGGCGCGACCGTCGTCGCGGTCAAGCGCGGGGACGAGTACATCATGTCGCCGGGCCCATACGAGGTCATCCGGGTGAACGACGTCCTGCTCTTTGTCGGGAACGACCTGTCCAAGCAAAAGATGCAGAAACTCTTCAACGTCAAAGCCGACGAATAGTTGCAATCAGGGAGAAAACGTTTGAATATCACAGTTTATTGCGGATCGAATAAAGGAACCGACCCGGCGTTCGAACAGGAAGCCGTCGCCCTCGGCCTGTGGATCGCGGAGAACGGCCACACGCTGGTCTACGGCGGCGGAAACATCGGCCTGATGGGAATCCTCGCGGACGTCGTACTGGATCACGGCGGGGCTGTCATCGGCGTGATTCCGGAGTTTCTGATCGAACACGAGCACGGGCACACGGGCCTGCACACTCTGGAGGTGGTCCCGGACATGTCGACGCGCAAAGCGCGCATGCTGGAGCTCGGGGACGTTTACATCGCCATGCCGGGCGGCCCGGGGACGCTGGAGGAAATCTCCGAAGCCATCTCGCACATGCGGCTTCTGTTGCACGACTGCACCTGCGTTTTTCTGAACATCAACGGTTATTATGACCTGATCCATGCGGCTTACCGCAGAATGGTCGAATACGGGTTCATGCCCGAGGAACAATACGATAAAATATTATTTGTAAACACTGTAAAAGAAATCGCGGACCGGCTGTAACCGGTCCGCTTTTTTATCGTTTTGATTCGGTTCTGACGGTTTAGATCGCCGCGAGCGCCTGTCTGAGGTCGTCGATGATGTCGTCGACGTTCTCAATGCCGACCGAGAGGCGGATCAGGTCTGGCGCGACGCCTGCCGCGACCAGCTCTTCGTCCGTCATCTGGCGGTGCGTCGAGGACGCCGGATGCAATACGCAGGTATGCGCGTCCGCGACGTGCGTCGCGATCATCGCGATCTTGAGCTCTTTCATGAACGCTTCAGCTGCCTTGCGGCCGCCCTTGACGCCGAACGAGATGACGCCGCAGGTACCGTTCGGCATGTATTTCTTTGCTCTCTCATAGTATTTATTGCCAGGGAGTCCCGGGAAGTTGACCCAGTCGACCTTCTCGTGCTGCTCGAGGAACTCCGCGACCGCCTGCGCGTTGCTGCAGTGGCGCTCCATCCGGACGCACAGCGACTCGATGCCGAGGTTGAGGTAGAACGCGCTCTGCGGGGACGGTGTGGAGCCGAAGTCTCTCATGAGCTGGGCGGTGCACTTGGTAATGAACGCTCCGCCGAGGCCGAATTTCTCCGCGTAGGTGATGCCGTGATAGGAATCGTCCGGCGTGGTCAGGCCCGGGAATTTGTCCGCATGAGCCATCCAGTCGAACTTGCCGCCGTCAATGATGGCGCCGCCAACCGTCACGTCGTGGCCGTCCAGGTATTTGGTCGTGGAGTGCGTGACGATGTCGCAGCCCCACTCGATCGGTCTGCAGTTCGCCGGTGTTGCAAATGTATTGTCTACGATGAGCGGAACCCCGTGCGCGTGGGCTGCCTTGGCGAATCTCTCGATGTCGAATACGATCAGCGCCGGGTTCGCGATGGTCTCGCCGAAGACCGCCTTGGTGTTCGGCTTGAACGCCGCCTCGAGCTCCTCGTCCGAGCAGTCCGGGTCAACGAATGTGACGTCCAGGCCCATCTTGCGCATCGTGACGTTCAGCAGGTTGAACGTGCCGCCGTAAATCGTCGACGAAGAAATCACGTGGTCGCCGTTGGCCGCGATGTTGAAAATCGCAAAGAAGTTCGCCGCCTGGCCGGACGAAACGAGCATCGCCGCGGTGCCGCCCTCCAGCGCGCAGATCTTGGCCGCGACCATGTCGCAGGTCGGGTTCTGCAGTCTCGAATAGAAGTAACCGGACGCCTCGAGGTCGAACAGCTTGCCCATGTCCTCGCTGGTGTCGTATTTGAACGTCGTGCTCTGAATGATCGGAATCATTCTGGACTCGCCGTTCTTCGGTTCATAACCGGCCTGAATGCACTTGGTTTCCAGTTTCATCTCTAGTCCTCCTATAATTTATAAACTTGTGACTTATCATACCAAATCGGTCGGCGCTTTGCCAAACGTTTTTTTATTTTGACGCCGAACGGTACTCAAGGCAGAGCATGGTCAGATCGTCGAACTGCTCTTCGGTCCCGACGAAGTGCAGGACGGCGTCCTGCATGTTGTTGAGCGTCTCCTCCGGATCCGCGGCCGGGTCCTCGTTGAGCGCCGTGAGCATGCGCTCCGTGCCGAACAGTTCGTTGTCCGGCCCGGTCGCCTCTGGCAGCCCGTCCGTGTATACGAAGAGCTTGTCCCCCGGCTCCAACTGGAGCTCGTAATCCTTATACTCCACGCCGTCCATGCCGCCCAGCACGAAGCCGTGCTTGTCCTTGAGCAGTTCGTATGCCCCGCCAGCCTTCTGCAGCGCCGGATACTCGTGGCCCGCGTTGCAGGCGGTCAGCTTGCCGGTCGAGATCTCGAGGACGCCGAGCCACGCCGTGACGAACATCTCATCCTTGTTGTTCGCGCAGATCGCGTAGTTTGTGACCGCAAAGACCTCGTGCGGCGGCTTGCCCATGTGCGCGTTGTCCGACAGGATCGTCCGCGCGGACATCATGAACAGGGCCGCAGGGATTCCCTTGCCGGAGACGTCCGCGATCATCAGGGCGAGGTGGTCGTCGTCCACCAGGAAGAAGTCGTAGAAGTCCCCGCCGACTTCCCTGGCCGGGTCCATCAGCGCATAGATGTCGAACTCGCTGCGGTCCGGGAAGGCCGGAAAATCGTCCGGCAGCATGTGAGTCTGGATCCGCCGCGCCAGTTCGAGTTCGGTAGCGATTCGCTCCTTGTCAGCCGTTACCTTGGTCAGGTTGATCTCGTACTCGTTCAGGCCGCGCTCCATGTCGGCCATGACCAGGCTCAGGTTCTCAACTTCGTCGCCGGTGTGGATATCAAGCTGTGAGAAGCACTCCGTCGACTTGTCTCCCTCCAGGCGATCGTTCACGTAATTCTGCGCGGCGTCCGCGATGCTGTTGATCGGATCGACCAGCATCCTCTTCATGCGCCGGCTCAACAGATATCCGATCAGGTTCACAACGACCAGCATCGCAATCGTATACTGGATGAGGAACCTGCGGATGCCCTCGCCGACCTCCTCGAGCGTGACGTCTGCCAGGATGAAGCCGCAGATCTCGCCGTCATTGTCGTACAACGGCACGCCGCTCGTGCACATCCAGCCGTACCGCTCGGTCTTGCTGATGTCGTACAGCGCGCCTTCGCCGTCCCAGTTGTAAAATTTGTCGATTTCCTTTTGTTCGACCCGCTCCCACTCGCCCGGGAAGAACCCCGTCTCCTCGGACTCGTCCGGATCGCAGAAATAAACCAATACATTCTTTTCCGGGTCAAAGTACCCGAGATAGATGTCGTTTACGTCGCTGGAGTCCCGGAATTGCTGCAGAACGGTCCGGAGCCGCCGCCATTTTTTGTCTGCCGTGACCCCTGCGAACCGCGCGCGGTACCCCTCCGTCCCGGTCTGGCTGCGCTCGCTCTCCGTCATGCCGCGCCAGATTCCGAGGACCTCGCTCGAGATGTCTTCCACATCGACTACGTGCCCCATGATGGCCTCCGCGCTGCGGGCGATGCCGAACGACTCGCCGACGAGCTGCTGAATCAGGGAGTATGTATACAACCCGAGGCCGATGACAAGTGCAACAATGCCCAGCACGATCGATCCCATGATCGTCGCGCGGAAGACTCTCCGTTGCAGGGAGTAGTGCCGCAACTCCCAGCTTCCCATTTCACGAATGCTTTTCTTTGGCATGAAGCTACCTCATGATGCCTGTCTATGCCTGGGTTTCTTCGAGCACGAGCGCCTCGTACGGCCGGAGCCGCAGAAATCTCGTCAGCCGGTCGCGGTTGTAGTTTCCAATCAGGATGCGGAGCTCCCACGGGGTGAAGTCCGGCGGGAGTTTGTAAGTGGTCTCCTTGTCCGAAAAGTTCCCGACGATGAAGAGCCGCCGCCCCTCGTACGTCCGCGAGTACGCGATGATACGACCGCTATGCGGGCTGTATTCTACGGTCTTGCCGCGGAGCGCAACGTCGCTCGCGTTCCGGGCCGCCAGAAGCCGCTGATAATAGCGGTAGACGGAGTGCTTCGCGAAGAGGTCCGAAGCCGCGTTGATGTCCGTGTAATTCGGGTTGATCGACTGCCACGGCTCCGCGCCGGTATTGAACCCGGCGTTGACCGAAGCGTTCCACTGCATCGGCGTCCGCGCGTGGTCCCGCGCCCCGTAGCGGATGAACTGGAAGGCCAGCCAGCGCGGAACGTGGTACTGCTTTGCGAACGTGTCATATACGAAGTGCGACACCGGGTCCATCAGCTCGTCCATCGACCGGAACTTGCTGTTGGTCATGGCGATCTCCTCGCCCTGATAGATGAACGGCGTGCCCCAGCCCATGAAGGTCACCGTCGCGAGGAAGGTGGCCGCCTCATATCGATATTTCTTAGTATTGATCCCGAAGCGGCTGACGCTCCGCGGACAGTCGTGGTTCTCGAGGACCAGCGCATTCCAGCCGATGCCGTGGTAGCGGATCTGCGGATCGAGCAGCCCGCGCTTGAATTTGCGGAGGCTGAACGGCCGCGGGATGAACTTGAGCCCGAACAGGTTGTCCGAGGTCAGGTGTTCAAAATCGAAGATCGAGTCGAGCTCGCCGGATTCTTCTTTGATGTACCGGAGCGCGTGCTCCGCGTCCGGCGTGTAGGACTCCCCGACCGTATATGTATCATACAGGGACAGCGCCCTGTCGTTGAGTTCCTTGAGGAATTCGTGCATCCGCGGACCGTCGACGAAGTACGGGGTTCCCTTTTGGAAGCGGAACTTCGTGTTGTCGTCCTGCAGCGGATAGACTTTGGAATACAGATTGAACACGTCGAAGCGGAAGCCGTCGACGCCCTTGTCCAGCCAGAAGCGCAGGATGTCCACGATCTCGTCCCGGACCTTCGGGTTCTCCCAGTTGAGGTCCGGCTGCTCCGGCGCAAACAGGTGGAGATAGTAATCGTCCGTCCCCTTGATCCGCTGCCATGCGGACCCAGTGAACGAAGACGTCCAGTTGGTCGGCGGGAATATGAGGCCGCCCTTGCGCTTGCCCTCCCGGAAGATATAGTAGTCACGATACGGAGAGTTCCGGTCCGCGAGGGCCGCCCGGAACCACGGGTGCTGGTCGCTCGTGTGGTTGAGGACCATGTCCATGATGACGCGGATGCCGCGCGTGCGGCACTCCGCCACGAGCCGGTCGAAGTCCGCCATCGTGCCGAAGGCCGGGTGGATCGCGCGGTAGTCCGAGATGTCGTAGCCGTAGTCCTTCCACGGGCTCGCGTAGAGCGGCGAAAACCAGATCGCCGTCGCGCCGAGGTCCCGGATGTAATCCAGCCGCGAAATGATGCCTCGGATGTCACCCATCCCGTCGTTATTCGAATCCATGTAGCTCAGCGGATAGATCTGATAGACCACCGCTTCCTTATACCAGTTGGTTTTGACAGCCAAGTCCGTCCCTCCTGTTACTTCTGCAGATGCCGCCGGAGCCAGTCGATCCAGGCGTCCATCCCCTCCCCGGTCTTGGCCGACAGGAAGAAGACCTCCGCGAACGGATTGCACTGGTGGATGCGCTCGACGACCGCCTCGTCGTTGAACTTGAAATACGCCCTCGTATCGGTCTTGCTGATGATGACCGCGTGGCACACCTGGAACATCAGAGGGTACTTAAGCGGCTTGTCGTCCCCCTCCGGAATCGAGAGGATGGCGACGTTCCGCGTCGCGCCGGTATCGGTCTCCGCCGGGCACACGAGGTTGCCGACGTTTTCGAGGATCAGGAGGTCCAGGTCCTCGGTCGGAAACTCACGGAGCGCCTGCTGCGTCATGGCTGCGTCCATGGCGCACTCGCCGCCGGTATGCACCTGGATGGACCGGACGCCGGCCTGTTCCATCCGTTCCGCGTCCACCGTGGCGTCGATGTCAGCTTCCATGACTCCAATCCTATATTCATCGCGGAGCGCTTCGATCGTCCGGAGGAGCAGCGTCGTCTTGCCCGCCCCCGGCGAAGCCATCAGGTTGATCATGAACGTCCCGTTCGCTTCATTCTGCGCCCGCACCTCGGCCGCGATCCGGTCGTTTTCCGCAAAGACGCCGACGTTTACGTCGATTACTTTGATTCCAGCCATGCTACTTCCTCCATTCCGCGATCCGGTCATACAGCCAGTCCGCCCATGCGTCGATTCCCTCGCCCGTCTCCGCCGACACCGGAAAGACGACCGCGGCCGGGTTCCGCATCGCGATGTATTTGCGGACCGTGTCCATGTCGAAGTCGAAGATCGGCATCGCGTCGATCTTGTTGATGAGAACCGCACTGCACTTTTCGAACATCAGCGGGTACTTGAGCGGCTTGTCGTCGCCCTCCGGCACGGAGAGGATCACCGCGTCGAGGCAGGCGCCCGTATCGAACTCCGCCGGGCAGACGAGGTTCCCGACGTTCTCGAGGATCACGAGGTCGAGGCCGTCCGTCCCGAGCTCGCGCATGCCCTGCCGGGACATGTCCGCGTCGAGGTGGCACATGCCGCCGGTGTGAAGCTGCACGACCGGAATCCCTTCCGCCTGAACAGTTTCCGCATCTACGGCGGAGTCGATGTCCGCCTCCATCACGCCGATGCGCAGGCGGTCACGGAGGCTGCGGACGGTCTTTATGATCGTCGTGGTCTTGCCCGCCCCCGGCGAAGACATGATGTTCAGATAAAACGGACCGCCCTCCCGCAGGGTCTCGCGGAGCATGTCCGCGTCGCGGTCGTTGTCCGCCAGGATGCTTTCCTTGAGGTCGATGATCTTGATTTTGTCCATAAAGGCTCCTTATATGATAAAATTTATTGGTTAACTATTCAGTAAGGTCCTTGTACTCCGCTCCGATCAGGTTCACGAGGTCGTCCGGCGCCATGATGATTTGAAGCCCGCGCTTGCCCGCCGAGAAATAGATGGTATCGCACAGGGTCGCCATTTCGTCGATGAACGTCGGATACTGTTTTTTCATCCCGATTGGGGAACAGCCACCGCGAATGTAGCCTGTCAATGGCTCCAGTTCTTTGACGTGGATCATCTCGATGTGCTTCTGCCCGGCCGCGTGTGCTGCCTTCTTGAGGCTGAGCTCCGCATCGACCGGAATGACGAACACATAAAGCTCGCGGTCCGTGCCGCGCGTCACAAGGGTCTTGAAAATCTGGTCTCCCGGCACGCCGAGAACTTCCGCCGCATGCGTCCCGGAAAGGTCCGACTCATCGTATTCGTATTCCGCGCATTCGTATGCAATCCCATGCTGGTCAAGAATGCGCATCGCGTTGGTCTTACTGATCGGTTGTTTTTTCATCCTGACTAGTCCTGCGCCTCCTCCAGCGCGAGCAGCGCCTGAACGTCGTCCAGCTGCTTGACCGCTTCAAAGAACTCCGGCGTATTCACCTCGCCATCGTAGTCGAAGCAGATGATGACGAACGGACCGATCTCAACCGCTTCGAAGGCCAGAAGGCCGGTCTCTTCATCATAGGCCGCCGGAATCACGGTGATGTCCGCGTCCGCGTTTTCCGCGAGGTCGTCCTCCGTCACGGTGATGTCACCCTCCGGCAACGTCGTCCGGAAAACCGCGTAAACCGGTTTGTCCTTCCACTCCTCCGGCAGATCGAACGCCATCTCCACGACGATGTCGTACCCTTCCAGCGTCTCGAGCACAGTGTTACCTATTACAACAGACAGGACGTAATACGCGCCCGTTTCCTCCGTCTCTTCTACGAAGTCGACCCGTACCTCCGGCACCAGAGTAGCCGCCGTCGTACGGCGGTTCGTGTTGTCGTCCGGACGGACCGGGTCCGGGTCAGGCGTCGGGTCCGGATCCGGTTTTGGTTCCGGGTCCGGTTTTGGATCCGGCTCAGGGTCTGGCTTTGGGTCCGGCTCCGGATCAGGGTCAGGCGTCGGGTCCGGATCCGGTTTTGGATCCGGCTCAGGGTCTGGATCCGGGTCCGGCTTCGGGCTCTCAATCGCCGCACGGTTGATGCCCGCCCCGCTCAGGACTCTGGTCTTGTTGCCGCCGCTGATCGAGCCGGCATTCGCGCCGAGGACGCCGGTCCCTGTGAAGCTTGTATTCGTCGTCGTCGATGTGCCGCCGCCGAGCACATTATCAAGATAATCCACATCGAGGATCCGGATCCGGTAGACGGTTTCCGCCACAACCGAGGTGTTTCCGTCATTTGTGAGGAAAACCGGCTCGAGGTTGCCGTCCTCGCCCAGAACAGTCAATTCAAAGACGATTTTGCTCCGTTTATGGTCCGAAACGTATTTTTCGAAGAGCGTATCAAACGTCAGGTCCTCCCCGTCTTCTCCGGGATACGGTTCGAGATCCGTCTCAACCGGCACCCCGTCGACCGCAGAATCATATTCGTTGATAAAGCCTTCATTGTAGGTTTCCGTTTCTACAATCGAAACAATGCTGACCGGAATCGCGCTGACCGGCGGCTGGTCTTCCGTCGGTTTCTCGCGCGTGTAAACCACATGAATTCCCGTCTTCCCAACCCAGCTGTGATCTGACTTCGTACGAATCGCCTTGCTGCCCGCAGGAACATTATAAACGCCAGACTGCAGCGTTACCGTCCCGGCTGTCACCGGTTTGCGGAAGGTCAGCGTCGCGCTCGACTCATATTTGCTTTTGGACTGGACTCTCAACTCGTCCGACGCATTCTTAAAAACAATGCCATCGATCGTAACATCGCTCCCATAAACCAGGCAGACGTCTCCGCTTACTGTCAGGGTCTCGATTTCCGTACCGCTGCCGTTGAGCCTCAAGGTGGAGTCGGTCATCGTAACACTGGTCTTTTGGCCTTTATTGATTGTCAAGTCGGTGTCGCTGAAGCTGCCGCTGCCGGACAGGTCCGCTGCGCCGCCGAGCGCAACGGCCCCTCCTTCAATTACCCCGTTATTATCCAGCGCCTTACGAACGGTGAGGACGCTCTCTGCAGTTATCGTTACATGATTGATGGCTCCGGACGCGTTCTGAAGATGAATCGTACCTCCTTTGTTCACCCGAACGCTTTCCGCGTTCAGGTGCCCGGAAGTCACGGAGTCGTCATAATTGGTATCCGACTCAAAATACGCGTCGCTCTCTGTCGGCGAATGCTCTTCCGTCACATAAGATACCGTCTCGGTCTCCGTGTCAGAGTCGTACTTTACGAGCGTGAACAGGCTCTGGATGCACAGGGTGCTGTCCGCAGGAATCTCAAGCGTGATTCCGTCAGGCACATAATAGCTCTCGTCCAGAACGCCGGCGATATCCCGGTTGATCAGACTGTAGGATCCGTCGCTTTGCTTAAGAAAGACTGCGACGCTCCCACCGTTTTCTCCATAAACTTCTTTGTTCGGAAGCAGGTTGAAATCACTCCCGTCCGCCAGTTCAATCTCGTCAACAAGCAAGATTCCGGTACCGATCAGGTTGACCGTGCCGTCACAGGACAGCGTACTGATGCGGTTCAGGCCTGCCGCCTGAATCGTTACGCCGGTTCCGTCCGACAGGATCGACTGGTCCGCGCCGTTGTAGTTGACCATTGTGATTGCCTCAGACGCCGCGTCGTATTTCCAGCCGCTGCCGCCGCTCCAGCTGCTGCTCTGGTCGGTGGTGCTATAGAATACGGTACCGCCGACAGAGTAAAGCTTGTCCGTAGACGCATCGTCCTCCGCAGCCGTTACGGCCGGTTCGCCGCTCTTCGCGGCGCTCCCCCCGTCTTCCTCCGTTACTGCGGCCGGTGTACTCTCTGTTGCGGCCGACGCACTGTCCGCTGCAACCGGTACGGCCGCCGCTGCATCTGCCGGTGTCTCAGCTGTAATTGCAGACGTCTCAACCGTCTCCGGGGCATCCGGGGCATCCGGCGTATCCGGAACCTCCGCCGGAGCGCTTTCTTCCGCCGGTTCGGTCATCTCGACTGCGGCCGGTGTGGCGCTCTCCGCGCCGTCGTCCGCCGCGAACACCGCCCGCGGGACCGGCCCCAGTACCATCATCATTGCGATGAACAGAGTGCTGATTCTTATGACGTGCTTTTTCATGCAAAGCCTCCTATGTTTGCGAACAGCTTCAATATATAAAAACGGGTTGAATGTTATCATTTACATAAAAATCCAGAATAAATATACTACAAGTGCTCTGCAATTACAATAAAAACTGTTGAAATGCCAGTCATTTGAGCACTTCAAAAGAGCCGGCTGATACAGCTGGCGAGTGAAAACGGCCGCCGATACCATCGGCAGCCGTTGCAGGTTCTTGTGCGGTATTCTTTACAGCCACTTCGGCGCGTCCCACACCGGGAGCGTCACGCCGATCCCCTTCGTGAGCGCGTTCTCATAAATCTTGTAACCGATGGCGATGTCCATGGAAGCCAGCCCAAGCGAACAATAAGCCACGAAGTCGTCCTCGCTCTCACGGCCCGGAACCTGCCCGTCGACGATAAAGCGCAGCTCCGGCGTCTCCTCCTGCTTAATGAAGCCCGCCTCGTACAACTTATGCACCGGTGATAAGTAAAAACCGGATACCTGATACCAGTTGTCCACGACCACCTTGTTCGCATTCAGCAGGACTTCATCCTTGATGTCCGTCGGACCCATCTGCACGACGGTCGCATTCTTCTGCAGCCAGCCGTACTCCAGGAACGGTTTCCGCGCGCTCGTCGCAGTGATTACGACGTCCGCCTTGCCCGTAGCCTCCGGCAGCGACGGAACCGCCTCGACCTTGACGCCCGGGTATTCTTTTTCCGCGACCACGGACTTCGCCGTCTCATAGTTGAGATCATACACGTAAATCTGCTCGAGGGCAGGCATCGCGCAGGTGACCGCGGAGATCAGCAGCCGACCGACGATTCCCGCGCCGACAATGCAGGCCGTTTTGGAATCCTTTCGGCTGAGATACTTGGCGCCGAGGGCGGCCGATGCGGCCGTCCGCATGGCGGTAATCAGACTCGCCTCCATGAACGCGACCGGAAGGCAGGTGTTCGGGTCACTCACGAGCAGCATGTCGATTCCCCGCGGCAACCTTGACGACACATTGGAAATGGACTCCGCCGCCCACTTCATTCCCGCGGCGCCGTAGAGGTGCGTACTGCTGTCCTGCTCGTTCCCGATGTATGCCGGCATCGCCACAAAGAACGACTGCTCGTGGTCATTGTCCGGAAGCCGCATGCTGACCTTGGTCGGGTTCTTGACGATTCCCTGCGCCCAGCGTTTCAGCGTCAGCTCCGCCTCCTCCAGTACAAATGGCATGTCGAGCGCCCCGGCTTTGATCACGTCTTCTTGTTGCAGGTATAAAAATTCATTTTTATTCATCGTACTACTCCAATCCTCTTATAAATCGCAGTTCCGATTCGCAAATGACCATTATTCTTCGTAGTCTGCAAACCACTTGGTCAGCAGGTCGTCGTACGTTCCGTTCTCTTTCATGTGCGCGAGACCCACGTTGATCTTGTCGAGCAGCTCGGTGTTCCCCTTCTGGACCGCAAAACCGGCCCAGCCTTCGTCCAGCTTATCGCCGACAATCTTGAGTTCGCCCGGATACTTCTTGATGGCGTTTTCCGCGGTCGGCTTCGACATGATTGTCGCGTCCACGTCGCCGTTCATGACCTGAAGCAGGCAGACGTCAAAGCCATTGTTGACGACGGCCTTTTTGATTTTGCCGTCTGCTTCCATTTCGGTGATGATGTCCGCACCGACCGAACCGATCTGGCTGCAGGCAACTGTCTCTGTGTCAAAGTCCTCAATGCTGCCGATTTTGTCGTTCTCGATATCAACCACGACGACCAGACCGGTCTCGTAATACGGATCCGAAAAATCCACTTTCTTCTGACGCTCCGGGTTGTTCCCGTTCATGGCTGCGGCGATGATATCGATCTGTCCGGATTCAAGCGCCGGAATCAGCGCGTCGAATTCGAGAGTCATGAACTCGATCTCAAAGCCCTGGTCGTCCGCAATCGCCTGAATCAGATCCATGTCAAAGCCGATCACGTTTCCGTCATCATCAACCGTATCAAACGGCGCGTACGTCGGTTCCGTTCCGACGATCAGTACTTTCTTTTCTCCCGGATCTTCGTCTTCTCCGGAGCCGCCGCTGCTCCCGCAGGCAGCCAATGTCAGCATGGTTATCGCGAACATGCAAATGAGCGCAATCAGAGCGGTAACGGTTTTCTTCCATGTGTGTTTCGTATTGTTCATCTCTAGGTCCTCCCCTGAATTTAGATGCATAAGTTATTATAAATATACACACATCTGTAATATTATGCAATACCTTTTTAAAAAAAAACCCGGCCCGTCCGGGCCGGTGTGAATAAACTTTTATCGTATTATTCCTGTTCTTTTTCCAGCGCGAGCAGCGTCCGTACGTCGTCCAGCTGTTTGATCGCCGCGAAGAACTCCGGTGTATTTACCTCACCATCATACTCAAAGCAGACAATGACAAACGCGCCCGTCTCCTGCGCCTCGAACGTCAGAAGCCCGGTCTCCTCGTCGTAAACCGCCGGAATCACAGTAATTTCTTCGTCCGCGTTTTCCGCGAGGTCCGGTCCGTCCTCTGATGACGCTGCGTAACCCTCCGGCAACGTTGTCCGGAAAACCGCGTAAACCGGTTTGGCCTTCCACTCTTCCGGCAGTTCGAACGCCATCTCCACGATGACATCATATCCGTCCAGCACCTCGAGCACCGTCTCGCCAAGCAGGACGGTCAGAACGTAATACGCGCCGGTCTCCTCGGTCTCTTCGATGAACTCGACCTGTACTTCCGGTACCAGGCTGGCCGCAGTCCGCGCCCGGGCAGGCGCCGCAGTTCTGCGATCTGCAGGCTCCGGCTGCGTGTCTTCCGGATCCGTCGGCTCCGCATCGGAAGGACGCTCCTCCTCTGCCTGCTCCGCGTCGGAAGGAGTTTCTTCCTCCTCCGTATCAAGAATTCCTTTGCGGCTGAGGCCACTGCCGGACAGGACTCGTGTGCTGTTGCCGCCCTGGATCGAGCCGGCGTTGGAGCCGAGGACCCCGGTTCCTGTGAAGCTCGTGTGCACTGTAGAAGAAGAGTTTCCGCCCGGAACGCCCTCCATTAGAAATTCGGTTCTCGGATCCCTGACGACAATGATTTCATATACAGTATCCGCAGGAACGGTAATTTCTGCTCCCTCTGATAATTCATAGATTTCGTTCAGCCGGACCGGATCCAGCTTACCGTCCGCGCCGATAATCATGACGATGACTTCAAAGCCTATGCTATCCTCGATCTGGTTCTCATATTCGTCTGCGATGAGTCGATATGTAACATCCTTCACCACAACGGTTCCGTCGTCGCCGGCGACCGCCCCGTCGAACGAATCGAGTGCGTGCTGATCGACCGCGCCTTCGATGATAACGTTTTTAAACCCACTCACCTCGTAACCCTGAGGATAGAGAGTATAGGAAATGGAATTGATCAGGCGGACCGGAATCGCATGGATGGAAGGATTCTCCGACGGTACGGTCCTCACAAAGCTCAGATAACTCTCAAGGAGCCCCGTTTCGTCCGACCGTTCCGCCGTGAAGCCGGATCTGTCCTCCGGGAGATTGAAGACGCCGGATTCCAGGACAACCTGTCCGCCCGTTACCGGATTGCAGAAGGTCATCACTCCGCAGTATCCGAGGCCGCGGCCATTGACAGCCAGTTCGGACTCGCTGTCCCGGAACACAACGCTCCCGACCGTTCCCCCGTACTTATAATACATGTTTGTCTTTCCGCCGACACGCAGCGTTCCGATCTCTGTGTTTTCGTTGACTTTTATAATGGAATCGACGACATTGAGGCTCTCTTTCGACCGGTCATGCATCGAGAGTTCGGTATCGCGGAAGACACCGTCTCCCGTCAGCTCCGCCCCTTCCCCGAGGTCTACACGGTTGCCGCGAATCAGCCCGTCGTTCTCCAGGACCTCACGGATGTTCAGCTGCGCCTGGCATCTCATAGTACTAGGCGTTCCATAATACATGAAGCCACAGGATGCATTCTGCATCATGACGGTCCCGCCGGCCTCAACAACTAAATTTGCAACGTCCAGTTTGCTGCTCGAATGAACGAAATCTACCTTTACCCATATCTCCTTTTCCTCATCCAGATAATGCGGTGCGTATATCTCGTCAGTTTCTGTTGTTACATGTTGTACCGTCGTTTCTCCTGTAGGATCGATGGTCGAAACGACGCTTACCACTGCCTGCACGCAAAGCGTGGTGTCGCCCGGAACCACAAGCGTGATCCCGTCCGGCACATAATACGTTTCGTCCAGGATGCCGGTCACGCCTCCGTTGACCATGCAGTACACGCCGTCGCTCTCCTTAAGAAAGACCGCAACGCTCCCGCCGTCCGCTCCGTAGAGTTCCTCGTTCGGAAGCAGGTTGAACGAACTGCCTGCGGACAGCTCGATTTCGTCCACGAGAAGAATTCCGGTACCGATCAGGTTGACCGTCCCGTCGCAGGACAACGTACCGATGCGGTTCAGCCCCGCCGCCTGAATCGTCACGCCGGTCCCGTCGGAGAGGATGTCCTGTCCGGCGCCATTGTAGTTAACGAGCGTGATCGTCTCGGTCGCCGCGTCGTATCTCCAGCCGCTCCCGTCGGTCCAGCCGTCGCTCTGGTCGGCGTCGCTCTCAAAAGCCGTGCCGCCGACGGAGTAAAGTTTTTCTCTGGCCGCCGCGCTGCTGACGGTCGGCTCGGCCGCTTTGGCTTGTCCGCCGGCCGCACCGGTCACCTCGGACGGTTCGTCAAGTGCCTCGGACGGTTCGTCAAGTGCCTCGGACGGTTCCTCCGATGTTCCGGCCGGTTCCTCCGGTGCCGCAGCCAACTCATCCGGTGCCGCGGCCAGCTCGGCCGGTGATTCGGACGGCTCGTCAGCTACTTCGGACGGCGCCGCCTCCGACACATCGACAGGCGTTGCCTCCGTTACTACCGGCGCCGCCTCGGAAACCGGTTCCACTGCGTCAGCGGCTTCTACGGTTTCCGGGATCTCCGCGGGTTCCGCAGCCTCCGGAACCTCGAGAGGTTCCTCGTCCGCAGCGAACACCGCAACCGGTCCCAGGACCATCGTTATCGCGAGCAGCAAGCCGCAGATTCTCATCAGATGTTTCTTCATTTGGGGCCTCCTGTGCAATTCAGCACCCTTACATATGGAAACAGACTCACTATTTGAATACTTCCCCATAATAATCCAAGATAACTATACTACAATTGTTCTGCAATTTCAATAGAAAGCGTTGAAATTGCAGCGGTTTGAGCAGTTTCAGGCAACGGAAAAGGAACCCCGGAGGGTCCCCTTTCCATAGCGTTCGGAATGCATCCGCGTTTGCGCTTACTCCGCTTTCTCTTCCACGACCTCTTCTTTGCCTTCTTCCGCAGCCGCGGCTTCCTTCGCCGCCGCCTTTGCGGCAGCCTTCTTCCCGACCGCGCTCGCGATCAGTCCGATGGCCAGCATCAGTATGACGCCGCAGATATAGCCTCCCAGGTCTTTCACGAAGCTTTCTTTCGTGCAGAGTCCGGTGACGGCTGTCGTCAGCGTCAGGAACAGAAACGTCGCAGGGTCAAAACTCTTGAAAACACCCGAAAGGGAAATGTTCAACAACAGAATCAGGTAGATCAGCAGCACGATCGTACCGGCCGTACCGCCGATGAAAGGTGTGATGTACCCGCCGAGGAATCCGAGGAATCCCCAGATAGATACCGGAAGCACCTTGTCGAGTTTCATGCCGCAGAACGTGGTGTAGTAAAACAGGCAGAAAATGTAGGACCAGGTACTGGTTCCCGTCAGACTCTGAAGGATGATGAGCGCCAGAAGTACTACGACAACGATCAGCGTGATCGGAAGCGTTTTAAAGAATTTCTTTGCCATGATATCGTCCTCCTTCATGGGTAATGAATGAAGTTTAGCCGATGACACCCGCGTCAATCGCGTAGGCCGCACGGTTGATGAACGCGTTCTCGATCATGCAGACCGCAAGCTGCGCGATTTCTTCCGGCTTTCCGCCGTATTTCGGGAAGAGCTGCGTCGGGTTGCCGGTCTTCTCCAACTCCTCCGAGAACGGAGTGAGCGGTGTGATGAACCAGCCCGGTTTAATCGCGTTTACGCGGATATTGTAATCCTGCAGCACATACGCGACGTCTCTGACGATGCCCAGCAGCGCTGCCTTCGCCATGCCGTAGCCGAAGCCGTAATAGGTTGGCGGGAAGCCCGGAGGGGTCGTCATCCAGATCTTATCGGCTGCCATGGAGGCGATTATGATGATGCAGCCGCGCTCATTCCGCGGGCCGTATGGCTCATTCTTGACCATGTAATTGGCTGCGATGCGGGCGGCGTTGAAGTTGCCCATGACGTTGAGGTTGTAGGAGAACTCCATGTCCTTGATGGTCATGTCGATCTCTTCCTGCTTCTCCGTGATGAAGACGCCGCCGGTACCGCCGTTGCCGGCGCAGCTGACCAGGATGTCCAGGCGACCCCATTTTTCAACCGCGGCGGCCGCGGCAGCCTCGAGTTCCTCGACCTTGGTGCTGTCCGCTTTGATGTACATCAGGTTCTCACCGAGCTTGCCGGCGACGGCGTTCTCGTCCTGCGTGACGCCGCGGCTCGTGATGAGGACCTTCGCGCCCTTCTCGATGAGCGCCTTCGCAGTGGCAGCTCCCATGCCGGAGTTACCGCCGGTGATCCATGCTACTTTTCCGTTAATATCCATAATTGTTTCTCCTTTTCATTTCATGTCTGCGACATCGTGCTCAGGAAAACCTTCGGAACGCAGATTACGATCTCTCCCATGCCTTGACGTTGAACTCGCCCATGGTCTCCGCGATGGAGACCGGCTGGCTGTACGGCGTCAGACGGCGCATCATCTCGACGCGGTTAACCGCTGCGGATAGACCCGGATGCGTGTAAATGTAGAAGTACCCCTTTTCGATCTCGCGCAGGATGATCTCGACGCCCTCTTCGATCTCGATGACTCCGCCTTCGCGGAACTGCTGATAAATCGGATGATCCTTCGGCAGGTGCAGCGCGTCATAGGTGTCATGCGCAGCCTTGACGGCTTCCGGCGGACGGTTGTCGATGATATCCAGCTTGTCGCGGAATTCCAGCGGAACGCTCAGCGGATTGTCGATGCGCAGGCCGATATCCGTATTGATGACGCAAGGCATGACGCAGGAGCATGTGACGTTGGTGCCGTCCATCGCCTGCTGAACCGCGAACTGCTCCATATAGGTCAGGACCGCAGCCTTGGTCGGAGAGTAAGGTACGCCGATTCCGTCGCCGCCGTTTGGTCCGAGGGACGCGGTGGAGCCGGTGGTGCAAATGTGGCCGCCGCCCTGCTTCTCCATGACAGGCGCAAAGGTGTTGCAGCCGAAGACCGCGGCGAGAACGTTGGCTTTGAAGTAATACATCCAGTCAATGGTCTGGAAGCATTTGTTCGGCTTCGCGTACATGATGCCGGCGTTATTGAAGAGGATATCGATTCTTCCATACTTGTCGAGCACGAAGTCGCGCAGTTTCGGCCAGTCCTCTTCTACCGTGACGTCCATAGGATACCCGACGACGTCTGACCCTTTTTCCTTTAAACGGGCAACGGTCTTGTTCAGGTCGTCTTCCAGAATGTCGACCAGAACGACACGACCGCCACGGTTACCGATTTCTTCGGCAATGCCCATACCGATACCGTTGGCAGAACCGGTGACAACAACGACTTTGTCTTTGTAGTAGCTCATTTTTACACCTCCTGTTCAAAATATAGTTTTAGTTGTACCGGCTGCGGTTGCTCACAGCCGGTATATTACATGAATGACCCGCTAAAGTTTAGCAGTCCGGGTCAAAACCGTACGCATTCAGATAGCCGTCTGCGACAGAAACAGCGATCCGGCCAGGCGCCTTGTTGGTTTCACCAAGCAGCACAACGCGGTCAAAGTTGTCCTCGAACTCCTTGATGACCGCCTTCGGCGTCGAAACGCCCATGGCCAGGACGACGTAGTCCACAGCAAGCTCCACAGGGCTCTGGTCTTCCAGTTTGATCAGGTTGACGCCGGTGTCCGTGACTGCCGCCAAAGCGTGTCCGGCGAGCATTTCCGGTGCGTAAGGCATGATCTGATACATGATATCCGCGAAGATGCCCGGATAGATGCCGGTTCCGATCTGCGGCAGCATGTCGACAATGTACAGCTTCTCCGGATTGTAGTTGTGGCAGACGAATTCCGCCGTCTCGAGCCCGGTCAGGCCGCCGCCGATGAGGGCGATCTTCCCGCTGAGCTCGACCTTTTTGTCCAGAACCTCCTGATACATCACGACGTTCTTCGCGTTGATGCCAGGGATGCTGGCAGGACGGACAGGATTGCCGCCGACGCTCAGGAAGACCGCTTCCGGATTCAGCGCCTTGACCGAGTCGACGGTGGCTTCCGTATTCGTCCGGATATCTACGCCGGCTTTCTCGCACTCCAGCTGCAGCGTGTCGCTGAACCACTGGATTCTGTCTTTGTACGGGGCTGTTCCGGCAGCGTACTTCAGAGCGCCGCCGAGCTCCGCCTTCTTCTCGAACAATGTGACGTCGAAGCCGCGCTCCGCAAGCAAAGCGGAAGCCTGCATGCCGGCAGCGCCGCCGCCAACGACAGCGACCTTGCGGCCGTTTCCGTTCTTTTCCGGCGGAGTCCGCAGGACCCATTCTCTGCTCATGCGCGGGTTCACGCTGCAGCGTGGATAAGCCACGGAGAACAGCGACTCGAAACAGTACAGGCAGCCGAGGCATTTTCTGATTTCGTCTGTCTTTCCGGCCTTTGCCTTTCTCACCCACTCCGGATCCGCGATATGGCCGCGGCCGACGCCGACGAAGTCACAGTATCTTTCTTCCAGCAGCCGTTCCGCTGTCGCAGGCTGCTTGATGGTGTTCATGCCGATGACCGGAATCTTGACCGCTTCCTTGACCGCCGTGGTGTTGCCGCTGCGCCATGCCTCCGGGAAGGAGAACGGCTCCAGGCTCTCGCCACGGACGGAGAAGTAGTTACCGCAGCTGATGTCCAAAGCGTCTGCTCCGGCAGCCTCCAGAAGTTTCGCGATCTCGACGCCCTCTTTCAGGTCGATGGCGTCCGGGTGTGTCGGGTCGTACTCGTCGACGGACATGCGTACCGCGACCGGGAAGTCTGCGCCGCAGGCGTATTTGATGCCGGCGATGATGTCAGTGACGATGCGGACGCGGTTTTCACGGCTGCCGCCGTACTGGTCTTCACGCTTGTTGAAGGCCGGGCTGAAGAACTCGCACATCAGGTAGCCGTGGGCTGCGTGAATCTCGACGCCGTCGTAGTCCGCCAGCTTCAGCATCACAGCGGACATGATGTACTGCTGCTTCAGTTCCTCGATTTCCTCGATGGTCAGCGCTTCCGGCATCAGACCGACCGCAGTCTGAACAGCACTCGGGGCTACGACGCGCCCGCCGTTGTCCGCCGGATTCAGGTTCGCGCCGCCGTGGTTCAGCTGGCCGAAGATCTTCGTTCCGTATTTGTGGACAGCAGTGGCGACACGGGCAAAGCTCTGGATGTTGAACGGGTCAAGCGCATACAAGCTCCTCGGGCCGGAGGCGCCGTGAACGAGGTTCACGTTGCTGGCTTCACTCATGATCAGACCGACACCGCCCTTGGCACGCTCTTCATAGTAGGCGATCAGTTGATTGCTTGGCAGCATGTCCTTGTCGCCGAAGAACGTCAGCATCGAGGTCATGAAAACGCGGTTCTTCAGTTGACAGGTGCCGATGTAGCCCTTTTCAAACATCTTGGGGAAATATTTGTTTGGCATGGTTCATTCTCCTTTCTTTGATTGGTTTTTTATTACACCGTGAAGCACGGTCTTTATCAATATTGACAAGGACGTCGAAAATTGGATATAATCGCTTAGCATCTGAGTTTTTTCAGCGATAACGGAATATAGATAGCACTGTTGTTAGTAGAATTGGAGACCGAAATGAAAGCTATAACGATGGATGCTTCATCCCGTACGAAGAAATATCTGGCGGATGCGCTGAAACGGCTGTCATCCGAGAAGCCTCTTGCGAAAATCACCGTCAAGGACCTGTGCGAATACAGCCATGTGAACCGGGGTACGTTCTATTATCACTTCAAGGACATTAACAATCTGATTAACTGGATCTACCACACGGAGATAACGATTCCTTCCCAGGAGATCATCAAGAATTATCCGATCACCTCGATGCCAAGCGTCACCAGTTTCATGCTGGAGAAATGCAGCCAGGACCGCGATTTCTACATTCAGGCCTTCGCCCTGGACGGGCCGCAGTGTCTGAAAGAATTCGTCCTGAAAGAAAGTGAAGACAACTGGAAATGCTTATGGCAGACGGCGCTGCAGATTGACGACTTTGATGCGCTGGACTACGAGGGAAAAGAATACCTGCTGCAGTATTTTGCCCGCGGACATTTTTACGCCACGCAGAGTTGGATTGAGGGGGGTATGAAGACGCAGCCTGAAGTACTTGGTAGAGTATTGGACTTTGCGTCCCTTACCGGCCTGGTATCCATATGGAAAGATATATTAGGTCTGGACTGAGCTGGCATTCCATGCTCTTTACTGGATTATAACAAGACCTCAGAAACTCAAAAATCACCAATATCCGGTGCGTGTTCAATTTGCCAACAGATGTGCTTTTGTTGTCTGTTTTCTTTCGACAGTCTGTAAGGGCTGTCCTTTTTTTGCTGTCTTTTGCAAATCTGTTTAAAATTAGGACATTTGACTCTAAATGTTGTCTTTTTGCCACTTTTTCAAATAAAAACAACACCGGCCTGAAACGGCCGGTGTTGCCGGTTAATACTCAATTCATCACTCTGCTGGTCCTGATGATTATTCGGAACCAGTCAGTGTTGTAATATAATTCCCGTTTGTATCAAACACCCGGAACTCATTGGAATAAGAATCGTAATCCGAACCATACACCGCACACTCAACGTAGATCCGGTCGCCGCATAGATAGAGCCCGAAGCCTCCTCCGAGTTTGATTTCTCTCAGATGCGTCGCCTTCCCGGTGTTCAAATCGAAGCATCCCAGAATCGCGTCCTCTTTACTTGTCGGAATGAGGCAGTAGAATGTTTCGCCGTCCACGTTGTTAAAGGTGAGGAAAAAGTCGTCAGCCGGCTTCTGCTCATCGCGGATCAGCTCCATCGACGACAGGTCGAACACCTTGATTTGCGTATCATTCGTCTTGAATTCGTACTCTTCATCCAGCTCATAATAATTGATGAGTACATATAACTTTCCATTGTAAATCGACAGATCTTCCACAGCAAAACTCGCTCTGTCCCCGCAGAATTCCTCGTAGAAGACCTCCCGCTCCGAACCGTCCGGCCTGACCCGGATCAGACGGAGGTGTCCCCGGCTGGTTTCTCCGTCGTCGTCCGTGAATTCTTCATAGACCGCCATGTAGACCCATCCATCTGCGCAAACGGTATCTGTGGCAACATACTCCGCCCAGTCATCGGTCGCTGCATCGGACAATAGTATCCGTTCTTTGCTGGCGAGATCCACGGAGACAATATACTCCACCGTTCCCTCCGTCATAAACGGGAAGACTATGCGGCCATCTTCAATGTAAAAGACCGTAATATTGTTCATTTCCTCGCCAAGATCGATCTCACCGGTGTTCTCACCGGTCGCAAGGTCGATCCACCTGAGGGTGTAGTCGAATAAGAGTTCGTCCTTCCTGACGTATGTCAGCACATAAAGCATTCCGTCTTTGTAATACATCGCGCTGACGCCGTGACCGTCGAGGTCGAGGACCGCCTGCGGGTTGCTGCCGTCCGCTTCCGAGACATAGAGCGTCGAGTTCCCGGACCAGACGAAGTCCTCGTAATCTTCATCGAGAAAGTAGGATTCTACATCAGAAACGACATAGTACAGCTTGCCGTCGACGAGTAAGACCTTGCCGCCGTTTGCGGTATTTGAAGTGGAAGTTGCGGCCGGCGCCGGCGTATCCCCTGCCGGTTCACTCGACTGGCTGCCCGGCTTCAGGTCCGGATCGGTCGGTACGGTCTTCCGGTCGACTTCGTCGATCGCCCGTTTGTACTTCTCGTCCTTTGTGTCCTGATAAAGCTTCTCGTAGTCTTCCTTCGCCTTGTCATACTTGCCGTTCACGGCTTCCACATAGGCAAGCCCTTCCCTCGCCTTCGTCTTGCGTGGCGCCATGGCGACCGCCGCCGCAAACTCGATCTCCGCCTGCTCGTAGTTGCCCTCTTCATAGTATTTGACAGCGAGGTCGACCTGTGCATTGTACTTTGCATTCTCGTGCAGGAAATGTCCTGCGATCACAGCCACCACTGCAACCAGCGCGACAGCGAGTACGATCAGCTTCGAACCCGTCCTGCCCTTTTCCTTTTTTGACCTGGTCAGCAACTCACTTGTTGTTTCTTCGTTCCTCTGTCTTGTATCCATGATGTCTCTCCTCTTCCTCACGATTCTCCTATAAAGTATGCCGGAAATACACGTGATACGCCTCTGTATCGACATTTGCGACCGGGACCATCCGCATGCTCCCCGCGTCAAAGATGAGGTCGCTGTTGCGGTCCCCTGCCGCGGCTGAGGCGCTCTGCGCCTTGCGAACGTTCTGCGAGTCCGGGCAGTCGATCCAGGACGGGTCCTCTGACAAGCCCGCGAGCAGGTACGGTCCATACCGGAGTGCGGCAAAGGCTTCCGTGTCCGCCGTCCCGCAGTCGACCGTCTGCAGCGCCATCGTAAGTTCCATCGAATACTGTTCACCCGCCCGGATCTGGTCGCAGAGCTCCACATATCCCGCACAGCCGGTCCACGCCGGCATCCGCACGCGGAGGCACTTATCCATGTCAGTGCCGGCCGAAATGCATACGGTCCCGTCCGGAGTGATGTCAAGCGCGAGCAGAGCGGGTTCTCCGTCCGCGGCGTGAAGGATTGATGGAACGAGCAGATTCACATAGAGCGCCTCTGCATCGTAAGAGTAAATATGCTCCATGAAGCGGTACCGGCTCTCCATGCCCGTCCCGTGGCAGCAGGTGTTCTCCTCCGTGGAGTACGCCTTGCGGCCGCCCGGGCAGAGCGGCAGAAAGTACGTCGTTCCGCCGTCCGCCGCATGGCTCGCACTCGCCATGATGTGGTTGAGTAACGTGTTTTCGTAGTAGTCCATCAGCGCGGCGTCTCCGCGGTGCTCGAACAGGAGTCCGGTCAGCCGGAGCATATTGTAGCTCGCACAGCTCTCCTCCGCGCGGTCCGTCAGATAGCGACAGGCCGCGTGCGGTTCGCGGAACAACTCCCCTTCGCCCACGCCGCCGTTCACGTATTGGTGAGCCGTCGTCACGATGGACCAGAAGTTCTCCGCGATCCGCCGGTATCGGTCGTCGCCGGTCGCGTCGTACAGTTCCATGGCTCCGATAACCTGCGGGATGTGCTGGTTCGCGTGCATGCCCGCCAGGACGTCTTCGCCGCGCTCCATCGGGTCGAACAGTTTTTTATTATAAAAAAGCGCCGCGGTGTCGAGATATTCGCGTTTGCCGGTGATCCGGCTGAGCCGCGCGAGCGTTGCGATCATGCCGCCGTACTCGCCGGCGATATACGTCGCCCACATCTCGCTCCGCCGCTCCGCCGGAACCTTGGAAAGACGGTTCCGGATCCAGTCAGCGATTTTTTCCTCGATGGCGAGAGCCTGCGCGTTTCCTGTGAGAACGTAACAGTCGAACAGCCCGGACATGATCTTATCGAGCGTATAGTAAGGTGCCCAGATCTCCGGGTACGGGGTCAGCTGCTCGAGGAGGTCGAACTGCTCCTCGTCGTAAGCGCTGAGAAACCCCGGGGCGGTCTTCCCGCCCGCCGCAAAGGCGTCCTGGCACTTTCCCAGTTCGCGCACCAGATAACCCGCCTTTTCGCGGAACCGCACGTCGCCCGTCGCGGCATACGCCAGCGCCAGCCCTGACAGGTAATGCCCCGTCGTGTGGCCGCGTAGTTTCCCCGTCGGCTCGTCCCAGCCCGTCATCGGCGCGGCGTCCCCCGTCGGCAACCCCGCCGCCTGCCGGAAGTTGTACAACATCTGATCATCAGAAATAGACAGCAGAAACGCGTTCATGTTCTGCTGCCTGTCGTAGTATACCGAGCCCGGCGTGAGCCGGACGTGATTGATATCAAAGTATTGCATACTGCCTCCCGTTTCACCGTCCCCTTTCACCTTACAGGGAAACGACGCGGGTTGCAAGCGAATTCGCGATTTCCGGGTCGTGCGTGATGACGATTGCGGTTCTGCCTGCGACGCCCGGCTTCCAGAGGCGGTCGATGACGGCCGCGCGGGTGTCTTCGTCGAGGCCGCGGAACGGCTCGTCAGCGATATATAAGTCTGCGTCGCAGAGGAACATTCTGGCCAGCGCGACGCGGTGGTTCATACCGCCGGACAGCTGTCCCGGCAGTTTGTCGCACTCGCCGGCAAGGCCTACGGCTTCGAGCAGCGCCAGGATTTTCGCCTTGTCCTGGACCGCCGCGGTCACCGCAAGGTTATCGTACACGTTCAGCCACGGCAGCAGCCGGTCTTCCTGAAAGAGCACGCCCGTCCGCACATCATGGGATGCTGCCGGAGGTTCTGCTCCTGCCGGCGCGACGGTGACCGTCCCCTGATCCGCGGTCTCGAGCCCGACCAGAATTCGGAGCAGCGTCGTCTTGCCGATGCCGGACGGCGCCATCACGGCCGTCGTCTCCCCCGCCGCAAAATACTCCGTGAAGCCGTCGAACACCACCTTCTCGCCGAACGCTTTATGGATGTCCGTGAACGTGACGCCCGGCGGAACAATATCGCGCCGCGTATCCGTATCCGAGCCTTCCACAGCCTCCGCCGCAGCGAACTTGCTTCCGGCGTACGCCTTGAAATCAAAACGGTTCAGCAGATATCTGATCAGCCGCTCGAAAGCCAGACTGATCACCACGATGGTCGCGACGTACGCGAACAGGATGTCCGTATTGAGATAATACTTCGCGTTCATCAGCTCGTAGCCGAGCGAAAACTTCGGGATGGAGAGCACCTCGGCCGTCACGATCGCCTTCCAGGACATGCCCGCGATCAGGCTGAGTGCCGCCTTAAAATACGGATACATCTGCGGCCAATAAATGTGCCGGATGACGCGGCCCTGCGGGATGCGGTAGACGTGCGCCATCTCGAGGTATTTCGCGTCCATGCTGTCCAGACCGGTCAGCAGGTTGGTGTAGACGATCGGAAAGCACATGATGAAGCAGACGAGCACCGGGACGTTCCCGGACGCCAGCAGGAAGATCATGTAGATCGCGACCGCCATGATCGGAACGGATTTGAAAAAAGCGACCGGGAGCGAGAGGATGTCCCGTACGATGCGGACCCGGTACGACGCGAGCGCGAGCACGAAGCCGAACGCCAAAGCGAGAAGAATCGCCGCGATGCATCTGACGACCGTCGCCGCGATGTCGTGGTAATACCCCGGATCCTGCACGAGCTGAACCAGGCCCCGGATCGTATCCAGCGGGCCTGGCAGCAAAAGCGGGCTGGACACTGCCATGGCAGCGAGCTGCCACAGCAGGATCCAGAACAACGCGATGATGAACTTTTTTGTGCGGGACGTCGGTTTCATGGGGCGCCGGTGTCCTTTCATAAACGAGTAAAGTCGACTTTGCAATTATCCGGCGTAGTAGAAGTCTTCGCCCGGAAGCGCTCCACCGACCGCCTGCGGCGCCGCGCCGAAGAGCGTATTGTAGAATGGTTCGAGGGTTGCCTTGTTCTCCGCCGGGTCCATGCAGGTGAT
Organism: Mogibacterium sp.; assembly: GCA_017433975.1. Taxonomy (GTDB): domain Bacteria; phylum Bacillota; class Clostridia; order Peptostreptococcales; family Anaerovoracaceae; genus RGIG2439. The sequence goes on along the minus strand of JAFRGD010000023.1, from coordinate 2,033 downwards.
GTTGCACCGCGGAATCGCGGCCTTTGCGATCTCCGGGTCTGCGAGGAAGCCCGCTTCGACGATTCTGCCCGCAACGTCATCGGAGCACGTATTCACGTCCGCGACGGAGTCCCCGAGCATCGCGAGAAACGCCGCGACGTCCCCCGGTCTCGACTCGACGAAGTCTTTCTTTGCGATGATGACGCCCATCGGGAGGCTCCCGCCGTAGGCGCTCTTCCATTCTTCGTTCAGGTCGACCGCGATGGTGATCGCTTCGTTCTTGGAGGTGACGTTCGAAACGAACGGCTCCGGCAGCAGCGCGACCGCACCCGGCGTCTGCATCAGGGCCTGGGCCACGTCCGCATGCGCGTCGAGCCACTGAACCTCGACGTCTTCACCGACCTTGAGACCGGCGTTTTCGAGGAGCAGCGTCAGCACGTATTCCGGCGTGCCGCCCTTCCCGCTTCCGACGATGGTCTTGCCCCGCAGGTCCTCGAGGGACTTGACGGAGTTCCCGTTCTCCATGAGGTAGAGCATGCCGGAGCAGACGGTCGTCAGGACGACGACGTTGCCGTCGGTCTTATTATAAAGTACCGGTGCGAGGTTGGACGGTACCGCGGCGATGTCGACTTCGCCCGCGATGAACTTCTGGACCGCTTCGTCCGGCGACTGGTATCGGGTGAGCTCGATCTTGTCGACGCCGACCAGGTCGACGGTGGCCATGCCGGTCGGACCGTTCAGCGCCGCGACGCGCACCGTGTCGGAGAGCTCGGTGTTCACCGGCTCCTCCGCCGGTTCGTCCTCCCCGCTGTTTCCGCCGCTGCAGGCCGCAAGCGACAGAACCATCAGTAACGCAAGCAACACGGATAAAAGTCTGGATGTGGTTTTTTTCATTTCTTCCTCCTGTTTTCTTCAACAGGCAGCCCTGACCAAAAAAGCGCGCCAAAAGGCACGCTTCACAAAAAATCTCTGTTCAACTCTTTGATCAGTCTTGCCTTCCCCCGCAGGTGTCCCTTTGGGCGTCAGTACAATATTTACATGATTTATTATATCGATTCCGCCGCGCTTGTCAATATTGTGCAGGAACGGTCTCGAACGCCGCTGTCAGTTCCCCGAAAGAATCCAGGAAAACGCTTTCGCCGTTCTGATGTCTGCATCCTTAAAATGATTCCCCGGATTCCATTCGAGCGTTGTGTTGATTCCTTGCTCCTTCAACAGGTCGTGCGCTTCCCTTATGCGGACTCCAACGGTAGCCATCACGGGATTCCGGGTCTTTTCTTCTTTATCTCCCAGGCTGAGATAGACAGTGTTTGAGCCAATTATGTTATTTCTCATATAGTCCACGAATCCAGGAAACCAGACGGACGGGGATGCGGAAGCGACACCCTGGAACAAATCCGTCTGATAAGCGGTCCACAGCGCAAAGAGTCCTGCCAGAGAATAACAGCCAATATAATATGTCTTGCTGTTGTCCGAGCAGAGCGCCGTTATTTCAGCGAGCGTATTCGCGGCTCCGTTTCCGAAGCCCTCTTTGCCAAATACCGCAGGCGCTTCCCACGGCGACAGATCGCGGTTCCAATCCTCGATCTCGACGGCAAACAGTCGAAACTCGACCCCGGTGCTCTCCGCGATACGCCTGATCTCGTTTTCGATGAAAGCGAGGTCGTGTTCATCTACCGGCTGAATGAGAACGATGTCCGCATTCTGACTCCCATACTCATGTACTTTCATTACTCATGCACTTTCACTATCTTCCATAACCGTTTTGTTTGTTTCGTTTTCTCTCCACCATGTTCAGCGTGTCGAAGAACCGATGCGTTGCAACCGTCGAGCGGCATATAGAAGAGAACGTATATCCATGCAGTAAAGCAGCCGATAAAGCCGATCCAGAGGCCTTTTCGGTTTATGTGTACAAATCTTCGTCATGACTCCTCCGGCAAACCGGAAGTTGCAAATCTCTTAAACAGAATATCCCAAATTAATATCAAAAGGTGCAATCAAGAGCTTTTGCAAATCTTTATTGTAGTTTTCGAAAAAGAATTTTATAGCCTTGC
>JAFRGD010000003.1 GCA_017433975.1 Mogibacterium sp. | reverse complement strand
CGTGGCGAAGCGCATGGAAAGCGCGAGCGCCGGCCTTTCCAAAAAAGGAACGTATTCATACATGGCCCCGGAGGTATATAAAGGCGACCCGGGGGCGGACCACACGGCGGACATCTACTCGCTCGGAATCGTACTGTACCGCTTCCTGAACGACAACCGGTCCCCGTTCCTGCCGCCGTATCCGGAACCGATCCACTTTAACGACGCGGAGCGGGCGAACGCGCTGCGGATTCAGGGCACGCCGCTGCCGCCGCCGGCCAAGGATAAAGGCCGGCTGAGCGAGATCGTGCTCAAGGCCTGCGATTACGACCCGATGAAGCGGTACCGGACCGCGGCCGCGATGAAAAAAGACCTCGAAGCCCTTGCGGCGTCCGACACCCGTCCGGACTTCAGCCTGAATCAGGTGGAGGAGGACTGGAACCAGCCGCTGCTTTGCCTGGAGTCGCAGACGGAAGTCATTCCGATCAAAAAGCTCCCGGCGACGGTCGGCCGGAACAGTCAGGCGGTGGACGTCGTTTTGAAGCATTATTCGGTCAGCCGGGTGCACTGCCGGTTTGACATCTATCAGGGCCGCGTCGTGGTCGAAGACCTGAACTCGACCATCGGGACTAAGATTGGGCAGACGCTGCTCGAACGCGGCCGCAAGTACTACGTGGAAAGCGATCAGAAGATCACCATCGGCGACATGCGGTTTACGATTTCGGTCAATTACGACGAGGTGGCCAAATACGAAGCGCGGCGGACGCAGGACACCGAGCGGTCGGCGACGGAGATCAACTGGCCGCAGCGGGAGCGGACGATGGAGCCGCAGCTGCCGACACAGCCGTTGCAGCAACCGCAGCCACAACCACAGCCGAAGCCGCAGCCACAACCACAGCCAAAGCCGCAGCCACAACCATCGCAGCAACCGCAGCCGTCACAACAACCGCAGCCGTCGCGGCGCTTCTGCCGGCATTGCGGCGCGGAAATGTTCGGAATGGAAGTCTTCTGCAGGAAGTGCGGAAAACGCGTGTAGAGAACGGATATGGGTAACATCAACACCGAAAGCACAATGGAAATCCTCGTGCGGCGCCGGCGGTCCAGAACGGCTGTCGTCGTAGCGGTCCTTCTGTTCCTCGCCGCGGTCGCCGCGTGCGCAGCGGTCTTACTAAGTCGCGGCGGAACCACGGGACAGAGCGCGGTCGGTTCCGGCGAGGGCTTTGCCGCAATGGGGCAGGAATCCGCCCGCGGCATAGAGAGCTCGGTCCGCCGGGTCGACGGTGTCCGGGCCTGGAACGGGCACTATTATAAACTGGTCGACCGGCCGGGCTACTGGACGGACGCCGAGCAGAGTTGCCGCGGCATGGGCGGCCATCTCGTGACGATCACCAGCCCGGAGGAGCAAGCCTTCATCGAATCTCTGATCGAAAACGACGGAACCCTTTACCACTATTGGATCGGTGCGACGGACCGCGAGGTCGAAGGGACGTTCCGGTGGGTCACCGGAGAGGTCATCGATGAGAACAGTTATACCCATTGGGAGGAAGACCAGCCGAACAATTCTCTGACGGAGGACCCGGTCAACGGACAGGATTACGTGGAAATTCAGGCGACCCGCGGCGACAACGGCGCCGAGGAATACATGACCTGGACCGACATCATCGACAGCGGCGTTTCGGACCTATACAAAGAAGCGCCGGAGTATAACGATACACAATACTATGGATTCATCTGTGAATGGGACAGCGCGGCCGACGTGCAATAGGCGGACCCGGCGGGTTTGTCTGGCGCTGACCGCGGTGCTGTGCTGGACGCTGGTGTCCTGCGGTACGGCTCCCGGCGGCGAAGCGCCGGAGGATGTGCTGCAGAGAGATGCCGGCATTTTGTTTTCCGCGGCTTCGGACGCGGTCTCGGAGGGGCACCGGATTGCGGTCTCAGTGGGACCGTTCTGGATCTTTGAGAAAAAACCCATTCTATCGGCCCACTGCGGGGCGGCCGAAGAAGCGCCGCCGAATACGCTCGAAGCGATCGCGCTTGCAGACACACTCGGCTACGATGCGGTGGAGATCGACGTCGGTCCGTCGGCCGAAGGGACACCGTTCCTGATGCACGACGACTATGTAGATTCGACGACCAACGGCTCCGGATACATCGGGAGCCTGAGCGATGAATCGATTTCGTCGCTTCAAGTGAATACCGCCGGCTATCCGGAGTACAGCGGACAGGTGCTCCGGGTTCCGACCTTTGAGGAGGCGGTGCGGGAGGTGTCGGCGGCGGGTCTGGTACTCAACGTCGACTGCTCCAAAAGCGGCTGGTGGGACCGGGCGTACGCGGAGCGCGTCGTCCGGACGGTTGAGGACAACGGGATGATTTACCGGACGTTCTTCGTCACGCGGTCCGCTGCGGTACGGGAGCTGATTCTCGACATCTGTCCGCATGCGTGCATTTCGTGGCTTTACGACCCGGCGGACGGGATCGACGGGTCCATCGAAATGCTGCGCGGCTATCCGAACGCGCTGCTTTCGGTAAGAGATGATTATGCAACGGATGAACTGATCCGGCGGCTCAACGAAGCGGGTGTGTATTACCAGGTTTACCGCGTCACGGACGCAGACCGCGTGGAGGAACTCGCCGCGGCAGGCGTTCCGATGATCGAGATACAGTATCAGGCCGGAGAGGAGAGGACATGGACCCAACTGTTGAAAACACATCGGAACTGATGACCGGGAACCGAAAGAAAGCCGGAAAGTCCGGCGCGGTTTACATCATCATCGCCGTCATCGCGGTCGCAATCATCGCCGGCGTCGTCGGTCATTTCGCCCTTGTGAATAAACGGTACAACGACCAGGTCGCTCTGGCCGACAAATATTTCACCGAGGGCGACTACGAGCAGGCGGAAGTGCAATACGCAGCGGCCGTCGCGATAAACCCACGCAAGGTCAGAGCGCGGGAAGGCCTGGCGTACACCATGGCCATCAACAAGAAATTTGACGAGGCGGGAGACGAGTACCGCAAACTGTACGAGGATACCAAGGACGAACGGTATCTGACCGCTGAGGAAGAGGTGCGAAACGGTCAAATACCGTCTGACCTCACGCTTTGCCCGATTCCGATCACGGAACCGATCGTCGTGACGCCGCCACCGTTTGCGGAGGAGAATCATCTTACATTTACCGCGGCGCCTGGCACCCTGACCCTCAAACCGACGGGCCGCGCTTACTACGCCGGGACCGACATCGAAGCGCTTTCCGGCACGCTCGGCGCACCGGAGGTCACCGTCAGCGCCGCGGATGCGGACGGGAACGTCACTTATACGATCGCTTTCGTCACCAACGTTGACACCAGATTCTCCTATCCGACCGAGGAGTTCAACAACCTCAGCGTCAACTTCAACGCATATAAACCATACGACTATTACACCGGGAAATTCTTCAATTTCGACACCCTGCACACCGACGGGAATGAAACCGCTTCGCAGGCGGAGGTCCGCGGGGAGATCGAGTACGACGGAACGGTCATCCCGTACTCCGGCACGCACGTCCTCGACGCGCAGTGGGGGACCCCGCAGGTCACCGACGCGAACGGCCGCCGGACGGTCGTCTGGCACCTCACGGCTACGGAGACCTACACCATTACGGTCCCGGCGGACTACGACGGGCTGATGTTCGGCTCCGAATACGCCAGGGCAGCGCTCTCCCCGGAGGTTACCGAGGCGGAGGGGTTCCAATATCCGGACTACTGGGAGGGCGATCCGGCAGAGTGGATCTTCTTCCGGGTGTCCGAACTGACCGACTAATCGTTGTCTTTTGAACTTCTTAGTATAAGCAAAGGTACACATCATGGAAAGAAACTATGAGAACACAGCGGAACTGATGACGAGCGCCCGCAAGCAAGCCGGCAAGTCCAAGGCGGTCTACCTCATCATCGCGGTCGTGGCGGTCGCCATCATCGCCGCCGTCGTCGGGCACTTCGCGCTCGCGAACAAACGGTATAACGATCAGGTGGCTGTGGCGGAGAAGTATTTCATCGAAGGAAATTACGAGCAGGCGGAGATCGAATACGCAGCTGCCGTCGCGATGAATCCGCGCAAGACCAAGGCGCGGGAAGGCCTGGCGTACACCAAGGCGGTCAACAAGAAATACGACGAAGCGGCGGACGAATACCGCAAGCTGTACGACGATACAAAAGACGACAAGTACAAAGACGCGGAGGAGGATACGAGAAACGGCCGCGTACCGGGGAACAAAGACCTGGTTCCGGCGCCGGGCGTGCTGCGGTGGATGGACCCGTCCAGCGTTCCGGAGGCGGATCAGCTGAAAGCGTTCCTCTCGCACTACTATATGTTCCTGACGGATTATTCAGCGGAGTACGATGCATCGAAGGCCGCAGAGAGCGGAATCCTCGCGGCGCTGGCCGGGGATTATCCGGTCAACTATGAGTGGTATCCGGTCAATCAGGACGGGGTCTACGGCACCGGAGACAGTTCGACAACGGACCCGCGCGGCTGGGCCATGGACTGGGGCAACGGCTATTACATGTACATGCAGCGCCGCGTCGAGACGGTCAACTGGGTCGCAAAAAACATCTTCCACGCGACGGACGACGACATCGCTGCGATGCTAGAGCGCGGAGAGGCCAACCATGATTTCTATGAACAGGACGGTTATTACTACTTCGGCGGCGCGAGAACCGGCGTCGGGGCCTTTGCCGCGGAAATCGACAGCGTGATGACCGACGGGAATTTATACTATGTGACGTATCTCGGCGGAGCTCCGGACTTCTATGCCCCGACTGTCTACTACAAAGACGATGCGTATTACACAGCAGTCGACCATTACTGGTATCAAGAGCCTGAAACTTATTATACGGTCATGGAACTCGTGACGATCGACGGCGAGTCCTACTGGACGATGCGCTACCACAGCACGACGATGCCGGAGGAACTCGCGAAGGCGCTCGAGGCGGAACAGGCCCGCAAGGAGGCCGCGATTCACGATGTGAGCATGGAAGAGGCCTTCGGACAGCTCGACGACGTATCCTTTATCTTCGCGAGCGGTGCCGGCGGCTGGGCGACGACCATGCATATCAGCCCGGACGGGACCTTTGTGGGGCAGTATCACGATTCGGACATGGGCGACAGCGGCGACGGCTACCCGAACGGGACAGTCTACATTTGCGACTTCCATGGATCTTTCAAAGATGTGGAATACGTGGATGATTACACTTACCGGTTCAAAATTGACACGCTGGTGAATGAGGATGAAGAGGGCCGCGTGTATTATGAGGACGGCGTACGGTACATCGTCAGCCGGCCGTACGGCCTGGACGATGCGGAGGTAATGGAACTCTATCTGCCGGGCAAGCCTGCGAAGGAACTGACCGAAGAATTCCTCAACTGGATGTGGGGCGTGAGCGGGTCAGAAGAGGAGTATAAGCCAGTGATGACATTCTACGGGCTTTACAACATCGGCGGCAAACAGGGTTTCGCCGGGTATAAGGACGAATAGTCGAAGTGTGAGGTGACGGACCGGAAAGGAACCAATGGCAGATATCAACAGGGACGTATTTGAGACGCTGCCGGTACCACAGGCGGTGAGGAGAATGGCGCTGCCGACCATATTCAGTCAGCTGATCGTGCTGATTTACAATATGGCGGACACCTTCTACCTCGGGCGGACCAACAACCCGTACATGGTTGCGGGCGCCGCTCTCATTTTGCCTGTATTCAATATTACGATTTCATTGGCAGGGCTGACCGGCGCGGGCGGCGGCGCCCTGATTTCGCGGTTGCTTGGCGTCTCCAAAGTGGATGAGGCGCGCAAAGTCTCCGCGTTTTCTTTTCAGGTCGCGATTGCGATCACGGCCTGCTTTTCGATCGGCGCGCTGCTTTTCATGAAGCCGCTCCTCGGGCTCCTTGGCGCGAGCGGGAACACGTTCACTTATGCGCGACAGTACGTCACATGCGTCATCGTGCTCGGCGGGATCCCGACCGTCATCGCCAATGTGATGAGCTATATGTGCCGGAGTATCGGCGAGTCCCGGACGTCCGGCTTCGGCATGGCACTCGGCGGCATCGTCAACATCATCTTAGATCCAATCTTCATGTTTTTGATCATGAAACCGGGCAACGAAGTGCTCGGTGCGGGCATTGCGACGATGCTGTCGAACTGCATCGCCTGCACGTTCTTTATCACGCGCGTCCGACGGATGAAAAACAATCCGGTCATCCGGTTTTATACAAATGAAGGACGGCCGAGCGGTGAGAGCATCCGGTCGATTTTCAACGTCGGCGTGCCGTCGGCGGTCGGGACGCTGCTCTTTGACATCGACTATGTCGTCATCGACAAGCTGATGGCGGGCTATACGGACATCGCGCTCGCGGCGATCGGACTCGTGCTCAAGGTCGAGCGGCTGCCGCTGAACATCGGCGTCGGCATGAGCCTCGGCATGGTCCCGCTGGTTGCGTACAACTATTCGTCTGGCAACCACAAGCGGATGATCGATGTGCTCCGGTTCACGTTGACCGTCGGTGCCCTGATCGGCGTCGCCAGCGTGGTCATGTACCAGTTCTTTGCGGGAGACATCCTCCGGTTCTTCATCTCGGACGCGGAAACGGTGCGCCTCGGGACCGCCTTCCTCAAGGCGCGGAGCATCGCGACGCCGCTGATGTTCCTGAGCTTCTGCCCGGTGTTTGCGTTCCAGGGGCTCGGTGAGGGGAACACGGCGCTCTTCCTCGCGGTCGCCCGCTGGGCGGGGCTAAACATCCCGATGCTTTTCATTCTGAATCATTTCTTCGGAATGTACGGGATCGTCTGGGCGCAGGCGACGGCGGACACGCTGACGGTCATCCTGACGGCGATCGTCGCGTACCGGTTTTACAAGAGCAAGCTGCGCAGCAAGCCGGAAGAATGCAATTGACACGAACAGTTGATATGATATAATGAACATGCAAAAGGTGCTGCCGATAGACGGTTAGCCCTAGTGAAGATTACTTACGTAACCGTCCAACTAGCACTTGGGCGGTTATTTCTTTAGGTACGTGAGAACGGCTACAAGCAGCAGACCCAAGGTCACGCTGAAATATAGCGCTTCAAATACTGTCATCAGCCTCACCCCCTTTCTGAGGGTTCAGCACCCTCGGTTGAGGGCTAACCGCCTACCATTCTATGGCAGCACCAGGGCAAGTTTAGCAGACGCCTCGAGGGCAGTCAATGCCTTGAAAAATAAAGGGATTTCGATGTCGAAAAAAGATACGATATTGCAAAAGTTTTCCCTGCGGTGGTATGATGATGCGGGAGGGAAAGTATGAACAAAGCAAAATTCAACATGAATTCGCTCCTGGTGATCATCATAGTGTTTTTAACGCTGTGGTTTTTCGTCAACGTCTGGGTGTTCAACAACGCGAAGAACGTTTTCATCATCAATGACAACCACGCAATCGAGGGGACGGACCTCTGGATTCACTACGGGACGGTAGAGCCGAGCGGAATCTACAAGGGCCGGATCAACACCATGGAACTCGAACTGGAGGGTACCTACGGGTACGAGTGGGGCCTCGCAATCGTGGGAAATGACCTGTACCTCAACGAGTACTTAACGTCGGACCTCGGGATGACGTTCTGCAACCTCGTCCGCGTAGACATGAACACGTTTGAGAAGGAGACGGTGGCTGAGGATACGATTCTGCGGGGGCGGTGCGCCTCCGGGGAGTTGGTCTGCCTCGGTGACTGCCTGCTGCCGTCGAACGAACCGACCATAAATTCCTTGTGCAAATTGTACGGGATGTCATCAAAAGCGATCCATCCGGAGAGCAACACCGTAACGGTATTTTATATCGATCCGATGACCGGCGAGACGGTCTATGTGAGGCAGGATACCGCTGTGATGACAAAGGTGTTTCAAAAGCGGTACCTCGACCGCACGCTGGAGGAGGTGCGGCAATGAAACGGGTGCGGTTTGGAATCGACGTCCGGCGGCAATTGACCGGCGCGGACCTCTATATTAAGATTTTTCAGGTGTCGGCGATTCTGCCGGCTGTATATATCGCCGCAACGGCTGCGTATCCGCCGCTGCTCATTCAGCGGAGTATCTTTTCCGCGGTGTTCGACCTGGGCATGTCCCTGTTGCCGCGCGCGTTGACGCTCGCACTGTCTTCCATCTTTCGGGTGACGGGCAGTGAAGTCCGGATCTGTTTTATCCCGCTGGTTCTCGCGCTGGCGCTCGGGTTGATCGGGGACCGCGTGCTCCGCGGTTCGCGGAGGAGAGCGATTCTGGTGCACAAGGTGTGCATCGCGCTGATCGCGGCAGACCTGATGCTCCGGCTCGTACCGCTTCGGTACAACTTGGTGTTCGGCTGGCCGGCAGCGATTGCGGGCTTTCTCGTCCGGGCGGTGTGCATCGCGCTCCTCGTGCTGGACCTCCGGGCGGACCGGAAACAACGCGATTCAGATACAAAATAAAAAAACTTTTGACATAGAAGGAAGCAAATCATGAGAAGAACAAAAGTCGTATGTACGATGGGACCGCGGGAGAACGACGACCTGGTCCTGAACGAACTGGTCAAGGAGATGGACGTCGCGCGGTTCAATTTCTCGCACGGGACCCACGAGAGCCATCTGGCGATGCTGCAGCGCGTGCGCAAGGCGGCGGATGCGGCGGGCCGGCCGATCGCCTGCCTGCTCGACACCAAGGGGCCGGAGATCCGGACCGGACTGCTGGACGCGCCGGTCGAGATCGTCAAGGGCAATACCGTGACAGTTTATTATGGCAAGGAAAAGACGACGGCCGACCGGATCGCGGTCAATTACCGCGGCATCGCGAAGGACGTCGAGGCCGGGGCGATGATCCTGATCGACGACGGTCTGATTGCGCTCGAGGTCGAGGAGGTAAAGGGTAAGGAAGTTCTCTGCAAGGTGTTGAGCGGGGGAAGGCTCGGCGCGCGCAAGGGCGTGAACATCCCGGACTCCGCCAACGGGCTGCCGGGCGTTACAAAGCAGGACATCGCAGACATCGAATTCGGCATTGAGAACGGCTTTGACTACATCGCGGCATCCTTTGTCCGGAATGCAGCGACAGTCCGCAAAATCCGCAAAATGATCCGGGACCGCGGCGCGAGCACCAAAATCATCGCCAAGATCGAGTCCCAGGAGGGAATCGACAACCTGGACGAAATCATCGCGGTGTCGGACGGAATCATGGTCGCCCGGGGCGACCTCGGCGTGGAGGTCGATGCAAAGAAGATCCCGGAGCTGCAGCGCGAGATGATCTCAAAATGCAACGCGCAGGGCAAACTCGTCATCACGGCGACCCAGATGCTCGACTCCATGATCCGCAACCCGCGGCCGACGCGCGCGGAGGTGACGGACGTCGCGAACGCGGTCTACGAAGGCTCGGACGCGATCATGTTGTCCGGTGAGACCGCGAGCGGGGAGTACCCGGTCGAAGCGCTCAAGATGATGGTTTCCATCGCGGAGTACACCGAGCAGTTCGCTTACGGGGAGCGGGACTTCAGTACTTCTACCGCAGGCGCTGAGTTTGCCGCGTGGATTCAGTCCGCGGCGCACATACAACAGGCTCTCAAGGCACACAAAGCGACCCGGGCAGAACGGATCGCGGAGACGACCTGCCGCGCAGCTGTTGCAGCGGCGGACGAACTGGACGCGGCCGCGCTGATCGCCCCGACGATTACCGGAACGACGGCGCTCCTCCTGTCCAAGTACCGGCCGGAGCCGGTCATCTACGCGCTCTCGCCGGACCCGCAGGTGGTGCGGCAGATGATGCTCTACTGGGGCGTGCAGCCGCTGCTCGCGGAGTGGTCGGCGTCGACGGACGAGATGATCGCGAAGTCCATCGCGGAGCTTCGCCGGAAGAGACTCCTCCACCGCGGCGACGTCTGCGTGCTGACGGCCGGCGCCGTGTCGGAAGGGGACGCCGCAAAGACCAACATGCTGCGCGTGATCGAGGTGTAACCGCGGAAGGAAACATTGCAAATTATATGAAAGTCAGGAGGTGCTTCGCGGGGAAGCACCTCTTTTTTTCTTGAAAACCGCTTGACAAATATATCGAACTGTGACACTTGTCGTACACTCCAGTTTGAAATTGAAAAAGATCCGGGACAGGTATCAGCTCTGAAATGGAACACAGAACCGGAAAGTAAAACGGGCGTGACCGCGATGGTCACGCCTGTTGTTTCGTTTGAAGCTGCAGTACGGTCCGCGCGTGCGGAGCGGGGGACCGGGCTATTTTGCGGTGAGTTCGTACAGATCCGTGCGGCGCGCGCTGAGGAGCGGGAGCTGCTCGCGGATCTGTTGTACGGAGCCGAGGTCGATTTCGGTCACGGCGGCACCGGCGTCCGCGCCGAGTTCGGTGACGACCTTGCCCCAAGGGTCGACGATCATCGAGTGCCCCCAGGCGACGTAGCTGAAGTTCACGTCGCGCGCCGGCGACGTCGCGACGATGTAGCACTGGTTGTCCACCGCGCGGGAGCGGTGCATGACCTCCCAGTGCGCCGGCCCGGTCGTCATGTTAAACGCAGCCGGAACAAAGATCGCCTGCGCGCCGTCCAGGACCATGAGCCTGGCGAGTTCCGGGAAGCGGCCGTCGAAACAGATGCAGAGGCCCATCCTGCCAAACTCCGTGTCGAACACCGTGTGGCGGTCGCCGGCGGTCAGCGTGTCGGATTCGCGGAACGACTGCCCGCCCTTGACGTCGATATCAAAGAGGTGGACCTTGCGGTGCTTTGCGATCTGCTGCCCGGCGCGGTCGAATACGTAGGCGGTGTTGTAGACCTTGCCGTCCGCGAGCTCCGGAACAGAGCCGGCGGAGAGGTACACGCCGTAATCCCGGGCGATGGCGGACAGGGCCCGCCACATCGGTCCGCCGTCCTCCTCCGCGTAGAGCGGGAAGTTCGGGGTGTAGTACGGGCAGGCGAACATCTCGCCGACCGTGACGAAGTCCGGCTGCTCGGCCATGACCGCCTCGATTTCGCGACGGAGCTGCGCGAGGTTGGCTTCTTTGCTATCCAGCACTTTTAACTGTAGTTGCGCGATTTTCATGATCTATTTGACCTTGATGATCCATTCGACTTCCATCGGCATGTCCATCGGCAGCGCGTTGGTGCCCATGGCGGTACGCGCGTGGCGGCCCTTGTCGCCGAGGACCTCGACGAAGAGGTCGGAGACGCCGTTGATGACGGCCGGCTGCTGGCCGAAGTCGTCGGTGCATCTGACGTAGCCGTTCACTTTGACGACCTGCTCGAGCTTGTCCCAGTCGCCGTCGAACTCTCTCTTCATGATGGCGAGCATGTTGATGCCGGTGAGGCGGGCTGCCGCGTAGCCTTCTTCGACGGTCATGTCGTCGCCGAGGCGGCCGAAGATCGCCGGCTTGCCGTCCTTGAACGGGCCGGAGCCGGAGAAGAACCAGATGTCGCCGGCCTTTTGAACGCTGACGTAGTTGGCGATCGGCTTCGGGCCAACCTCAAGAACGATTCCGAGCTCCTCTAATCTCTTGTCGATTTCATGCATGGTAAGGTCTCCTTTCAATAACGTGTATAATTTATGTGCAATGTGTTAGTTGACGATAATTTTATATAAGCCCACCTCTGATTACCGCAAAGAACCGGTCGATATCCTCACGGTTGTTGAAGTAATGGAACGCGACGCGGATCTCGCGGTCGCCGTTTTCGTCGGTGCCGCGGAAGTGGATGAAGACCTTGGCCGCCTCGAAGTCTGCGTCGGTGATCCGGACTTCTGGGGAGACCTTGATGGAGACAATCTGCGAGAGGTTCTCAGCGGCGAAGTCGTACGTCAGGCGGACGCCCTCGGTCGCCCGGGCCTGCGCCCGGAAGTAGTCCGCGAGGCCGAGGTTGTAGGCTTCGATGTTGGCGCCGCCGAGCAGGTTGTACTGCATGGCGGTGAGGCCGAGGCCGTAGATACCGGCGGCGTTCGGGTAGCCGATCTCGAAGCGGCCCGCGTCCGCGCGCTGCTCTAGGTGGGACTTTGCGGAGTTGAAGCGCTCGGTGTCGGACATGTGCCCGGCGCCCCAGCGGGTGATCAGCCGGTTGACGCGCGGGCTGATGTAGGCGTAGCCGCAACCGCAGAAGTTCATCATCCATTTATAGTCGTTCCCGACCATGAAGTCGATATTGGACCGCTGCACGTCAACCTGGAGCGCGCCGAGCGCCTGGACGCCGTCGACGAAGAGCAGGATGTCACGTTCCTTGCAGAACGCCCCGATCGCGTCGATGTCGACGCGGTAACCCGTGCCGCTTTCGACCAGGTTGACCGTGACCGCGCGCGTATGGTCATCGACCAGTTTCGCGATCTCCTCGAGCCGGACTTCACCGCTCACCGGGTACGCGTAGCGGACCTCGAGGCCCTCGGTCTCGCGTTTCTGCCACGCGAAGCGGTTGCCGTACCAGCAGTCCTGCAGCGCCACGACATTGTCCTCCGGGCCGTATTCGATGCCCTCCGTGACCATCGTGAACATCTGGGTCGAGCTCGTCCCGAACGCGATGCAGGACGGGTCGCCGTTGATCATCTGCCCGATGGCGGATTTGGAGCGGTCCCACATGCCGAGCGTGCCGACCGACGCGTCCGGATACGCCCAAATCGAGTCGCCGCCCTTATAGTAGCGGTCATCCATGTACCGGCGGACGCCGTCGTAGACGAAGTCCGGAATCAGGCCGGTGCTCGCGATTTCGAGGTAAGCCCATTCCTTGGTCACCGGGGACCGTGAACGCATTTCTTCGATTGTCTTACAAAAGTTGACCATGCTGCGCTCCTTTTTTATTTCTGCTCTGCGGCTAAGATCTTCTCCAGTTCGATGTATTTCTTGACTTTGCCGGTGCTGGTCTTTTCCATCGGCTCGTCGGTGATGTAGACGCGTTTGATCCGTTTGTAGAGCTGGACGGAATCGTTCAGCTTGTCCACGTCGGCGTTGACGATCGCCTCGATCTCTTCGCGGGACTTGCCGGCGAGCATCTCGTGGTTCGGGTCGTAGACGAGCTTGAGCGTGATGACCGAGTCCTTCTCGTCGCCGTTGTTCGGTACGCCGAGGACGATGTTCTCGAGCTGGTACGGGAACTTGTCGACCATGGACTCGAGTTCCTCCGGGGAGACGTTCTTGCCGTTATGGAGCACGATGACGTTTTTCTTACGCCCGGTGATGAAATAGAAGCCGTCCTTGTCGCGGTACGCGAGGTCGCCGGTGTAGAACCAGCCGTCCTTGATGACCGCGGCGGTCGCCTCCGGATCGTTGAGGTAGCCCTTCATGACATTTTCCGCGCGGGCGATGATCTCGCCGACGCCGTTCTCGTCCTTGTCGACGAGGTCGATCTCGACGCCCTTCATCGGAACGCCAATCGAGCCGAGGCGCTGATAGCCAGGTTGCTCGGCGATGAGAACCGGGGAGGTCTCGGTCAGGCCGTAACCCTGGATGCAGAAGACGCCGAAGTCGTTGAACGCCTGCACGACCTTTGGGTCTGCCGCGGAGGCGCCGATGATGATGAAGCGGAGCTTGCCGCCGAGCGCGTCGAGAACGGACTTGAAGACGTTGCGGCGGATGTCGATGTGGATCTTGTTGAGGTTGCGGACGACCTTGGAGAACGTGTTGATGCGGCCGGTCAAGCCTTCCTTCTCGGCCGTCTTCATGATCTTGCTGTACATCGCCTCGACGAGCAGCGGGACGCCGACGAAGAACGTGACACCGTATTCCTTGAGATTCTTTTGGAGATATTTGAGGCCGTCGCAGTAGACCGTCCGGATGCCGGACGCGAGCATGACCCACTGGCCGCCGGAGCCGAACGTGTGGTGGTACGGCAGCAGCATGATGGTCGTGTCGGTCGGCCAGAACGGTTCGACGTCGCACATGTTGAGCGTGTTGTAAGAAATGTTCCACTGGGACAGCATGACGATCTTGGAGAGGGACGTCGTGCCGGACGTGAAGAAGTAGTGCGATACGCGGTCCGGGTCGAGGACGACCTTGTCGATCTCCGGCTCGGCGCCGCTGCCGATGATCTCCTTGCCCTGCTCGAGCAGGTCGAAGATGTCGGTCTCGCCCTCGCACTCATAGAGCGGGATGGCGTGCGCCAGTTTGGTCTCGCCGGACGCCATGGCCTTGAGGACCATGTCTCTTTCCTTGACGTCATAGAAAACCGCCGTCGTCTCCGTCCTGACGAGGTTGCTGACGAATTCGTTGTACGGGGCGTCCTTATCCAGCATGACGGAGATGCCGCCCGAGAACTGGTTGGCGAGGTGCGCGAGGAACCACGCGTAGCTGTTTTTGCCGATGATTCCGATGGTCTGGCCGGCAAGGCCTGTTGCAATCATGGCTTCACCGAGGCACCGGAGGTCCTCATAATAGCGGATGTACGTGATGTCCCGGTAACTGCCGTCCTTTAGCTTCAACGTAAAAGCTATATTACTCCCGAAGCGCTCGACGGACCGCGCCAGGACCTCTCTCATGCTAATCAAATCCTCATACCCCCGTTCTCGTAATCCTTCCAGAAACTTGAATCACACTTATAACTATGATAAAATTTTTTCGTTGTTAGTTCAATAGGAAACTATTCTGTTGCAGAATTGGAATAAATCGGATGGGCTGATTTCGTGGAACGGAGGCTGGCGTTGCGGCTTGGCCGGGCGGCCCGGTGCTTTGGCAAGGGTACGGCTCGCGCCTCGTGCCGGTGACGCAGCGGTGCTAAGCTCAAACTTCGCCGGCGTCTTGCCTGACATTGAACGTAAACGTTCATGTCAAACTTCGCCGCCGACTCGTTTATCGCTAAGCACCGGCTACCGGCAGGCCCCTTTCCCAAGCACTGGGCCGCCCGGCCATGCACAGCGCCATCCAAGTACAAGACGAAACCATCTTTTCATGGAGGTAAATTATGGAGGAGAGGAAAATACTGCACGACCTGCGCGATCCGGAAGGGGAGCTGCGGCTGATCGATGAGGCGGCGGAATACCTCAAGGGGCGCGGCTTTGAGGCGCCGGAGGTTGCGGTCATCCTGGGCACGGGCCTCGGGACCTACGCGGACAAACTGGAGAACCGGATCACGGTCCCGTACAGTGAAATTCCGGGCTTTCTCGTGTCGACGGCGCCGGGGCACAAGGGGATGCTCTGCTACGGCCAGCGCATGGGCAGAAACGTCCTCCTCATGGCCGGACGGCTGCACTGCTACGAAGGGTATTCGATGTACGCTACGGTCTTCCCGGTGCGCGTGATGGCGCGGCTCGGGATCAAACGGATCCTCATCACCAACGCGGCCGGCGCGATCGACCCGTTCTCCATTCCGGGAGACCTGATGCTCATCCGCGACCACATCAACCTGTCCGGCAACAACCCGCTGATCGGCGCCAACATCGAGGCGCTCGGCCCGCGTTTTCCGGACATGACGTACCTGTATCCGGCCAAACTGCGCAGGCAGATCCGCGAGAAGGCCTGGGACGCCGGCATCCGGCTGACCGAAGGCGTCTACGCGATGATGCTCGGCCCGAGCTTTGAGACGCCGGCCGAGATCCGGTTCCTGCGGACCATCGGCGCGGACGCGGTCGGGATGTCCACCGTACCGGAGGCGATCACCGCCGGACACGCCGGGATGGAAGTCGTCGCGATTTCCTGCCTGAGCAACGCGGCGGCGGGCGTCCTGGACGAGCCGATCGACAGCGACCACGTCGAGAAGGTCGCCGGCAAGGTCGCTGCGGACTTCGCGACCGTCGTCGACATCGTGCTTTCCCTCGACCTGGACTAATCGGTGAACCAGGGGACGGTTCCGGTTTTCATCTTTTTCATCAAATCAACATAACGGCAATTAAAGGAGTAACATAAATGAGCGACACCATGACCAGAGAGCAGGCGAATGAACTGCTGCACAAATACGTCAAAGGAGAGAATTACATCACGCATTCGTATGCGGTCGAGGCGATCATGCGGGCGCTCGCCCGCCGGCTCGATCCGGAGCGCGAGGAGTTCTGGGCCTGCTGCGGCCTGCTGCACGACCTCGATGAGGAGACCGCCAACTGGCGCGTCGACTTCGCGTCGCACGGCCCGGTGTCCTGCCAGATCCTGCGGGACAACGGCTTCGAGATCCCGGAGATGGAGGAGGCGATCAAGGCGCACAATCCGATCTGCGGCAAGGTCGCCAAGACCACGCTCGAGCTCGCGCTGCTCGCCGCGGACCCGATGAGTGGCTTCGTCAAGGCGGTCGCCCAGATCTACCCGGACAAGAAAGTCGCCAGCGTCAAGCCGAAGTCGATCCGGAAGCGCTTCAAGGAAACGCGCTTCGCCGCCGGCGCGAACCGCCAGTACATGATGGCGATCGAAGAGGTCGGTATCCCGTTCGATGACTTCGCCGAGATCGCGCTCCAGGCGATGGTCGAAATCGCCGACGAGATCGGTCTGTAACCGGAAGAAGGAGAACAGGCATGCCGTTCATTGGTTCATACAAGGAGGACAAGATGAGTACCAAAGTCGTATTCCGCCCGCAGGGCGTTTGCTCTCAACTGATCACGGTTGAGATCGAGGATAACAAAGTGAAGGACGTCGTGTTCTACGGCGGCTGCGCCGGCAACACCCAGGGCGTCGCCCGGCTGATCCAGGGGATGGACGTCGACGAAGCGATTTCGCGGATCCAAGGCATCCGCTGCGGTTACAAACCGACAAGCTGCCCGGACCAGCTGTCCATCGCGCTCAAACAGGCGCAATACGAGGCCGCGAAATCGCGTTAAGAATCAACCGCGAAGCGACAGACGCAGAACGGACCGCAGGGATTCCTGTGGTCTTTTTTTGTCCGCCAAAGGCCGAGCAAAAACATAACAACCGTTCTGTTTTGTTACGATTGACTAACTGTCACCAAAGTCAATACTATAGTTAGTAGAAAGGGGGGATGTCTATGAAATACATCTGTTCCGTTTGCGGATACGTTTATGATGAAGAGAAAGAAGGCGAGCCGTTTGCTGCGCTTCCGGAGGACTGGGTCTGCCCGTGGTGCGGGGCGCCGAAGTCCGTGTTCCAGGCGGAGGCGGCGCCGGCTGCGGAGCCTGGCGCGGCGCGCACCGATGCGTACGTTCATGCTGCCGTTGACGAGGATCTGAAGCGGCTGCCGGCGAGCGCTTTTGCGGCGCTCTGCTCCAATCTGGCCAGGGGCTGCGAAAAGCAATACAAACCGGAAGAAAGCGCCTTGTTCCGGGAGCTCGCGGACTATTTTGCGGCGGTTGCGCCACCGGCGACTTCGGCGGAGCTGGCTGACCTTGCCGCCCTGATCGGCTCGGACCTGGAGGAGGGGTACCCTGCGCTTCGCAGCGCGGCTGTCCATTACGGGGACCGCGGCACGCAGCGCATCTGCGTCTGGGGGGAAAAGGTCACCAGGCTCCTGCAGTCGCTCGTGGACCGCGTCGCCAGAGAAGGCGCCGGCTTCCTCGCCGGTACCGGAATCTGGATCTGCACCGTCTGCGGCTTCGTTTACATCGGGGACGAGGCGCCAGCCGCCTGCCCGGTCTGCAAGGTCCCTGCCTGGAAGTTTGAAAAGATCGAAGGGAGGGCCGAGGCATGAGTAAAGTAGCTGTCAGAAACCTGCGGCTGTGCACCAAGGACTGCATCTGCCTGTATGTCTGCCCGGTCGGAGCGACCGACACGGAAAACAGCATTATTGATGTCGAGCGGTGCATCGGCTGCGGAGATTGCGCCGCGGCATGCCCGAGCGGGGCGATTTCCATGGTGCCGACGGAGTACCCGCCGCAGCAGGTCAAAGAGGAAGAAGTCGTCGCGCTGGCGAACCGGATGGCCGATAACAAAGCGGCCCAGGAGCAGATCGCTCTGGGCATTGCGGCTGCGACAGACGATCCGGACCTGTACCGCCTCATGACGGCCGTCGCGAAGTCAGTGCGGCTCGTCAACGAGGACCTGATCCGGGAGGCGGGGTACATGCTCCCGCAGAGCGGAAACGCACATGATATGTTACGGCAGTGGCTGGAAGCCCCGCCGACAGAGGACTTTCCGGTGGAGGCGGCCCGGGCGCTGCTCGAAATACTGCCGGAGAACGATCGAAATGAAAGGTTGATGGAGAAAGGAGCGGAACCAACGATGAGTAAATGGGTATGCGGAATTTGCGGTTATGTTCACGAAGGCGATGTGCCGCCGGAGGCGTGCCCGGTCTGCAAGCAGCCGGCGTCGGTCTTTGTGAAGGAGGCGGAGCCTGAGGTTGCGCCAAAGAATAAGTACGCGGGGACGCAGACGGAAAAGAATCTTGAGGCGGCCTTTGCGGGCGAGTCCCAGGCGCGGAACAAGTACACTTATTACGCGTCCGTCGCGAAGAAGGAAGGCTATGAGCAGATATCGGCGCTCTTCCTCAAGACTGCGGAGAACGAAAAGGAACACGCCAAGATGTGGTTCAAGGAGCTGAACGGCCTCGGCGACACGGCGGAGAACCTGCTCGCCGCGGCGGAGGGTGAGAACTATGAGTGGACCGACATGTACGAGGGTTTTGCGCAGACCGCGGAGAAGGAAGGTTTCCCGGAGCTCGCGCAGCGCTTCCGCCTCGTCGCGGCCATCGAGAAGCACCACGAGGAGCGGTACCGTGCACTGCTGAAGAACGTTGAGACGGCGGCGGTCTTCGCTAAGAGCACCGTCAAGGTCTGGGAGTGCCGGAACTGCGGCCACATCGTCGTCGGCGAGAAAGCGCCGGAGGTGTGCCCGACCTGCCTGCACCCGCAGTCTTTCTTCGAGATCAACTGCGAGAACTACTGATTCGCCGGGACCGGCGCGTCCGTTGAGACGGATTCGGTGAAATCGGGGACGGTTCCGGTTTTCACCTCAAATAGAATATAGAATAAGACGGAGCCATGGTATTATCTGAAGCGATCGGCTTTCAGCACGACAGCCGCATCGATTCGATGCGGCTGAGCGAAGATAATACCATGAATCCGTCTTTTGTTATTTGTAAATGATGAAAACCGGAACCGTCCCCGGGTTCACCTCGGTTTCCCTTTACCGCCCGATCAGCAGCTCTGCAATCTGGACGGCGTTGGTCGCAGCGCCCTTGCGGACCTGGTCACCGCAGCACCAGAGGTTGATGCCGTTCTCGTGGATGAGGTCGCGGCGGATGCGGCCGACGAAGACGTCGTCCTGGTTGCTGGTCTCGAGCGGCATCGGATACCTCTTGCTGGCTGGATCGTCGACGAGCTGGCAGCCCTTGGAGGCGGCAATCGCCGTGCGGACGACGTCGAGGTCGAGGCGGTCCTTGGTGATGACGTTTGCTGAAATCGAGTGCGAGCGCTCCACCGGTACGCGGACGCAGGTGCAGGAGACCTTGAGGTCCGGCAGGTGCATGATCTTGCGGCCTTCGTTCTGAAGCTTCATCTCCTCGGACGTGTACAGGTTCTCCTGGAAGCCGCCGATCTGCGGGATCAGGTTGAACGCGATCTGGTACTGGAAGATGTTGGCCGGCGGAATCGGTTCACCGTTCAGGAAGGCTTTGGACTGTTCGTACATCTCGACCGGGCCCTTGGCGCCGGCGCCGCTGACCGCCTGATAGGTGGAGGCGTAGAGCGCCTGGATCGGGGACAGTTTGTTGATCGCGTTGATCGCGACGACGGTGATAATCGTCGAGCAGTTCGGGTTGGAGATCACGCCGTTGTGTTTGAACGCGTCCTCCCCGTTGACTTCCGGAACGACCAGCGGTACATCGTCGCGCAGGCGGAACGCGCTGGAGTTGTCGATGTAGACCGCTCCGGACGCCTTGATCGCGTCGACGAACTGCTCGGAGATGTTGTTCTCCGCGGCGCCGAGGACGATATCGAGGCCGCTGAACGCGTCGTTGGTCGTCTCGCCGATCGTCAGTTTACCATAAACCGGGCTCTCGACGACCTTGCCGGCGCTCCGGCTGCTCGCGAGCAGTCTCAGCTCGGAAATCGGGAAGTTCCGCTCGCCGAGCACCTTTAACATTTCCTGTCCGACCGCGCCCGTTGCGCCG
Organism: Mogibacterium sp.; assembly: GCA_017433975.1. GTDB lineage: Bacteria > Bacillota > Clostridia > Peptostreptococcales > Anaerovoracaceae > RGIG2439. Next base: position 15,274 of record JAFRGD010000003.1, on the reverse strand, counting down.
ATGATTCCTACTTTGTACTCTTTCATGATACCCTCCTTATATTACTTAGCAAAGCTTTCATACAATACGCGAATCGCCTTCTCGAAGTCCTTTGTAAAGACGCCGATGGTGATGTTGATTTCGTCTGCGCTCTGGACGATGGTGCGGATATTGATCTGATTGTCGCCGAGCGTGCTGAAAATCTTGCCCGAAATGCCGGTGCGGTACGCCATCTGGCGGCCGACGACGGCGATCATGCTGATGTCGTCTGTGACGGTGATCTCGTCGACCTTGCATTCGGTCTGGATGGTCCGCAGGAAGTCGTACCGGCGCTTGTCGAGGTCTTCCGTGGACACCACCAGAGAGAAACTGTCGATGCCGCTCGTGACGTGCGCGATGCCGATTTCGAACTTGCCGCAGAGCCCGACGACTTTGCGGAGGACGTCCATGTTCTGCGCGAGATTCCCCTTGTAAATGTTGATGATCGAGAAGTTTTTCTTACCGGTGATACCGGTGATGAACCGGGTGGTCTCCTCTTCGCTTTCCTTAGGAAACGCCGCGCGGATGATCGTGCCGTCCGCCGCCGGGTCGTTGGTGTTGCGGATGTTGAGCGGGATGTCCTTGCGCCGGACCGGGAAGACCGTGTCCTCGTGCAGCACCGCGGCGCCCATGTAGGAGAGCTCGCGGAGCTCCGCATAGGTGACGCGCGCGATCGATTTCGGGTTCTTGACGATCTTTGGGTCGACCATCAGGATGCCCGTGACGTCGGTCCAGTTCTCGTAGACGTCCGCGTCGAGCGCGGCTGCGGCGAGTGCGCCGGTGATGTCCGAGCCGCCGCGGGGGAAGACCTTGATGTTCCCGTCCGGCAGTGTACCGTAAAAGCCCGGCAGGACGACTTTGTTGTAAATACTGTAGATATCCCGAAGCTTCTCGTCGGTCTTTTCGAAGTCGACCTTGCCGTCGTACCTGAACATGACCCAGTCTTTGGAGTCGACGAACGTGTAACCGAGATACTCCGCCATCAGTTTTGCGTTGAGGTATTCGCCGCGGGACACGAGGTAGTCGACGGACATGCCCTTGACCAGCTTGGAGCGGAGGTCGTCGAACTCCGCGTCGAGGTCGAGCGTGAGCCCAAGGTCCGCCTTGATGCTCGTGAAGCGCTCCACGATCATCTCAAAGATCCGGTCGCACGGAACGTCGTATTTGAGGTGTGCGTTGCAGAGGTAGAGGAGGTCGGTGACCTTGCTGTCGGACTTGTCGCGCTTGCCCGGCGCCGATACGATGACCACCCGCCGCGCCGGGTCGGATTCGATGATGGCTTTGACCTTGGCGAACTGTGCGGCGCTCGCGAGCGAAGAACCGCCGAATTTTGCTACTTTTAACATATATATGAAGTCTCCTTATTTACTGTAATCATTCGTTGATGCCGGCCATGAAGAAGTCGATGCCCCTGGCCGCGCAGTCCGCGGCGAACTGATGCGCCGCAGTCACACTGATTGGGGCGGTGAGGACGACCGTATCGCTGCCGCGCGCGAACTGCTCCGCGATGACGGATGCCGGGAGGCCGGAGAGGTCGGATCCGCGGAAGTAGTATCGATGCGCGACTTTGGTGTTATCGAGGGTGTGGGCCGTGCCGCCGTCCGCCGGTGCGAAACCGATGCCGGCCGCGATGTCAATCATATCCTGGACGAGGGACGTGCCCGTCGGCATCATGCCGGCGCCCTGACCATAAAAACTCAGCGGTCCGACGTTGACGCCCGTCAGCGTGATCAGGTTGAAGTTCGCCTTGACGCCGGACTCGAGCGCGTCGGCGGTGAAGAGCTCCGGCTCCACGTAAGCGTAGAGCGCGTCGCCGGCGAGCCCCGCGTTCATGAGGAGCTTGCAGGTGTAGCCGTTGGCGTTGCACCACGCGACGTCCTCCGCGGTGATGCTGCGGATGCCGAAGGTCGGGATGTCCTCCTCCCGGAGCCGCGCGTCAAACGCGATGTTGGAGGAGATGACGCACTTGCGCAGCGTGTCGTGCCCGTCGATGTCCGCGCTCGGGTCGCGCTCCGCGTAACCGAGCGCCTGCGCCTCCGCAAGCACCGCGGCGAAGTCCGCGCCGTTGGTGTGCATATTGTCGAGAATGTAGTTGCAGGTTCCGTTGACGATGCCGTGGACCTCGAGGATCTCGTCGCAGCGCCGCGACCGCATGAGGTTGTAGAGCCACGGGATGCCGCCGCCGGCCGCCGGTGTAAAGCGGAATTCAACACCGTTCTCCGCCGCGCAGGCCATCAGCTCGTCGTAGCAGGCGCTGACCAGGTTCTTGTTCGGCGTGACGACGTGCTTGCCGCGCCGCATCGCGCCGGTCACGAATTCGTACGCCGGATGCACGCCGCCCATGCACTCCGCAACGAGCTCGATCTCGTCGTCGTCCAGGACGTCGTTGATGTCTTTTGTAAGAATATCCCTGTAGTCAGGGAAGTCACGCAGGTCGACGATCCGCTTGACCTCGATGCCTGGCGCTGACTTTGCGGCCTCATACGCGCCGCTGCCTACCGTTCCAAACCCCAGAATTGCAATCTTCATTCAATAAAACTCCTAATCCCAATATATCGTTCCGAATAAAAAGTGTACCTTGCAGAAAAACACTTGTATTCGTATGAAAGATAATGTATCATACATACATTACAATTGCAATAGAAAAGGGTGAAAATTATGCTTTCTTATTTTAGTACAAGAGACGACCAGACAAAGATTTCTTCTGCGGAAGCGATTGTGAACGGCCTTGCGCCGGACGGCGGCCTGTATGTGCCGGACGATCTGTCCGCGCTTGCGCTAGATTACTGCGACGTCATCCGCCGGGATTACCGCGGAATGGCCAAGGTGGTTTTCGACAAGTTCTTCCCGGACTTCGGGGCGGATAACATCGACCGGATCGTCGAGCGGAGCTACGAGAACAAGTTCTCCGCGCCGGAGATCACACCGGTGAGCAAGGTCGGGGACGGCTTCGTGCTCGAACTTTATCACGGGCCGACGTGCGCGTTCAAAGACGTCGCGCTGTCCGCGCTGCCGAACCTGATGACCTTCGCGTCGCGGCAGATCGGCTTTGAGGACGAGATCCTGATTCTCACCGCGACGAGCGGGGACACCGGGAGCGCGGCGCTCTGCGGCTTTTCCAACGTCCCGGGGACCAAGATCATCGTGTTCTTCCCGCACGGCGGCGTGTCGGATACCCAGCGCCTCCAGATGGTGACCCAGCCGGCGCCGAATACTGGTGTTTGCGCGGTCCGCGGCAACTTCGACGACGCCCAGACCGGTGTTAAACGGCTGTTCCGCGAGATCCCGCATCCGCGGGAGGGCGTGTCGCTTTCCAGCGCGAACTCGATCAACATCGGCCGACTCGTGCCGCAGGTCGTGTACTATTTTGCCGCGTATAAATCCCTCGTCGAGGCGGGCGAGATCGCGGAGGGCGACCGCGTCAACTACGTCGTCCCGACCGGGAACTTCGGCGACATCATGGCGGGCTACTTCGCCAAAGTCATGGGTCTGCCGGTCGGCAAGCTCATCTGCGCGTCCAACCGCAACGACGTCCTGACGGAGTTCCTCTCGACGGGGCACTATGACAAGCGCCGTGAGTTTTACAAGACGACGTCGCCGTCGATGGACATCCTCGTGTCCAGCAACCTCGAGCGGCTGCTTTACTTCGTCTGCGGCTCGGAGCACACCAAAAAATACATGAAAGCGCTCTCCACGGCGGGCGAATACACGATCACCGCGGACGAGCTCGCGCGGATCCAGGCGGACTTCGCGTGGTATTCCTGCGACGATGCGCGCGGCGCGGCGGCCATCGGGGATGCGTTCCACAAGTACGGCTACCTGATGGATACGCACACTTCCATCGCCTGGGGCGCGTTCGAGGACCTCAAGGCAGCCGGCGCTCCGGAGGCGGAGGGTGCGTGCGTCGTGCTCTCGACCGCTTCCCCATACAAGTTCACACAGGCGGTGCTCGAGGCGCTCGGCGCGGACGTTCCGGCGGGGGACAAGGAGCAGATGGACCAACTCGCGGCGGTCACCGGCGTTCCGGTCCCGGCGTCACTCGCGGACATCTTCACCAAAGAGGTCAAGCATAAGAGCGTGATCGACGTGGACGAGATGAAGGACTTCGTCGTCAGCAGGGCATAACCGGAGGAACGTGCGATGAAGGGCAAATACCTCGTCGTCGACAAGTCGATCCTGCCCACTTACTATGAAAAAGTCGTCGAGGCCAAGAAGCTTCTCGAAGACGGCAAGGCCAAGAGTGTGAGCGATGCGGTCAACCAGGTCGGCATTTCCAGGAATTCGTATTATAAATACAAGGACTTCGTGATGGAGATGGGGAGCGAATCCCGGGGCAAGCGGGCGGTCATTTCGATGACGCTCGACCACGAGCCGGGGGTGCTCGCCCGGATCATCAACATCATCGCCAAGTTCTCCTATAGCATCTGGACCATCAACCAGAACCCCCCGATGAACGACCAGGCCAACGTGGTGATCGCGATCGACCTCGAGGGCGGGGACGGCGGACTCGAGGGCATGCTGACGGAAATGAAGGAGCAGGCGGGCGTATTGAACGTTCGGCTGATCGGCGTGGAGTAACTATAGGTTTTTTCAATAGTTAAAATCAAAGGTATAAAAAACATCAAACGCTGGTATTACGCGGTATCCGCGGTGCCGGCGTTTTGCGTTGTTGACACTTTTACCGGCAAAGTATAGAATAAATCTATAGTTGATGGAGATTTGACATCGGGAGAAACCATGGATTTCAAACAAATCGAAGCATTTGTCAATGTTGTAAGGTATAAGAGCTTCAGCAAGGCGGCGGACGCGACGTTTTTCACGCAGCCGACGATCAGTACGCACATCAGCGTGCTCGAGAAGGAACTCGGGACCAAGCTGCTCGACCGCCGCGGCAGGTATGTGGAGCTGACACCGCAGGGCCGCCAGTTCTACAAATACGCCGTCGAGATGGTCAACACCCGCGCCAAGGCGATCGATGAGATCAACGCGGAGAGCGGCGCGATCGAAGGGATCCTCGAGATCCAGTCGTCGTCGATTCCGGCGATTACGTTCGTGCCGGAACTGCTCGCGGAATTCCGGAACATGTACAGTAAGGTACAGTTTTACGTAGACGTTTCCGACACGCAGTCCGTCATCGGGGATGTGATCGATCGCCGCGGGGAGATCGGCTTCGTCGGGGACAAACTGTCCGGCACCAATTTGGAGTATTTCAAAATCTTCTCCGACAGCGTCGTCCTGGTCGTACCGGCGAACTATCAGATTGCCGACGAGATCTCGCTGGCGGAGGCGGTCAACTATCCGTTTATCTGGCGCGAGAGCGGCTCCGCGACGCGCAAATCGTTCGAAGAGGCCGCGGCAAAGCACGGTTTTGACAAGAGCGCGTTCGACGTGGCGGCCAATTTCAACGACCTCGACCCGATCATCCGCTCGGTGGAGCAGGGGCTCGGCGTATCGATTCTCTCGGAATACACGGTCTCCAAGCTCGGAAACAACAAAGTCAAAATGGTCCGCATCAAGGACTTCGACGTCCGGCGGGACTTCTATATGATCACGCTCAAGGGAATCTCACTTTCCCCGGTTGCGCAGGCATTCAAGGCGTTCGTGGAGGGGAGGACTTATGATTTATCTAGATAACGGCGCGACGACCTATCCAAAGCCGGATGTCGTCGCGGACGCAGTATATTACTATATCTGTAACGTGGGCAGCAACATCAACCGCGGGGGCTACGAGAAGGCGTATTCCGCTGCGGAGGTCGTCCTCGAGACACGGGACATGCTGTCAAAGATGTTCCACGGCTACGGCCCGCGGTGCTCGATCTTTACCCCGGGCAACACCTACGCGCTCAACTTCGCGATCAAGGGGCTCGCCCGCCCGGGCGACCGCTTTGTGACGTCGGGTACGGAGCACAACGCGGTGTACCGCCCGCTGCATCAGCTTGCGGAGGCAGGTACGGTCACGGTCGACTACATGCCTTGCAACTGCGACGGGGAGCTGATTCTCGATGAGGCGCTCGCGATGATCGACGAAAGCGTCCGCGCGGTCGTGATGCTGCACGCATCCAATGTCAGCGGAACGCTGATGCCGATCCGCGAGATCGGACAGCGGTGCCGCGAAAAGGGTGTGATCTTCATCGTTGACGCCGCGCAGAGCGCCGGCGTCGTACCGATCGACATGCAGGACTATGGAATCTCCGTGCTGGCCATGCCTGCACACAAATCTCTGCTCGGGCCGCAGGGCCTCGGCGTGATGATGGTCGACCCGGCGATTGCGGGGGAGATGATTCCGCTCGTTGCAGGCGGGACGGGCAGCCATTCGGACATGGCGGAGATGCCGCCGGAGCTGCCGGACCGCTTTGAGAGCGGGACGCTCAACCTGCCGGGAATCTTCGGCCTGAACGCTTCGCTCAAATGGCTGAACGAGCACGCGGACGAGGTCCGCGCGCACGAAAAACAGATCACGGCGCGGTTTCTCGAAGGGGTAAGGAATCTTGATGGCGTCCGTCTGGCCGGTCTGCCAACGACGGAAGGTCGCGTCGGCGTCATCTCGCTCGACTTCCAAAACGGTGACAACGGTATGATCGCGTTCCAGCTCGAGCAGGAATACGGGATCATGACGCGCGTCGGCCTGCACTGCGCACCGCTTGCACACAAATCGCTCGGAACGTTCCCGGAGGGCACGGTCCGCTTCTCCATCGGCCCGTTCACGACCGAAGAGGATGTCGACACCGCGCTCGCTGCGATCCACGCGCTGGCGTAAGAGTCGAAAAAACATAAAAGTGTTGAAGGCGGCCATCCGGCCGTCTTTTGTCGAAGAAAAGATTATCGTTAACTCAGCATCTTTTTTCAACATCCATATCCCTTTATTTGCAAATCTGTTGATTCAGAGCATTGAGTGACATACACTCTAGGACATCAAGCGAAGGGAGAAGAGGATGTGGCGATTGACAAAAGTAATACTTTTTCATATACTTTAAGTATTCTAAAAGAGACTACAAATGTTGAGTGGGACGAACAGAAAAACCTTCGAAACCAAACAATTCATGGCATCGGCTTCGACGAAGCGGCGCTTGTTTTTGGAGATCCATTTCGAATCGAAATCTTTGATTCAACGCATAGTCTTGATGAGAACCGTTATATAACCATAGGGATGGTACGCAAAGTACTTTTTGTTGTCTATACGATGCGTGGAGATACGCATCGTATCATTTCAGCAAGGCTTGCAAACGCAGAAGAACGGAAGGCATATTATGGCAATGATTAAAAAGACGATCCGGGCCGGACAGCAACCGACACCGGAACAGATAGAGAGAATAGAGCACGCTGCCGGGCAGAAAACAGTTTATGATGAAGACACTCCAAAACTTACAGAGGAACAGCTTGCGGAACTGGCCGCTCAGGCGCGTCTGCTTCGTTCGAATTCCAAAAGAGCGGTCATCTCTCTCCGCGTGAAACCGGCGACTCTACAGAAGGCAAAAGCAACAGGAAAAGGCTATACAGGGTTCCTGAGCAGATTGCTGGACCTTGCCATTGACGATCCGGACATGGTCCGGCGGGCATTATAGAAGAGTCAACAACCGCAGTTGTTTTACAATTATTACTATTTTATGTATAATACGGTATTATGAAAGACTCCTGTGACATTTCGATGATGCTGAATAAGGACATCAAGCTCACGGAGATGACCAAGGCGGGCGGATGAGGGGCCAAGGTGGGACCGGGCGTCCTGAACGATATCCTCTCCAAACTGCCGAAGATCCGGGACCCGCGGGTCCTGGTCGGGTTTGACTCCAGCGACGACGCGTGCGTCTACAAAGTGAGCGACGACGTTGCGATCATCAACACGATCGACTTTTTCCCGCCGATCGTGGACGATCCTTACATGTTCGGGCAGATCGCTGCCGCGAACTCTCTTAGTGATGTCTACGCGATGGGCGGGGAGCCGCGGCTCGCGCTCAACCTGCTCACGTTCCCGAACTGTCTGCCGATCCGGGCGGTCGAGGCCATTCTCGAGGGCGGCAACGACAAGGTAAACGAGGCGGGCGCGATGATCGTCGGCGGCCACAGCATCAACGACGACGAGCCGAAATACGGCCTGAGCGTCACGGGCTTTGCGCATCCGGACGCGATTTTGAGTAATAGTGCTGTCGAGGGCGACCTCCTTGTCATTACTAAGAAGATCGGGACCGGTGTCCTGACGTCGGCGGCCAAGGTCGATCTCCTGACACCGGAGGAAGACGCCGAGATGACGGCCACGATGGCGCGGCTGAACCGCTACGCGTACGAGGCGATGAAGGGCGTCAAGGTGGACGGCTGCACGGACATCACCGGCTTTGGCCTGCTCGGCCACGGAGCGGAGATGGCGCGGGCGGGCGGCGTGACCCTCGAGGTCTTTGCGGAGCGCGTTCCGGTCCTCGGGCGGGCGCTGGAATTCGCTGCGATGGGGATCCTGCCGGCGGGTGCGCACAACAACATGGACTTCCTGGCGAATGACGTGATGGACTACTCCGTCAAGCTGCCGCTCGAGGTCAAGGACCTGCTTTACGACCCGCAGACGTCCGGCGGGCTGCTGATTGCCTGCAAGGAGCCGGAACTCGAACGCCTGCAGTACCAGCTCGGGGAGAAGGGCTGCGAGAACGCCGTCGTCGGCCGCTTCAAGCGCCGCGGCTCGCATGTGATCGAAATCGTGAACAAATAGCGTCACAAGTGCCGGGCCGTTCGCGTTTTCATAACAATCCTTGACAACTCCCGCAAAAAGGAGTTTAATAAGGCATGACCAATTGAATAATACCTGACACGATAGAGGTTGCGGATCACAAGAGTAGCTCCGAGCCATGGCCCTGGGGAGGGCCGCGGAGAGCAAAAGGGTGATCTGCCGAAGGGCACCGTACCCCCGGACGGGTCCTGGGACGTCATAGAACATATGACGGACTGTCACATTGTCATTGCATGTGGAGCGCTATCAATGGTTGGTGAATATTTCCTTTTGATTGACCATGGATACGTTTCAGACGTTGTTCATGGTCGTTTTCGTTATCGCATTTATTACGAAAGAACATCAGGAGGAAAAACAATGAATCGATTTAATGGCAAAAGACTGGCTTACGTGCTGGGTCTGGCCGGGCTCATGGTCATGGCCCTTCCGCTGATCGTCCTCGCCGAGGAAGAAGCCGGCGGACCGGCGCTGTACGGTACCGCGTGGTCGCTGCTCCCGCCGGTGCTGGCGATCGTGCTCGCACTGATCACCAAGGAGGCGTTCTCGTCGCTCTTCATCGGCGTCGTCGTCGGCGCGATCCTTGCGGCGAACGGCTCGCTGAAGGGTATGATGGACAATATCGTCAGCGGAGACCACGGCATGGTCGCCGCGGTCGCGGAGAATGCGGGACTCTGGATCTTCCTCGTCATCCTCGGCATCATCGTCGCGCTCGTCAACCAGTCGGGCGGCTCGGCGGCGTTCGGACGCTGGGCGGAAACCCATATCAAGACCCGCGTCGGCGCGCAGCTCGCGACGTTCGTGCTCGGCATTCTGATCTTCATCGACGACTATTTCAACTGCCTGACCGTCGGCTCGGTCATGATGCCTGTGACGGACACGCACCGGATCAGCCGCGCGAAGCTTTCTTATCTGATTGACGCGACGGCCGCGCCGATCTGCATGATCGCTCCGGTTTCGTCCTGGGCGGCGGCGGTATCGTCGACGGCGGAGGACCTCGGAACCGGCATCTCCGGCATCGAGCTCTTCATCCGCGCCATCCCTTACAACTTCTATTCGCTGCTCACGCTCGTCTTCATCGTCGCAATCGTCCTGATGAAATTCGATTACGGTCCGATGAAGGGATATGAAGACAAAGCGCTCCAGTCGGGCGACCTCGGCGTCCAGGCGGCTTCTGCGGACCAGGAAGCGCCGAATCCAAGGGGCAAGCTGATCGACCTCGTCATTCCGATCGTCGTCCTGATCATCACGTGCACGGTCGGCATGCTCTACGTCGGCGGATTCTTTGGAACGGACTGGTGGGGTGACACCGGAAACGGCGGAAACTTCATCGGCGCGTTCGGCAACACGGATGCGTTCGTCGGACTGCCTTGGGGCGCGATCGTCGCGCTGGCGTTCACGCTGATTTACCTGGTCGTACGCAGAAACATGACTTTCAAGGAAGCGATGGGCTGCCTGCCGAAGGGCTTCGGCGCGATGACCCCGGCGATGATCATCCTGACCCTCGCGGTTTCTCTTAAGAACATGACCGGCCTGCTCGGCGCGGCGGACTTCGTCCACGGCGTGATGGAGAACGCTTCGGACGGTCTGTACCGCATGCTCCCGGCTGTCATCTTCCTCGTCGCGGTGTTCCTGGCGTTTGCGTCGGGTACTTCGTGGGGTACGTTCGGCGTCCTGATTCCGATCGTTTGCGCGGTCTTCCCGGCGGACAGCACGCTGATGTACATCGGTATCTCGGCCTGCCTGGCCGGCGCGGTCTGCGGCGACCACTGCTCGCCGATCTCCGACACCACGATCATGGCTTCCGCCGGTGCGCAGATCGAACACATCAATCACGTATCGTCGCAGCTGCCGTACGCGATGACGGTGGCGGCGATCAGCTTCGCGACATATATCGCAGCGGGCTTCATCCAGAACGCGGTCATCAGCCTCCTCATCGGTATCGCGCTGACCGTCGGCACGCTCTTCGTGATGCGCAGCCGCTCCGCGAAAGCCGCCGCATAGGCGGTGCATGGGCCGTTCCGCGGCCTGACCATGATTGACTGACCGAGCAGGTCTGCCGCAGGGCGGGCCTGCTCGTTTGATTTGGCTCTATGCACCCGCCCGCGAAAATGGTATAATAATTTGTTGAAAAAAGATCAAAGCAGGAGGTGACCGGATGAAATCACTTTCTTTTGATATGTATCAGACCATCGCGCTCGCCGTGGTCGCCCTGTATCTCGGCAGCTGGATTCGCAGGAAAGTCAACTTTTTTGAGAGGTTCTGCATTCCGGCCCCTGTCATCGGCGGCCTGATCTTCGCGATCATCACGTGCGTCCTCTATGTGTCGGGCGCCGCGGAGATCACCTTTGACGAGACGCTGCGGACGGTCTGCATGGTGTTCTTCTTCACGTCGGTCGGCTTCCAGGCCAACCTCAAGGTCCTCAAGAGCGGCGGCAAGGCGATCATCGTATTGCTCCTCGCGGTTGCAGTCCTGATCGTCGCGCAGAACAGCCTCGCGGTCGTGCTCGCCCGCGCGCTCGGGCAGGACCCGCTGGTCGGCATGTGCACCGGGTCAATCCCGATGGTCGGCGGCCACGGAACGGCAGGCGCTTTCGGACCGGTTCTCGAGCAATTCGGCCTCGCGAGCGGTACCACGGTCTGCACCGCGGCGGCCACGTTCGGCCTCATCGCCGGCAGTCTGATGGGCGGCCCGCTCGCCAACTCCCTGATCAGCCGCAAAGGGCTGATCGGAACTGCGGTCGAGGTGGACGACTCCGCGCTCATCGAAGAAGAAGAAAAACACGTCCGCCAGTTCCAGATGTACGCACCGGCGGTCTTCCAGATCATCATCGCCGTCGGCCTCGGCACGGTCGTTTCGTCGATCCTGTCCAAGACCGGCCTGACGTTCCCGATCTACATCGGGTCGATGATCGTCGCGGCCTTCATGCGCAACATCAGCGAGTACTCGGGCAAGTTTTCGATCCACATCGGCGAAATCAACGACCTCGGCGGCATTTGCCTGTCCCTGTTCCTCGGCATCGCCATGATCACGCTCAAGCTGTGGCAGCTCGCGGACCTCGCGCTGCCGCTGATCGTCTTGCTCTGCGCGCAGACGATCCTGATGTACATCTACGCCCGCTTCGTCGTCTTCAACGTCATGGGACGCGACTACGACGCGGCGGTCATCGTCGCGGGCACCTGCGGCTTCGGCATGGGCGCGACGCCAAACGCGATGGCCAACATGCAGGCGGTCTGCGGCAAGTACGCGCCGTCGGTCAAGGCGTACCTGCTGATCCCGATCGTCGGCAGCCTGTTCGCGGATTTTATCAACAGTATCGTGATCACGTTCTTTATCAACCTTGTTTAATCGAGGGGAGGTCAGACGATGGGACTTTTTGAGAGAATAAAGGCGTGGTTCCGCCGGAATAAACCAGAGGACACCGTGCCGCAGACTGCGCCGGTTCAGGACGCTTCCTCCCCGGATGCGGCGGCCGGCGACAGCGGTTACAAAGTCGAGTACGACAACCTCGCCGTGCCGGAGATCCATACCGGCAAGGTCGAGTCGGCTGAGCCCGTCCAGCCTGCGGGCGACAGCGCCAGAGAATTCCAGGCCGTCCCGGAATATCGACGGGACGAGCGCGGGTTTTAGTAAAGAATGCATTGTTTGACAAAGGAGGACAAAGCATTGAGACGGTCATTCATTCGCAGAACGGTTTCGCTGCTCGCGGCGCTCGCGCTTGCGGCGGTGGTCTTCTGCAGCGCAGCGGTCACTGCGGCGGCTTACGACGTCGGTTACTACATCAAGTCTTATGACGTGAACATCTCGGTCAATGAGGACAACACCTTTGACATCACCGAGACCCTCAACGTGTACTTCGACCCGTCGGCGTACAAACACGGCATCATCCGGACGATTCCGCTGGAGAACACCGTGTACCGCGAGGACGGAACGTCGAACAAGAATCACGTCAACGTAAGCGACGTCCGGGTCAATCACGAGTTCGTCAAGAGCCGGGAGAACGGCAACCTTGAGATCAAGATCGGCAGTGCCGACGAATACGTCAGCGGTGACGTGAAGTACGTCATTCAGTATAAATATGACATCGGCCGTGACCCGCTCAAGGACAGGGATGAGTTTTACTTTAATATCATCGGAACGCATTGGGACACGACGATCGAGAACGTGACCTTTACGGTCCGCTTCCCAAAATCATTCGACGCGTCGTCGCTCGGCTTCACCTTGGGGTACGAGGGCAACTCCTACACGGACGACGTCGAATACGAAGTCGCGAACAATACCGTCCGCGGGCGGCTCAACACCTCGCTTTCGCCATATGAAGGCTTTACGATGCGGCTGGAGCTGCCGGACGGGTACTTCGTCCGGGAGTCGTCCCTCCTCGAGCGGATCGGGAACTTCCTGCTCGTAATTCCTGCCGTGCTGCTCGCGTGGGTCTACTCCGTGTTCAAGCGCAAGGGCAGCAATGAGAAGCCAGTCGAGCCGGTCGAATTCTATCCTCCGGACGACATGAGCCCGCTGGAGATCGGTTACATTTACGACGGCAGCGTGGATAAGCCGGACGTCACGTCTTACCTGATCCATCTCGCCAACCAGGGCTACCTCCGGATCCGGGATGTAGACCGCAGCTACGAGATCGAACTGCTCAAGGACAGATATGACGGGGACGACCCGTATGCGGAGATGTTCTTTAACGGTCTGGCTGCGCGGTCGACCAACGGCCTCGTCGAGAAAGAAGACCTCGAGGACAGCTTCTACACGGTCATCACCGAGATCAAGACTTCGTACGGGACGCCGGAGCGCCGCCGGATGATCTTCTATCCGACCGGCAAATACAGCGTGCTCGCGTTCCTCGCAGGGCTCGTCGCGATCCTGCTCTCCGCGCTCATGCTGACCTACATGTCGTCAGCCGACTTCGGGTATTCCATCTCCGTTGCCGGCGGTGTTGCGGCTGTCACAGCGATTTACACACCGTTCCTGGTTGCCGGCTTCAAGCTGCTCCGGACAAAGCGCTCCTTCGCGATCGCACTGCTCGTCTTCATCATTCTGCACATGTCGATCATGGTCGGCGCGGGGGCGGCGATTTTCCTCGGGACGCTGTTCGAAGAGGGGGAGGGCGTCCGCGGCATCTTCCTGATCGGACTCCTCTGTGGCTTCCTATGCGTTGTGTTCGCATTTCTGATGAGCAAGCGCACGGAATACGGTAACGAGATGCTCGGCAGGATCCGCGGCTTCCGGAACTTCCTCGTGCAGGCGGAAAAGCCGAAACTCGAGGCGCTCGTCGAGCAGGACCCGGCGTACTTCTACAATATTCTGCCGTACACTTACGTGCTCGGCGTGTCCAATAAATGGATCAAGAAATTCGACGGCATCGCGATGGAGCCGCCGACCTGGTACGCAGGCACCTATCACGACACGTATTCGACCATCAACTCCATCAACCACTCCGTCTCCAGCATCGGTAACACGATGATGACGTCGCCGCACTCCAGCAGCGACTCGGGCGGCGGGTTCTCCGGCGGCGGCTTCTCGGGCGGCGGCTCGGGCGGCGGTGGCGGCAGCTCGTGGTAACGGTCTGACTACAAGAATACTATTTATCATATAAGGAGATTTTTCATATGCGCACATTAATGATGCTGGCCAGCGCGCTGCTGCTCGGCGCGGGGACCTTCTGCATGGCAAACGAGAACGTACCGTTCATTTCGGTCGCCTTCGTCGTCGGCGTGGTGGTCCTGTTCCTCGGCCTTTGCGAGCTGATCGCGATCCGCGTCAGCGTGGTCCGGGGATATGAATCCGCGAGTGAGATCAATGCAGAGGGTCTGATCGCCCTGATCCTCGGGGTCGTGTTCCTGTCCGGTCAGGTCACCGAAGGCGTTGCCGTAACGTCGCTCTTTGCGCTTTGGACGGCGACGGAGGGCGCGCGGTCGATTACCCAGTCCAGTTATGACTTCCGGGCGAACTCCGCGACAGACAACATCATGCTGGCCATCGGCGTGATCACCGCACTCTTCGGGACGTACATGTTCTTTAATTCCATCCTGTTCCGCCTTCCGGTCATCCTGATGGTGGGCATTTCGCTGTTCCTCATCGGGATGAACCGCTTCAAGCTGGCGCTCGGGATCGAGTACAAGGCGCCGGAGTTCCTGTCCGGAAACGAGGAAAAACTCGCCGAGGCCAAGCGCGCGGAGAAGGCCGCCATGCAGAAGGCCAAGGAAGCGATCCGCGAGACCAAGGCGGCGCAGGCGCGGATTTCCAAACTGAACAAGGAAATCGCCAAGGAGGCATCTCTCAAGAATGACGCTGCGGCCCAGCGTGCGGCCCGTGCAGAGGAGACAAAATACGACGCATAACGCGAATTATCTTTTTTTAAAAAAAGTTAAAAAAAGTGCTTGACAGAGCAAAAGGGTGAGGGTATAATGATGAAGCTGTCACAGAGAGACGGCGCCCGTGCGCCCTTTTTTAATGACAGCAGAACCATGAAAACTTCATAGTGTAGAACCGGTCTGAAAGGCCTCAAAGAGGCCTGAAAGACGTACAAGAGACAAGCG
>JAFRGD010000022.1 GCA_017433975.1 Mogibacterium sp. | reverse complement strand
CCCTTCGCCTTGATAACGTCGATGACACCGGAGACATACATCTCGCAGATCTCCTCCGAGGGAGCTACGACCATGACGCGGATGACCGGCTCGGTGCCACTCTCGCGGACCAGGATGCGGCCGGTGGTGCCCAGTTCTTCGCCGACTTTGGCGACCGCGGCCTGGACGTCGGGGTCGTTCTGGGCGTCGGGTTTGCTCTTGACGCGGACGTTCTTCAGGACCTGCGGGTAGAACTCGACCGGCGCTGCCAGTTCGCTCATCGGCTTCTCTTTGGCCAGCATGACTTCCATCATCTTGAGGGAGGTCAGGATGCCGTCGCCGGTGGTGGCGTACTTCGTGAAGATGATATGGCCGGACTGCTCGCCGCCGACGCGGTGGCCGTTCTCAACCATGTTCTCATAGACGTACTTGTCGCCGACCTTGGTCTTTTCGTACTCGATGCCGACGGCGTCGAGCGCCTTGTACAGGCCGAAGTTGCTCATGACGGTCGTGACGACCTTGTTGTTGAGCAGCGTGCCGCGTTCTTTCATGTACAGGCCGTAGATGTACAGGATGTGGTCGCCGGTGACGACGTTGCCCTTTTCATCCACGCAGAGGCAGCGGTCCGCATCGCCGTCGTAGGCGAAGCCGACGTCGAGGCGGTTCTCCACGACGAATTTCTGGAGGTGCTCGATGTGCGTGCTGCCGCAGTTGGTGTTGATGTTGTAGCCGTCCGGCGTGTTGTTCATGACGAAGGTCTTGGCGCCGAGCGCGTCAAAGACGCTCTTTGCGATGGACCACGCGGCGCCGTTCGCGACGTCGAGGCCGACCTTGACGCCCTTGAAACTGTACTTGGACATCGAGATCAGGTTGCCGGTGTAGCGGTTGCGGCCTTCGACGTAGTCGACCGTGCGGCCGATCTTGTCGCGCTCCGCCATCGGGACCTCGATCTTGCCGTCGATGTACTCCTCGATCAGGAGGAGGGTCTCTTCGTCCATTTTCTCACCGTTATTGTTGACGACCTTGATTCCGTTGTCGTAGTAAGGGTTGTGCGACGCGGAGATCATAATGCCGCAGTCGAAGTCGTCGACGCGCGCGATGTACGAGACCGACGGGGTGGTGGTGACGTGCATGATGTAAGCGTCGGCGCCGGACGCGGTGAGGCCGGCGCAGAGCGCGTACTCGAACATGTAGCTCGAGCGGCGGGTGTCCTTGCCGATGACGATTTTGGCTTTCTTATCCAGGCGTGCGCCGTAGTACCAGCCGAGGAAGCGACCGATCTTGATCGCGTGCTCGTAGGTCAGGTCCTTGTTGGCCTCGCCCCGGAAGCCGTCTGTTCCGAAATATTTACCCATGTGTTACAGCCTTTCTTTGCGTTCGATATCGAGGAAGTATTTGTACGTGTCGACGGTCAGCTCGCCGCAGGCCGCTTCGTCGCAGGCGATGATGGCGCCGTTGTGCAGCTGAAGCGCGCTGCAGGTCCACTTGTGGCTCACGCCGCCCTCGACGACGGCCGCCATGGCGCGGGCCTTGTTGTGGCCGCTGATGAGGACGAGGACTTCTTTGGAGTCCATGACGGTGCCGATGCCGACGGAGAGCGCCTGGGACGGAACCGCCTCCGGGTCGTTCCCGAAGAACCGGCTGTTGACGATGCGGGTGTCGGTGGTCAGGTCGCGGAGCCCGGTGCGGGACGTGAGCGAGGTGAACGGCTCGTTGAACGCGAGGTGGCCGTCCACGCCGATGCCGCCCATGAAGAGGTCGATGCCGCCGTACGAAGCGATTTTCTCCTCGTAAGCCGCGCATTCCCCTTCAGGGTCGTCGGTCATGCCATTCAGGATGTTGATGTTCTCCGGCTTCATGTCGACGAGGTGGTCGAAGAAGTTGTCATGCATGAAGTACCAATAGCTCTGGTCGTGCTCGTGCGGGAGGCCGAGGTACTCGTCCATGTTGAACGTGACGACGTTGGCAAACGATACCTCGCCGGCTTTGTTCATCCGGATCAGTTCCTTGTAGACGCCGATCGGGGAGGAGCCCGTCGGAAGCCCGAGGATGAACGGGCGGTCTTCGCTGTGCGCGTTGATCTTGTCCGCGATGTAGTTCGCTGCCCAGAGGCACATCTTGTCATAGTTGTCTTGGATTACTACTCTCATGTTGTTCAAACTCCTTCAAAACTAATACTTCTCGACGATGACGCCGTTGTCCTTGAAAATACTGTTGGCCGGGACGACGCCGCGGACGCAGGACGTCGGGTAGACGTTGCTGTGGCGGCCGATGACGGTCCCAGGGTTGCAGACGCTGTTGCAGCCGAGCTCGACGTAATCGCCGAGCATCGCGCCGAATTTCTTGAGGCCGGTCTCGATCTGCTCGGAGCCGTTGTGCACGACGACGAGGGCCTTGTCGGACTTGACGTTGGACGTGATCGACCCCGCGCCCATGTGCGAATAGTACCCGAGGATCGAGTCGCCGACGTAGTTGTAATGCGGCGTCTGGACGTGGTCGAAAAGGATGACGTTCTTGAGCTCGACCGAGTTGCCGACGACGCAGTTCGCACCGACGAGGGCGGACCCGCGGATGAACGCGCAGTGGCGGACCTCGGTCTCAGGGCCGATGATGCACGGCGCGCCGAGATAGGCGGTCGGGAAGACCTTTGCGGTCTTGTGCACCCAGACGTGCTCGGAGACTTCCTCATAATCGTCACCGAGGGTCGGGCCGAGCGCCAAAATCATGTCTTTGATGCCCTTGAGCGCCTCCCACGGATAGGTGAATTGCTTCAGGTAGTCCGCGGCCAGCGTGTGGTCCAGATCATATAAATCATTGATAGTATACATATATTATATTACTCCTTAATAAGTTGTTCCGTTATACCGGCGTCAGAAGGGCCTCTGTTACAGTTTTGATTCTGCTTTTTAACCCTCCCTGACGGCCCGCCGGTGCGCGCCGCTGTCCGCTGCGCGATAGCCGTGGCAGAATCCGCCGAGTCTTTCGATGACTGCCATTCCTCGTCAACCTGTTACGGTCCGGGCGCTAATAGAGTCCACCTGACCTCCTTTCCGCTGGATCCTATTTTACAGATACCTGCGTTCCGGCTCACACCGGTGCACAAGTATTAAACAAGTATATCATTATCTTGGGCATTCGTCAATTCTCACATACTTGATATTGAAGCACAGATACGTTATAATCTACATATAATAGGTACGATTGTGAATGAACGACGGAGGGCTTCAGATGAAAGGAATCATACTTGCGGGCGGAGCAGGCACCAGGTTGTATCCGCTGACCAAAGTGACGTCCAAACAACTTCTTCCGGTTTTTGATAAGCCGATGATCTACTATCCGCTTTCCACACTGATGCTGGCGGGGATTCGGGACATTCTCATCATTTCGACGCCGGAGGACACGCCGCGCTTCGCGGAGCTGCTCGGGGACGGGACGCAGTTCGGAATTTCCCTGAGCTACAAAGTCCAGCCGAGTCCGGACGGCCTCGCGCAGGCGTTCATCATCGGGGAGGACTTCCTCGACGGCGAGCCGGGGGCGATGATCCTCGGAGATAATATTTTCTATGGGAACGGCTTCGGAAGGATCCTCCGCAAGGCGGTCCGGAACGCAGAGGAGAACGGCCGCGCCACGGTCTTTGGCTACTATGTCAACGACCCGGAGCGGTTCGGCGTGGTCGCGTTCGACGAGAACGGCAAGGCGACGAGCATCGAGGAGAAGCCGCGCAATCCAAAGAGCAATTACGCGGTTACGGGGCTGTACTTTTACCCGGGCGGCGTCAGCGAGCGGGCCCACCAGGTTAAGCCGTCAGCGCGCGGTGAGCTCGAGATCACGACGCTGAACGAGATGTATCTGCTGGACGACCTGCTCGACGTCCAGCTGCTCGGCCGCGGCTTCGCGTGGCTCGACACCGGAACGTTCGATTCGCTCTTCCAGGCGGCGAGCTTTGTCCAGATGATCCAGACCCGGCAGAGCATCACCATCAGCGCCCCGGAGGAGATCGCGTACCTCAACGAATGGATCGACCGCAAGCAGCTGCTCGCGAGCGCCAAACTCTACGGCAAGTCCCCGTACGGCGCCCACCTCAAAGCGGTTGCGGAGGGCCGGATCGTCCACCGCTACGCAGATTAATGCTTTATGTAGATCGCGGGTTGTTATTGAAAAGAAGCTGGTTCGTGATATAATAAAACCACAATATTTTGAAGAACCCTTTACATAGGAACGCAAGATGAAGGAAAAGAAAACATTTGAAAAACTGGACCTGGATTGGTCTGAAGTGATCTCGGACGAGGACGATACGTTCCCGGGCGTCCGGTCAAAATCCGGGATGGTGCCGGTTCCTGCGGCCGCTGACGTCATGGCGGAGGCGGCGTCGGACGAGCTGCCTGAGGATGTGACCGGAGACCTGGCCGACATCGCGGACGAGGTTCTGGACGCGACGGAGGATGCGCTGATCGACGCGGGCATCGAGGAAACTGCCGAACGGTTTGACGACGCGGCGGACGGCCTGGCGGAGGAGTACGACGAGCTTGTGGAGGAATACGACGATGTGCCGGAAGAGGACGCCGGGGACGGCGAGCCGGTGCGCACCGGGCTCCACGAGGAAGAAGTCGTCGGACGCCAGGAGCGCGAGCTCGACACGACCAAGGCGACGTATTTCAACAGCCTCTCGCCGGAGGAACAGGAGATCTACGTTAAGATTCAGCGGCGGAAACGCGAGGCGCGGATCCGCAAGCAACGGCAGCGGCGGACGGTCGCCTTTATCGTGATCGCGGCGCTCCTCGCCGGCATATTCTTCGGCGGGCGGGCCCTGTACCGGGTCATCAAGGAGAAACTCGCGCAGCGCGCCGCCGAGAAGGCCGCTTATGCGGAAATGATTGCCGGCGGCAATGCGGAGACCGACGGGGACGCGGAGCTGGTCCGGATCGCCGTCCGGGAGCTCGGGAAGAACGGTGACAAATACATCAATTCCTGGGGCTACGACACCGAGGTGAAATGGGACGCGATCTTCGTATCGTGGGTCGGAAACCACGCGAGTGAGGAGATCTCCAAGCAGGTCCCGATGTTCCAGGCGGTCGAGGACGGCTCCGATTATTACAAGGACCGCGACCTGTGGATCGACGGCGGCAGGATGCCGCTGGCGGGGTACATCATCTTCTTCGACTTCAAGGATGAGGAGACCGGCCAGCGGGACGGCGTACCGGACCGCGTCGGCATCGTCAGCGGATCGTACAAAAAACGCGTATTTACGATCGAGGGCGACGTTCCGCCGGAACAGCAGACCGAAGCCCAAAAGCAAGCCGGCATCGAAGCGAACAAGACCGAAAAGACCGAAGAAGATGACTTCGACATCGGCGAGGCGCGGCGCCTGGTCTGCCGCTGCGGATACGACGTGGACGACCCGGACATCCTCGGCTATGGCGTCGTCGGGGAGTTCCCGGTCTATGACGAAGATCTGTAGTCAGCCGGCAACTAAGTACAAAGGATGAAAAACGCGGAGGCTTCCCCCTCGGAGCAGGGGCGGAAGCCTCCGTTTTCTTCGGCCGGATTTAGTTACAAATAATAAATATTTTTAACACTTTTTTCTCAAAAGCCTTTTATTTTGCGGCGTTGAATGATAAAATAAAAAAAATTATGTAAACAAGCCTGTTTGCTGATGCCAAAAAAACATCAGGAGACCCCGCAAACCCGTTTGGGAGAAGAGTATGAAGTCGATTAACAAGAGAAAGTCGTTAGTTCTGTGTCTGGCAGCGATGCTGGTTTTTCTGCTGGCCGGCTTTGAATCCTATGCCGCGGCGACGGTTACGATCAAGGACCTTTCGGCGCCGGAGACAGTCACTGAGGGCGTCGGGACCAACCTCAAGGGAACCGTCACGTCGGATGAGACCATCAAGGGCATCGATGTCGGCGTCGTCGACAAATCGACCGGCAAATGGACCGACGTCAAATACACCAACAACAAGGTCAACGCCAAGACCTTCGACCTCAAGACTGCGGACGCGGAGCTCAAGTTCCGCTCGCTTCCGATTGGCACGTATTATTACCGCATCATCGTTCACACAGCTTCCGGCGATACCACTGCGCTCAACAAACAGTTCAAGGTCGTGGAGCAGACCAAGCCGCAGGCCAAGCTGACGCTCAAGGAAGTCAACCACCCGACGGAGGTCGTCAAGGGGAGCAGTTTCCATGTCAAGGGGACGATTCAATCCGACGTTACGATCGACCGGATCGAGATCGGTATCGTCGACAACGCCACCTCGGGCTGGGTTTATAAATACGATAACACCAAGGTCAACGCCAAGACCTTCGATATCTCCAAGGCGGACTCCAAGCTCTATTTCAACAAACTGGACAAGGGTACGTATTGTTACCGTATCTACATCCACACGACGTACGGCGCCCAGTTGGTTCTGAACGAGAAGTTTAAGGTCGTTGACAAGGCGACGGAACCGGAGACGCCTGCGCCGACGGAGCCGGAGACCCCGACACCGACCGAGCCGGAGACCCCGACGGAGCCGGAGACCCCGACGGAGCCGGAGAAACCTGCTGAGCCAGAGAAACCTGCCGAACCGGAGACCCCGGCCGAGCCGGAGGAGCCGGCGCCGCAGGCCGAGGTTGAGCTCCTCCGGATGGCTTATCCGAAGTCTCTGACCCAAGGTGACGGTTTTGAGGTTAAGGGCCGCATCAATACCGACGTTACGATGAGCAAGATCGAGATCGGTATCGTGAACAAGAAAACCGGCGAGTGGACGGAGTCCAAGTTCACAAAGAATATCAAGGCCAAGACGTTCGCGTGTTCCGAGGCGAATGACAAGCTCAATTTCAGCAAACTGAAACCGGGCACGTATTACTACAGAATTGTAATAACTACAAAATACGGTTCGCAGCAGGTCTACAACAAGGAGTTCACCGTTGCGCAGCGCAAGGCCAAAATCGAAACGCTCCGGATGTATTATCCAAAATCCCTGATGAAAGGGGACGACTACGATATCAGGGGCCGCATCAACACCGATCTCAAGATGAAAAAGATCGAGGTCGGTATCGTGAACAAGGAGTCCGGCGAGTGGGTCTACAAATACTCCAAGAATATCAACGACAAGACCTTCGCCCTCTCGCAGGCGGATTCCGCTTTGCACTTCAACAAACTCGAGATCGGCACCTACTTATATCGTGTCGTAATTTATACGAATTACGGTCACCAGAAGGCGTTCGAGAAGGAGTTCACGGTCAAAAAGAAGCAGGCCAAGCTGGAAACCCTGCGCATGTACTATCCGACAAAACTGAACAAGGGGGATAAGTATACCATCCGCGGCCGGATCAACAGCGACATCACGATAAAGAAAATCTCCATCGGTGTTGTCGATAAATCGACCGGGGAATGGACGGAGCAAAAGTTCAGCAAGACCATCAACGCCAAGACCTTCGCCATCTCAGAGGCCAACAAAAAAGTCGACTTCAGCAAGCTCCCGGCGGGCGTATACTATTACCGGATCGTGATCAACACCGAATACGGAAACCAGAAGGCGTTCCAAAAGGAATTCAAGGTCCTGGGACCGCTCAAGGTCACGGCGTCCGGACAGAATTACCCGGGGACGATCAAGGTCGGCACGGCGTGGAAACCGAAGGGCAAAATCACCGCCAACCGCGACATCACCAAGGTGGAGATCGGCGTCATCAACAAAGAGGACGGCAAGTGGACCAAGGTCAAATATACCAAGAGCAAGATCAACGATGTGAACTTTGACATCTCGACCGCGGCGTCCGAACTCGACTTCGCGAGCCTGCCAAAGGGAACCTATTACTACAGGATCAACGTTTATACCGAGGACACCGAGAAAGCAACCAAGCTGGTCAATCAGCAGTTCAACGTAGCGGAGGAAGTCGCCACCGTCAAGCTGTCGGGAGCGAACTATCCGACGTCCTTCACCGAGGGAACCAGCTTCTACGTGCAGGGCTCGATTACGTCCGACCAGACCATCAAAAGGGTCAAGGTCGGCATCGTCTCCAAAAAGACGGGCGGCTGGGCTTACGTATATGATAACGCCAAGGTGAACGCAAAGAGCTTCAACCTCAAGGCGGCGGACTCCACGCTGCTGTTCAGCAAGCTGGGAAAGGGTCAGTATTTCTACCGCATCATCATCCAGACACAGTACGGTTCCCAGACGGTACTGGACAAGGAGTTCACGGTCAATGCAAAGATCACGCTCGCCAAGGGCAATTACATCAATGGTATCGACGTTTCCACGTTCCAGGGCAATATTGACTGGACAAAGGTGAAGAATTCCGGCATCGAATTTGCTATAATAAGAGCGGGCTTCCGCGGCTACACGACCGGATCTCTCGCCACGGACAATAAATTCGTCAAGAACATGAAAAACGCGAAGGCCGCGGGCCTCAAGGTCGGCGTATACTTCTTCTCGCAGGCGGTCAACTATAACGAGGGCGTCGCGGAGGCGAATTACGTGTGCGACCTGCTCGAGAAGAACGGCTTCAAAGTCGACTTCCCGATCGCAGTGGACACCGAGTACATCAACAGCAAGCGGCCGGGCCGCGCGGACCGGATCACCAAGGCCAAGCGCACGGAGGCGGTCAAGGGCTTCTGCGACCAGGTCAAAAAACGCGGTTACGAGCCGATGATCTACGCCAGCACGAGCTGGTACTCGAGTCAGCTCGACATGACCAAACTCAGCGGCATTAAGCTGTGGGCGGCGCAGTGGAGCAGCACCGTGCCGTCGGGCCGGAACTACGTCTGCTGGCAGTACAGCAGCGACGGAAGGGTCCCGGGCATCAGCGGCCGCGTGGACATGAACCGCTGGTTCAAATAAAAAAAACATTACAGGTAGGGAGGAACGATGTTAGAAGGCTTTTTGAGCATCATGGAGAATTTCCGGGTGGCCGATGCGATCGATATTCTGATCGTCGCTCTTATCGTGTACAAAGTAATCGGCTTCATCCGCGAGACGCGGGCTCAGCAACTGGTGCGCGGCATTTTCTGGCTCATCGCGGCCTTCCTCCTGTCCAGCTTCTTCAATCTGTATCTGCTGAACTGGATCCTACGGACGGTCCTGACGATGGGAATCTTCGCGCTCGTCGTACTGTTCCAGCCGGAACTCCGGCGCATGCTGGAGCAGATCGGCCGGCGGAACTTCGTCAGCGACCAGTTCCGGAGCATCGATAAGGACAACGCCATCGCCATCGTCGACGAGCTCATCACGGCGATCGACGAGTTTTCGGCGTCCCGCACGGGAGCCCTTATATGCATTGAACGCGGGACGATGCTGAACGACATCATCGAGACCGGCGTGGTACTCGATGCGAACATCTCAGCGCGCCTGTTAGGAAACATATTTTACGAGGGGTCACCGCTCCATGACGGAGCGGTCATCATCCGCGGCGACCGCATTTACGCGGCGGCCTGCGTGCTTCCGCTGACGGAAAAGAAAAACCTCGGCCGGAACCTCGGTACCCGGCACCGCGCCGGCGTCGGCCTGACGGAGGTCTCGGACGCGCTCGTCCTCATCGTTTCGGAGGAGACGGGCGTCATCTCCGTCGCCGAGGACGGCAACCTCCGCCGTTTCGCGGACCTCAAGACCATCGAAAAAATGCTCCTGGGCGTTTACGTTCCGACCGAACTGACCTTCAAGGAACGCATCGCGCAGTGGTTCCCGAGCAAGAAAGGAGAGACCGGCGATGGCGAAGAATAAGAACAGACATCCCATCAATAAGGTAAACCTGGTCATCTCCATCGTCCTGACCTTTGCTGCATGGCTGTACGTCATGTATAACGTAGACCCGGCGCTGACCAAGACGTTCCGGGGCGTCCCGGTGCAGATCGTCAACCAGGACATCCTTGCGGAAAACGGCATGGTCGTCCGGTCGGTCGAATACGATACCATCGACGTCCGCGTCGAAGCCCGGCGGAGCGTCTTGACAGAGATGACCAACGATGACATCAAGGTGACCGCGGACGTAGCGGATACCGGACGGGGCGACAACGTCATCGCAATCAAAGTCAGCAAACCGCCGGAGGCAAAGATCGAGGCCAAGAGCCGTGACAGCATCACGATTCAGGTCGACACTTACGAAGTCCGCACCGTCCCGCTCAACGTCAAGGTCAAGGATGACGACGACTGGTACGTCTGGACATACGACGCGCCGGACGAGATCATGGTCGAGGGCTACGGAACGGAGCTGAACGCACTCACGGGCATCAATACAAAGACGATCGACCTGACCAAGATCACCGAGACGAGCGAGGTTCCGCTGACCTACGACTTCCCGGAGAACGTCAAACTGAACTCGGAGTCCGAAGGGCTTACGATGACGGTTTACGTGACGCCGCGGATCGAGGGAACCATCGTCGTTCCGGCGAGCGCGGTCAAAGTGACCGGCGCGGCGGACAACCTGGAGTATGCGGTGCAGGACGATGTTTCGATTACCGTCATCGGTACGGAGGGTGAACTCGCGGAGATCGGTTACGGACAGTTCGAAGTGACCGTCGATCTCAGTAGTTATACAGAGGCAGGTACAGTCGAGGCAGATGTGAGCATGACCACGGACGTGCCGCGGTCGACGCTGGCGACGTCCAAGGTGCACGTCGAATTAACGGCCATCGAGCAGCCGGAAGAGACCGAGGATCAAGAAGGATAATACGGAGTATTCGATGAACGACAGCATTGCCATGAGGAACTACCTGAATTGGCTCAACGCGGATCTGCCGCGTGAGACCAAGCAGGAGCTGCGCAGCTTTCTGACGAAGCCTGACGAGGTCATCAGCCGGTTTTCGGACGGGCTGGACTTCGGCACCGCCGGACTGCGCGCGGTCATGGAACTCGGTACGGCCCGCATGAACGAATACTCTGTCGCGGAGGCGGCCATGGCCATCGCGCAGTGCGTCGTCGAGGAGGGCAAGGCGGAGCAGGGAATCGTCATTTCGTACGACTCCCGCAACAATTCGCGACTCTACGCGGAGACGATCGCCCGCGTGACCGCGGAGGCCGGGCTTCGAGTCTATTTCTCGGATGAGATGCGCCCGGTGCCGATGCTTTCGTTTGCGGTCCGCAAATATGGGGCTGCCTGCGGCGTCATGGTGACCGCTTCCCACAACCCGCCAAAATACAACGGAATCAAGGTCTATTGTGCGGACGGCGGACAGGTGCGGCCGGAGGCCGCGGCCCGGATCAAAGACCACATGGGCAGCACCGTCCACGCGTTCTCGATGGTAAAGGCCAGCGAATCGCTGGTGCAGCTGATTTACGACGGGCGCGTGACCCTGATTGGATCCGACCTGGACAAGGCATACGAGGAATACCTGCTTCGCAAACTGGAACCGGTGCATTCGTCGGTTCCGGTTGAGGCGCGGGAGAACGTCCGTATCATCTATACACCGCTGAACGGCGCCGGTGCAAAGCCGGTCCGCCGCATTCTGGCAAAGCTCGGCTTCAAGAGCGTCTTCGTACCGCCGGAACAGGCCAACCCGGACGGTGACTTTCCGACGCTGCGCGTTCCAAACCCGGAATTCGCGGATACCTTTGACCTGGCAATTAAATACGCTAAGATGAGCATGGCGGACGTCATCATCGCGACGGACCCGGACTCCGACCGGCTCGGCGTCGCGGTCCCGAATGCAGAGGGCGAATACGAGGTGCTGACCGGCAACCAGATCGGAATCCTGCTGATGGAGTATCTCCTCTCGCAGCGGTCCGCAGCGGACGGGAACCGGTATTTCTGCGTCAATTCGATCGTTTCGAGCGGCCTCGCGGAGCGGATCTGCATGCATCACGACGTCAAGCTCTACCGGACGCTGACGGGGTCCAAATACGTCGCGGACCTGATCGAGCGCGGCGGCGATACTGGCACCGAGACCTTCCTCTTTGGATTCGAGGAGGGGAACGGGTACATGTTCGGCGCACTCGGCGGAGACGGCGGCAGCGATTCCATCGCGGTGCGCGACAAGGACGCGGTCCTCGGTGCGGCCATCATCGCGGAGATGGCGGCGCTTTCCAAAGCCCAGCGGCTGCGGCTGTTCGAGCAGTTCCAGTCCTTCTATAACTTCTATGGATACGGGTATGAAAAGACCATAGCCGTCACGCGTGAAGGGCTGAACGGCAAGACCCGCATCGCAGACTATATGGCGCATTTCCGGGAGGACGGACCGGCGGTCGGCGACATTCCGATCAACAAGGTCACGGACTACCTGCCGGAGTCCAACGTCCTGTATTACGAGCTCGGGAACAAGAGCGACTGGGTCGCCATCCGGCCATCGGGCACCGAGCCAAAGCTCAAGATCTACGTCGGATGCTACGGGACGCGGACGGCGGCAGCGGAGCGCTGCGAGCAGATCGCGGGCATGCTCGAGCAGCAGATCCGGGACATCGACATCCAGCAGGAACCGGTACCGTTCTACAAATAGACCGCTGCAAAATGAACAGATTATAACAGGGAATCCCTTCGCGGGGTTCCTGTTTTTTTCGTGCGCGGAACGGTTCGGATTTGCCGGCAGGGATTGTTTATGTAACGATAATATGTTATTATTACCATGTATGAGTATGCAACGGCTTCCTTTACAGCCGTGGATAATGCAATCAAGGGAGTGACTATGAATTATAAAGAATTGGCGGAACTGGTCTACCCGGACCTTCCGCATACTGTAGACGACTACGAGGCGATGTATCCGCCGCGGAACCTGCCTGAGGGCGCCAAGGTCACGCGGCTCGGACCGAGCCCGACGGGCTTCATCCACCTCGGGAACCTCTACGGCGCGTTTGCGGATGAGCGGCTCGCTCATCAGAGCGGCGGCACGTTCTTCCTCCGCATCGAGGACACGGACGACAAGCGCTACGTACCGAACGCGGTCGAGACGATCATCACGTCGCTGGCGTTTTTTGACATCCGTTTTGACGAGGGCGTGACCGAGCACGGCGACATCGGAGTCTATGGTGACTACACGCAGAGCCACCGGGGCGAGATCTACCGCACGTTTGCCAAAGAGATGATCGCGCGCGGCAAGGCGTATCCGTGCTTCCTGACCGAAGACGAGATCCAGGCGATCCGCGAGGAGCAGGAGGCGGCCAAACTGGGCCCAGGCATCTATGCGGGCTATTCCCCGTACCGCGACTGGGACAAGGACCCGGCGGTCGAGGAGATCGTTATCAATAAACTCAAAGCGGGCGAGGACTTCGTCGTGCGGCTGCGGTCGGAGGGCAAGCCGAACGCGGTGGGCGATGAGATCCGCCGAAACAAGGTCGTCGACGCGATTCGCGGTACGCTGGACGTGCCGGAAAACTTCCAGGACGTCGTCATGATCAAGACGACGGGCATCCCGACCTACCACTTCGCGCACGTCGTGGACGACCACCTGATGCGGACGACGCACGTCATCCGCGGCGAGGAGTGGCTGCCGTCGCTGCCGATCCACGTGGAGATGTTCCAGGACCTCGGCTGGGAGCTGCCGGTGTACTGCCACACAGCTCAGCTGATGAAGATCGGGGAGGACGGGAACAAGCGCAAACTCTCCAAGCGCAAGGACCCGGAGCTTTCGCTCGACTATTACCGGAGCATGGGCTACCACCCGGCGGCGGTGCGCGAGTACCTGCTGACGATCCTCAACTCCAACTACGAGGAGTGGCGGCTTGCGAACCCGGACGCGGACATCAACGACTTCCCGTTCAGCGCGGAAAAAATGTCAAATTCCGGCGCGCTGTTCGACCTGAATAAACTGAACGACGTGAGCAAGGACACGCTGCTCCGGATTCCTGCGGCCGAAATCGCGGACTTCCTCGCGAAGTGGTCCGCGGAGTTCGCCCCGGAATACGCTTACGCGTTCCGCGACATGGACCTCCTCACGCAGATCCTCGACCTCGGACGGAACGACGCCAAGCCGCGCAAGGACCTGGTGTACGCCCGTCAGATTATGGACTTCATCGGATATTTCTTCGATGAGGCGTTCCGGATCGAGGACGATTACCCGGCGGAGGCCGCGGCGGATCGGGCGGCGATTCTACAGGCGTACCTCGACTCGTACGACCACGCGGACGACCAGGAGACCTGGTTCGGCAAGATCCGCGAGATTGCGGTGGCGAACAGCTACGCCGCCAAACCAAAGGATTACAAAAAGAACCCGGACAGCTACAAGGGCCACGTCGGCCACGTCAGCACGGTCATCCGGATCGCGCTCATGGGCCGCGCGCAGTCCCCGGACGTCTGGACCATCCAGCAGATCATGGGCGAAGACAAGGTCCGCGAGCGGATCTCTAAGGCGATTTAAACTGTAACATAAGGAGGCATCATGGAACCGATTTTACTCATCATGGCGGCGGGCATGGGCAGCCGTTACGGCGGTAACAAACAGATCGACCCGATTACGGATCAGGGCGACATCATCATGGATTTTTCGCTGTATGACGCGCATCAGGCGGGGTTCAAGCGGGTCTGCTTTGTGATTAAGGAGGACTTCGCGGAGACGTTCCGCGCGCATATCGAGCAGGGCGCCGGCAAGGTGTACGACGAATGCATGTACGCGTACCAGTCCCTGACCGACGTGCCGGAGGGCTACGCCGTCCCGGAGGGACGCGTCAAGCCGTGGGGAACAGGCCAGGCCGTCATCGCGGCGCGGGGATGCATCGACGCACCGTTTGTCGTCATCAACGCGGACGATTACTACGGAAAGTCGGCTTTCCGCGACATCTACAACTTTTTAAAGAACGACGCGGACGCGACGCACTACGCCATGATCGGCTTCCTCGTCCGGAACACGCTCTCGGAGAACGGCACGGTCACGCGCGGCATCTGCAAGGAGCGCGACGGATACCTGGTCGACATCGAGGAGACCTTTGAGGTCGGTTACGAGCGCGAAGGCGAATTCGCCGGCCAGGTCACCGGGGCAGGCGCAGACGGAATCAAGCACGTCATCGGCGAAGACGACACGGTCTCGATGAACATGTGGGGCTTCGGGAAGGAGTTCATGGGCGTGCTCGAGGGAAAATTCGCGGCCGAGCTCGACCGAATTCTCGCGGTCAACCCGATGAAGGGCGAGTTTCTGCTGCCGACCACGGTTGACGACGTCATCAAGAGCGGCGTCGGCACGGTTCGGGTACTCCGGTCGCACGATAAATGGTTCGGTGTGACGTACAAAGAAGACAAACCGGGCGTCGTCGTGAAGTTCCGCGAGATGAAGGAAACCGGCGCGTATCCGATGGAGCTCTGGGGCTGATCCGCGGCGGTGCGACACCAAAGCAACTGACCTGCAACACGATAACCAGGACACGATAACTATGGCAAACTATAACGACAAAGACACCAATCCGACCGAGCGGACCGGCCGCGCCAAACCGAGCGGCTACCGCGGTCCGCAAGGCAAGAGCAAGGAGCCGGTATACGACGAGTTTGAGTCGTACGGGATCAACACGGAGAACAAGTCCTCCGACAGCAAGGGCTTTACGGAGGTCTACGACGCGTATCTGAAAGCGCGGAATGAGAACGCGCAAAAGCAGAGTTCGTCTTCCTACGATGACGCGCGCGATCTCTATTACCACGCGCCGGCGGGGACATCGCAGCAACAACAGCGCCCGGCGCAACAGGAACAGAGGAAGGCGCCGCAGCAGAGCCAACCAGCCCAGCAACGGCAGGCTCGTCCGCAGCAGAGCCAGCCGGCCCAGCAGCGCCAGGCCCGTCCGCAGCAGAGCCAGCAGCCGCAGCGCCAGTCACAGGCGGACAGAGAGGCGCAAAAGCAGCAGTATGCGCAGGCCCGCCAGCAGCAACCGGCGCAGTCCGCGGAAGCGAGGCCGGCCGGCAACGCCAAGGTGAAAGAACGCGACATCGACCTCTATCTCGCGGCGGCGCGGGAGCAGGGTCGACGCGAGGCCGAGTCAAAGGCAGCGGTCGAAAAGGCGCGGAGAGAGCGCGCGGAGGCCGAGCAAAAGAAAGCGACGCGCAAAAAATCCCGGACCGTTGAGAAGCGTTCCGGCGGCGCGGCCGAGGCAAAGAAACGCACCCGCCGCGAAGACGTCCCGGCTGCAAAACCGGCAAAGAAAAAGAAACACCCGATCCGCTTCATCATCGTTCTCCTTCTGCTCATCGTACTGGCGGCCGGCGGCTACGCGCTGCACATGCTTTCCAAGGTGCAAAAGGACAACATCAACAATAAAGACCTCGGCATCGTCCCGATCGAGGGATATACCAACATCCTGCTTCTCGGCGTCGACTCGCGCGACATGAACGATACCGAAGGCGCACGGACGGACGCGATCATGATCATGAGCATCAACAACGAGACCGACGAGATCACATTGACGTCCATCTACCGCGACACTTATCTCCGGATGGGTGGAACGGACGACTACGACAAAATCACGCACGCGCATTCCTACGGCGGCCCGACGATGGTCATCCGGTCGCTCAACGAAGCCTTCGACCTCAACATTCAGGACTATGTACTCTTCAACTTCAAGGGCGTGGCGGACGCCATCGACGCGATCGGCGGCATTGAGGTAGAGATTGAGGAATATGAGATCGAAGAGCTGAACAAATACACCAAAGAGACGGCCAAGATCATCGGCCGCGACGATTATAACCTCGTCACCGAGCCGGGCCTCCAGACGCTCGACGGATGCCAGGCGGTTTCGTACGGACGGATCCGCAAGGGCGTCGGCGACGACTTCAAGCGGACCGAGCGCATGCGCACGGTCATGAAGATTTTCCTCGGGAAAGTCCGCAAGATGAACGCCTTCGAACTGAGCGAACTGGCTTCGACCGTCCTGCCGGAGTGCAAGACGAGCATCAGCAGCAGCGACCTCATGAAGCTCGCGCTCAAGCTCAAAGACATGAAATTCCGCGGCGGCAAAGGCTTCCCGTACAACGTTACGGACGGTTACATCGGCGACGTCTCGTACGTCATGTCGCTGAACCTCGCGGACGACGTGACGGAGCTTCACAAGACCGTGTTCGGCCAGGAGGATTACGAACCGAGCGAGACGGTGCTGGAGATCAGCGCCCAGGCTAGTTACTATTAAGGAGATACCATGGCTGTTTTACTGACAGGCGGAACGGGCTATATCGGATCGCATACGGCGGTATGCATGCTCGAGGCGGGGTACGACGTGGTGATCGCGGACGACCTCTCCAACAGCGCGGCGGACGTTGCGGACCGGATCCGGCAGATCACCGGCCGGGACCTCAGGTTTTATCAGATCGACGTGTCGGACCGCGCGGCGGTCAGGGCGCTTTTTGACGAAAACGACATCGACGCGGTGATTCACTTCGCGGGGTTCAAAGCGGTCGGCGAATCCGTCCGGGAGCCCTTAAAATATTATAGAAACAACCTTGACACGACGCTGACGCTGCTCGAAGTCATGGCGGAACGCAATGTCGGCGTGTTCATCTTCAGTTCGAGCGCGACGGTGTACGGAGACCGGAATCCGGCCCCATACACGGAGGACATGGAGACGGGGCGCTGCTCCAATCCATACGGCTGGACCAAGGAGATGATCGAACGGATCCTGGAAAGCGCCTGCGTGGCAGACGGGAATCTCTCGGCGGTCGCACTCCGGTATTTCAACCCGATCGGTGCGCATGAGAGTGGCCTGATCGGCGACGACCCAAACGGCATTCCAAACAACCTCATGCCTTTCATCACGCAGACGGCGGCCGGGATCCGTGAGCGGCTCTCGGTGTTCGGCGATGACTACCCGACGCCGGACGGCACGGGCGTCCGGGACTACATCCACGTTGTCGACCTCGCGAAGGGACACGTCGCGGCGTACCGGTATGCCTGTGATCACAAGGGATTCGAGGCGATCAACCTCGGAACCGGCGTAGGTTACAGTGTTCTCGACATCGTCAAGACGTTTGAGCGGGTGAACGGCGTCCGCGTTCCGTATGTCATCGCGGCGCGGCGGCCGGGCGACCTCGCTTCGGTTTATTCCGACCCGTCCAAGGCGAAGGCACTCCTCGGATGGGAGACGGAGAAGTCGCTGGAGGACATGTGCCGGGACGCCTGGAACTATCAGAAGAACCGGCTGTGACAGACAGATCAGAGGGTACGAATATGATGATAGTTGTAAAATACATATTTGCGGTGCTGGTCACGCTGCCGATGGCGGTCATCGGGTTCACGCTGCTCGGTAACCTGGTCACTTCCACGCTGTCCACCAAGAGCAAGCCTGCCGGCCGGACCAACGCGCAGGGCTTTACGATCCAGATGCCGGGCACGAACGACGTATCGGAGGACAGCAGCAGACAGGATTTTTAAATTCATAGGCAGAGGCAGATGAAAAAAGGACTTTTTATCACAATCGAAGGACCGGACGGCGCGGGCAAAACGACTCAGATCGACAACATCGAGCGGTATTTTGCAGAGCGCGGCCGGACGGTGGTCCGGACACGGGAGCCGGGCGGGACGTCAATCGGTGAAAAGCTGCGGGCGGTTCTGCTCGACCCGGCGAATACGGAGATGTCACCGATTACGGAGATGCTGATCTACGCGGCGGCGCGGGCGCAGCACGTCGCGGAAAAGATCCGCCCTGCGATCGACCGCGGGGACGTCGTCATCTGCGACCGCTTCATGGACTCGAGCATCGCGTACCAGGGGTACGGGCGCGGGCTCGGCGAGTGCGTACGCGACGTCAATCTGATCGCGGTCGACGGGGTTCTGCCGGACATCACGTTCCTGATGGACCTGGACCCGGCCAAGGGTCTGGCCAGAATTGCAGCGAACCGCGGCACGGAGGACCGCCTCGAGCGGGAGGCGCTGGACTTCCATTATAGAATTTATGAGGGCTTTCTCGCCCTTTGCGACGAGCCGGGGACCGCGATGGTCCGGATCGACGCGGACCGGACGGTAGAGGAAATCAAGGCGGATATCTATGCAAAACTGGATGAAATCGTTACAGGGTGACCTGGCGCATGCATATCTGGTGGAGCTCGTCGCGCGGGAGGCCGCGGGCCCGGATGGACAGGCCGCGGCGCGCGCTGCGGACGCCTTGACGGCGTATTTCAAAGCGGAGCGCAGCGTATTGGCGGTGGACGTCCACCGCATGGAGCGCGACGACGGTGCGGGGTACAAGGTGCGCGACGCGGAGCGGTTTCAGGAGCAGCTCGCGATGAATCCGTACGGCAGCCGCGCGGTCGGGATCATTCCGGACGCCGAACTGATGTCGGAGGTCGTG
This sequence comes from Mogibacterium sp., assembly GCA_017433975.1. Lineage (GTDB taxonomy): Bacteria > Bacillota > Clostridia > Peptostreptococcales > Anaerovoracaceae > RGIG2439. Next base: position 163,385 of record JAFRGD010000022.1, on the reverse strand, counting down.
CAGAACAAGCTCCTCAAGACCATCGAAGAGCCGGCGCCAGGCACGGTGATCTTCCTGATCTGCGGGAACCGGGAGGCGCTGCTGCCGACCGTACGGTCGCGGTGCGTCCTTCTGCCGTTCGACGCGGAGACGGACGAACCGGGAGCTGCGGCGGACATCATCGCCCCGGGCGATACGTTTTTTTATGAATTTCGTAAGTACATCGATAAGGAGATCAAAACGCGGGACGATGCGCTCGCGTATCTCGGGCGAATCGAGCTCGCCGAGCGCGAGGCGATGCTCGCCGCGGCGGCGGATGCCGGAAGCGGTCTGACGCCGGCTGCGGCGGACGCGCTGACGTACCGGGCGCGCAGGATCGCGGCCGCGCGGGAGGACATCATGCGCGGCATGGGCTTCAAACAAGCCCTCAAGAGGCTTTATCTGGAAATCAAGGAGGATTAACATACATGACCGAAATCGTCGGAGTCGGTTTCAGCAAAACCGCAAAGACATACTATTTTGACCCGGCCGGGGTTCACTATGACCTGGGAGACCTCGTCATCGTGGAGACGGCGCGGGGCATGGAGCTGGGGCACATTTCCATCTCCAACACCGAAGTCGATGACAGCAGGATTGTCGCCCCGCTCAAGGGCATCGAGCGCAAGGCGACCAAGGAAGACCTGAAGAGATATAAGGAAAACCTCGCGAAGCGCGAGGAGACCATGGAGATCTGCCAGAAGAAGATCGAGAAGCACGGCCTCGAGATGAAACTGATTGACGCGGAGTACACGATCGACGGCTCTAAGGTGATCTTCTATTTCAGCGCGGACGGGCGGATCGACTTCCGCGAACTGGTCAAGGACCTCGCGGCGCGTTTCAAGATGCGGATCGAACTCCGGCAGATCGGCGTCCGCGACGAGGCAAAGATGCTCGGCGGCATCGGGATCTGCGGCCGGCCACTTTGTTGCAGTAAATGGTTACACGACTTCCAGCCGGTCTCGATCAAGATGGCCAAGCAGCAGAATCTGTCGCTCAACCCGTCCAAGATCTCGGGCTCGTGCGGCAGGCTGATGTGCTGCCTGAACTTCGAGAACAAGACCTACACCGAGCTCAAAAAAGGCATGCCGACGGAGGGCGACCGTATCGAGACGCCGGACGGCGCAGGCAGAGTCGTTGCGGTCGACATTTTCAACGGCACGGCGACGGTGCGGATGATCGAGCGCGACCGTGAGACGGGCGAGGAGACGCTGTCGCAGGACACGCGGACCTATTTCAAGCACGAATTCAAGCGCATCGAGAAGGGCCGAAAGAAAAAACACAACGACCTCGAGGTGCTCGACGAGGACGCAAAGCGCGAACTCGAAAAGCTCGCAAAGGAGAACTGATAAGGAGAGCGGCGAATGGCAGAGGTACCGGTCCGTGCGGACGAGAGAATCGACGACACCGGCTTTGGCGGCGTCCGCGTAATCCAGGGCGGCGGTTTCAGCTACGGGGTGGATGCGGTCCTCCTCGCGTCGTTCCTGGCGGAGCGGCTCACCGGGCGGTCCGGGCAGTCAGCTGACCGCAGCGCCAGACCGGTCCGCGTCTGCGATCTCGGGACGGGAAACGGGATCATCCCGCTCATCCTGAGCCACAAGGCGCCGCAGTGCCGGACCGTGGGCATCGAAGTCGACCCGGACGCGTATTCGCGCGCGGTGCGGAGCGTCCGCCTGAACGATCTGGACGACCGGATCATGATCCTTCATGCGGATATCAACGACATCTACGAAAGCATCACGCAGGAGGCTGCGGAGGCCGATGCAGAGGGAGCGGAGGAGACCGCCGGGGCGTTCGACGTCGTGGTGACCAACCCGCCGTACTTCCGCAGAGGCGCTGCCATTCTGAACGAACAGAGCGCCAAGGCCCGGGCGCGGCACGAGACGACGGCCGGGCTCGCGGACTTCCTCCGGCTTGCGGAGCTGCTGCTCCGGCAGGGTGGGGACTTCTACATGATCCATCGGCCGGACCGATTGGTAGACGTTCTGTCGGAGATGCGCACGCGCGGCATCGAGCCAAAGGAGCTGCAGATGATCACGCCGCGGCAGGGCGAAGCGGCCAATCTGGTACTCATCCACGGCGTCAAAGGCGCAGGCCCCGAGCTCCGGCTTCTGCCGGAACAGGCCGTCCACGGCCCGGGTCAGGAGTACACCGACTGGATCAACCGGATTTACGAGAGATAAAACTGCGATCACGGGCAGCTGCTGAAGCGCTTTGTGGAGAACCGGGGCCGGTCTTCCGCAAAGTGGCTTTCCGGCAGCCGGTCCTTAGCGATTGGCAAGCCTCCGGCGCCGACAGAGCTTAGGACCGCTGCGTCGCCGGAACGAGGCGCGAGCCGTACGCTTTACGGAAGACCAGTACCGGTTCCTCTGCAAACCGCTTGAACAAGGCATGTATTGTATTGTATAATACATAAAGATAAGGTCACGAAAGGAGAGTTACACATGCAAGTGACATTTGATATCAAACAGCTCCTCATTATCTTGCTGTTAATTGCGGCGATCGCAGTTCTGATCACCCTGGTTATCGTTCTCAAGAACCTCGTTCCTACGCTAAAGAAACTCGATTCCGTCATGGACGACGCCAAGCGGATCACGACCGTTGCGGCAAACAAGACCGAACAGATCGACGGTGCGATCGATAATGCGGGCAGCAAGGTCCTCAATATTGCGGACAATATCAAAGGCGGCGGCAATCTGCTCAGCAGTGCGACAAAGATCAGCGCGGGACTGGCTTCTGCAAAGGCCATTGCAGGCAAAGTCCGCCCGGACGACGACAAGGAATACCTCAAGCGCGCCCGTGAGAGAAAGGCCAGCCAGACAAAAGCACAGTAACCATTTTGACCGGGCCTTGGTGTGTACACCGGGGCCCTTGTTTTTTCACCAAACGCAGGGAGTTATACATTGGCTAAAATATTGATCAACAGCAGCGGACCGCTTTCCGGGTCCGTATTTATCAGCGGCGCAAAAAACGCCGTCCTGCCGTTGATGGCAGCGACGCTGCTGACGAGCGAAGAATGCATCATCGACGATGTTCCGTCGCTCGCGGACGTCACGGTCATGCGCAAGATGCTCGAGAACTTCGGATCCGTCATTACAGACGACGGCAAGGGCCGCCTGTCGATTCGTGCGCGCGAGATCACCACGATCGAAGGGTCCAAGGACCTCGTCCGGGAGATGCGCGCGTCGACGGTCGTCATGGGGCCGCTGCTCGCCAGATGCGGCGAGGTCATCATGCCGCTGCCGGGTGGATGCGCCATCGGCAAGCGGCCGATTGACTTGCACCTCAAGGGCTTCAAGGCGCTCGGCGCGGACGTCGACCTCGATATGGAGAACGAGATCGTGCACATCAAAGCCGGTCCTGAGGGGCTAATCGGGGACGTGATTTATCTTGACTTCCCGAGCGTCGGCGCGACCGAGAACATCCTCATGGCCGCCACACTGGCAAAGGGGACGACCATCATCGAGAACGCAGCCAAGGAACCGGAAATCATCGACCTCGCAAACCAGCTGAACAAGATGGGCGCCAAGATCAAGGGCGCCGGCACCGATACCATCCGCATTACAGGCGTCGCGCGGCTGACCGGGTCGATTCATACGGTCATTCCGGACCGGATCGAGACCGGGACGTTCATGCTGGCGGCGGCGATCACCCGGGGCAGGATCGTCATCAAAAACGCGATTCCGGGACACGTCCGCCCGATCGTCGCCAAGCTCAAGGAGTGCGGCGTGACGGTCGAGACGACCGAGTACGGAATTCTGGTCGATGCGACGGACCGCGTGCTCACATCGACAAATATCAAGACGCTGCCGTATCCGGGCTTCCCGACGGACATCCAGTCGCCGTTCATGGCGTTCCTGACCACGGTCGAGGGTCCGAGCGTGGTGCGCGAGACGGTCTTTGAGAACCGCTTCATGCACGTCAACGAGCTGAACCGGATGGGCGCGGACATCTCCATCGAGAACCGCGAGGCACGCGTGCCGGGCGGCAAGCACCTCAAGGGCGCCAAGGTGCGCGCGACAGACCTCCGGGCCGGTGCGGCGATGGTGCTCGCGGGACTGGTCGCGTCGGGGACGACGGAGGTCAGCGAGATCTATCACATCGAACGCGGATATGAGAATTTTGTACAGAAGTTTAAAGGGCTCGGCGCGGACCTGATGCGCGTCGAGGAGGACTAACGGAGGATCGACATGGCAGAGAGCAGGTATCTGGAATTACTTGCTGAGAAATTTCCAAACCACCGCAGGGTCAAGACGGAGCTCGTCAACCTCAAGGCGATTCTGGCGCTTCCAAAGGGGACGGAGTACTTTTTGTCAGACATTCACGGAGAGTACGATGCGTTCCAGTATTTCGTGCGGAGCGCCTCGGGTACGATCAAGGCCAAGATCGACGAGGCTTACAGCGGCATGCTCACCGAGACCGAGCGCGAGCAGCTCGCGGCGCTGATCTACGACCCGGAGAACGAGATCAAGCGGCGGGAGAAGACCGAACGGGACTTCGACGGCTGGTGCACCAAATCGATCTACCGGCTGATCGTGATCTGCCGCATGGTTTCGAGCAAATACACGCGGTCCAAGGTGCGCCGGATCCTTCCGGACAACACCGGGTACGCGATGGACGAGCTGCTTTTTGCGGACGACGACTCCAACCGCAACAGTTATTATAACGAAATCATCGAGGCGATTCTCGAGTACGACGCCGCAAAGACGTTCCTCAAGGAGCTCGCCGCGACGATCAGCTCCCTCGCGGTGGACCACCTCCACATCATCGGCGACATCTTCGACAGGGGACCGAAGCCGCACGATGTCATGGACTTCCTCATGGCGCGGCGGAACGTCGATATCCAGTGGGGCAACCACGACGTCGTCTGGATGGGCGCGGCCTGCGGCAACCGGGCCTGCATTGCCAACATCATCCGGCTGAACGTCAGTTACAATAACTTCGACATGCTCGAGATCGGTTACGGAATCAACCTCCGGCCGCTTTCGATGTTTGCCGAAAAGATCTACGAGAACGATCTGTGCAAGGGCTTCTGGCCGCATGTGATCGACACGAACCGCTACGACCCGATTCCGGAGGAACTCGCAGCCAGGATGCACAAGATGATTGCGATTATCCAGTTCAAGTGCGAGGGCCAGATCATTCGCGAGCATCCGGAGTACGGCCTCGACGACCGGCTGCTGCTGGATAAGATCGACTACGAGAAGGGCACGGTGACGATCGACGGCAAGACGTATCCACTCAACGATACCAATTTCCCGACCATCGACCCGGCAGACCCGTACCGTCTCACGCCGGGCGAGGAGAAGGTCATGGCGACCCTCGAAGCCGCGATCCTCAACTCCGAGAAGCTCCAGGAGCACATCCGCTTCCTGTACAGCCACGGCGAGCTCGCCACCACATACAACGGTAACCTGTTGTACCATGGCTGTGTCCCGCTGACGGAGGACGGGGAGTTCCAAAAGGTCACGATCAACGGCAAGTCGTACAAGGGCGCGGCGCTGTTCCGCAAACTCGACAAGGAGATCCGGAACGCGTACTTCAATCCGCCGGAGGGTATCTCCCGCGCGGAGGCGGCCAACCTGATGTGGTACCTCTGGCTCGCGCCGGATTCGCCGCTGTACGGCAGAGAAAAGATGGCGACGTTCGAGCGGCTGTTCATCGATGACCCGGAAACGCACGCGGAACGGCCGGTACCATATTATCAGCTGATCAACGATAGGGACATCTGCGTCAAGATCCTGCGCGACTTCGGCCTCGATCCGCTCCGCGGCAAGATCCTGAACGGCCACGTCCCGGTCAAGATCAAGGACGGCGAGAGCCCGGTCAAGGGCGGCGGCATGCTTTACGTCATCGACGGCGGCATCGCCAAGGCTTATCAGAAGAAAACCGGCATCGCAGGCTACACGTTCATCTTCAACTCGCGGTTTATGGCGCTCTCCGAGCACCGCCCGTACCAGCCGATAAAGCCGGACGGAACGCAGGAGTTCATCAGCCCGATCATCCGCACGGTTTACACGCTGCCGGAGCGGATGCTCGTCATCGACACGGACCAGGGCAAGGAGCTTCTGAAACAAGTGGGCGACCTCGAGCAGCTCCTCGACGCGTACAAACGCGGCGCCATCAAGGAAAAATACCCACCGCATAGTAAATACTATTCAAAATAGCGGGTTAGAATGATCAAAACTGTTTGACATGAGCGGCTTCGTGGTGTACAATAACGAAGTCGCTTGAACAAGCGCCCGTAGCTCAATTGGATAGAGTGTCTGACTACGAATCAGAAGGTTGGGAGTTCGAGCCTCTCCGGGCGCACCAAAAAGCCTGCACCGTGCGGTGCAGGCTTTTGCTTTTGTCTGTTTTCGGCGATGTCCATGTTCCGTATCCGCACAGAGCTGCGCACAGTAAGCCGGAATGAGTCTATGTTCCGTATCCGCACAGAGCTGCACTTCGCTTTTGTTACTTTTCGGCCTTCGCCGTTCAAAAAAGTAATAATTATGAGCCTGTATGCGTGTTCGATTGCTGTCAACAAGAAGTCGATGACTGCATCTTGAGTGAAAACCAGCGGCAACGTACTGTTCGGGAAGGTGCCGCTGGCAACATCAGTCGGATCTGCATGAAGCAATCGGGTAAAAAGCATTCATCTGTTGTTACTTTTTCGCAACGAAAGAGTCCAGAAGTAACAAAACTGACGAAACTGGACGGTGTACCGTTTTCAAACCGCTGTTTGGCTTTTGGTGATAGAGGAACGACCAATAATAGACTTGGCAACCCCGATCCACAAAGCTTCACACCACATTTTTTATCCCAGACAGTCCAAAACGGTGCTTCAGGCAAAATGATTGCCGTCTATTTCACTTGAACTGGCCCACAGCTCAGCGGTTCGCGAGTTATTGAGGCTTTATAAGTGCCTTTTCATATGAATTCAATCAATTACACCGTTTCGAGCACGGTCTGCACTTTAGCGTGCTAAAGTATTTTTTGCCTAAAAGCTATTCAATCGTTCTACGGCAAAAAAAAATGGTGTGGACTTTTCCAAACGAGGTAAAGTAGCTTGTCAATTGAAAAAGAGGTCCCAACAGGGACCTCTTTTAATGATTCGCATCACGGCTTTTCCGGCGGGTCGCCGCTCGGCGGGGTTCCGCCCGGGCCGCCCTGACCGCCGTCTGGAGGCGTACCGCCAGGTCCGCCTTGACCACCGTCCGGTGGCGTACCGCCAGGTCCGCCTTGACCACCGTCCGGTAGCGTACCGCCAGGTCCGCCTTGACCACCGTCCGGAGGCATTCCATCAGGCATGCCACCCAGGCCGCCCTGCGAGGAAACCGCAAGCGCTTCGACGGCTTCACCGGTGGAGGCGGTGCCGGCGGTGTACTCCACACCGTTCACGTAGAGCTTGTGGCCGTTCAAATCGATGGAATCCGCGTCACAGGTCAGACTCGTGATGTAGGAGTCCGCGGTCAGCGTCCAGGTGGAGCCGTCCGTCAGCTCGATATAGACGTCGCCGGCCGCGCCGTCTGCGTTGACCGCGCCGGTGAAGGCGGAGCCGGACTTCAGGTAGAAGTTGAGGGTCGAGACGTCGTCGACGATGATGTCGCCGTCGATTGTCTGGTTGGTCGCGGTGAGGGTGACCTGCCCGCCGTTGGACCCTTCGCTGCCCCAGCCGGCGGCCGCCGCGCGGAGGAAAACACCGTCCGCGTCTTCGTTCACAATGGTTGCGCCTTCCAGGGTGATTTCGGTCACGGTGTTATTCACGAAGAAGATGTCACCGTTCTTGTTAGTCAGTGAGCCGCCGGTCATGGTAAAAGAGGAGAGGCCGTCGGCCGCGTCGCCGGACATGGACTGATAGATCATGACAGCCTGATAGTAGTCGGATTTATCGCTGTTTTTTGTGTTGTTGTCCGCGGTCAGGGTGACGTTGTTCAGCGTGACGGAGTTCTTGCCTTCGACGACGACGCCCTGGGAAGCGGTCGAGGTCAGGTCAGCGTCACTTACAGTGATGTCCGCGGTCGAATAGATGACCGGCGAGCCGGTTCCTTCGGTGGTGTAGCTCCCACCGGTTACCGTGACTGTACCGCCGCCCCGGTCGGAGCGGATCGCGGCGGACGAGTTGCCGGTCGTGTGGATCGTCAGGTCGCTGGCGTTCATCGTGCCGCCGCCGGTGGTCATGAGGCCGCCGGAACAGTTGCCGGTTGTTTCAATGACAGAGTGGGAGATGGTGACGGTCGTGCCTTCCCCGTAGGAAAAGACCGCGTTCGCGTGTGTTCCATCTGTCGAGATGATCATGTCGCTCAGCTCGAGGGTCGCGCCGTCAGTCGCGAAGATCGCCGCGTTAGACCCGTAGAAGTCCGCTTCGTCACCGCTCGCTTCGCCGGTCTTGATGACTTCGACGTTCGCGTACGAGGCCTGGGTGCCGGACGCTTCGAGGGCGTGCTCTCCGTCCGCCGTGTTCTCGATCGTTTCGTTGATCGTGATGTCTTCTCTGGTCAGTACGGTGTTGACGGCTTCCGTTGCGGTTTCGGTACCGCTCTCCGCGTTGTCACTCCCGCCGCCCGCGCAGGCTGCGAGCGAGACTGTCATCATCGCGGCCAGCGCCAGCGCGAGGCTTTTTTTCTTTATAGTCGTATTCATGTCGATTCCTCCATGGTACTTGCGTAATTGGCTTTCTGTACCGGATGATAAACCGCAAACCTAAATCCAAGTTTAATGTATCACACTTTTTTCTGAAATTCAGCGGTCGTTTGTGGTACTTTGTGGTACAATAAACCAAAGCGATCAGCCGCCGCCGCGGGAGCACGTGCGCGGCGGAGGATAAGATATAACAATCAAAAGGAGGAATCATTATGCAAGAATTCGTTAACAAAGCAATCGACATCTGCACGAATGCGGGCGGCAAGCTCATCCTCGCGTTGCTGGTATTCATTATCGGAAAGGCCGTCATCAACAAACTGATGAAGCTGATCGGCAAGATCAAGGGCTTTGACAAGATGGACGCGACGGCGCGGTCGTTCCTGTACAACATCCTCAAGGGCGTCCTGTACACGATCCTGATCATTTCGATTATCGGCATCCTCGGCGTTCCGATGGCTTCGGTGGTCGCGGTGCTCGCTTCCTGCGGACTGGCTGTCGGCATGGCCATGCAGGGCGCGCTGGGCAACCTCGCCGGCGGCCTCATGCTGCTGATCTTCCGTCCGTTCAACGTCGGCGACTATATCATGGCTGGCGGTGAGGAAGGCACGGTCAAGAGCATTTCCCTGATTTACACGCTCCTGACGACGGTCGACAACAAGGTCGTTTCGATTCCGAACGGCTCCCTGATGAACGCCACCATTAAGAACCTCTCGTCCGAAGAGAACCGCCGCGTTGACCTCACGTTCAACATCGGCGGCGACAACGCGATCGAGGACGTCCGTTCGGTGATCCTCCGCACCGTTGGCGAGAGCGAAAAAGTCCTGATGACGCCGGCACCGCAGATCGAGCCGGTCGCGGGAATTCCGGGCGGCCTGCAGTACACGGTCCGCGTCTGGACAAAGTCCCCGAATTACTGGGATGTCTACTTTGAGATGATGCGCGAGATTCCGACGGCGCTCGGCAAGGCCGGCATCGGCGGACCGTCCACACCGATCAAGGTGAACAATTAGTCCTATCCGGTAGTAAAAAGGGAGTAAGGAATGAACAATTTTCAGTACTACACGCCGACCAAGGTCGTGTTCGGCAAGGATACGGTCAAGGAGGTGCCGCGGCTCGTCCGCGAATACGGCGGGACCAAGGTTCTGGTGCACTACGGCGGCGGGAGCGCTGTGCGGTCCGGCCTGATCGGGCAGATCAGTGAGCTGCTGACAGAGGCCGGAATCCCGTTCTGTGAACTCGGCGGCGTCAAGCCGAATCCGCGGCTTTCGCTGGTCTATGAGGGAATCGAACTCGTCAAGAGCGAAGGAATCGACTTCATTCTGGCGGTCGGCGGCGGCAGCGTCATCGACTCGTCCAAGGCCATCGGCTACGGCGTGGCCAACGGCGGCGACGTCTGGGACTTCTACGACAGGAAGCGAACCCCACAGGCAACCCTTCCGGTCGGCGCGGTCCTCACGATTGCGGCGGCGGGCAGCGAAATGAGCGACTCCTCCGTCATCACCAACGAGGACGGGTGGAAGAAACGCGGCTGCAACAGCGACGTCTGCCGCGTCAAGTTCGCGGTCATGGACCCGATGCTCACGATGACTTTGCCGGATTACCAGACGGCTTCCGGCTGCACGGACATCATCATGCACACGCTGGAGCGGTATTTCACGCCAAAGGGAACGATGGAGCTCACCAACGGTATCGCCAAGGCGGTGATCCAGACCGTCATGCGGAATGCGGTGATCCTCCGGGACGACCCGCAGAACTACGACGCGCGCGCCGAAGTGATGTGGGCGAGCAGCCTGTCGCACAACGGCCTGACCGGCTGCGGCAACGGCGGGAACGACTTCGCGACGCACCGGCTCGAGCACGAGCTCTCCGGCATGTACGATGTTGCGCACGGCGCGGGGCTTGCGGCCCTCTGGGGCAGCTGGGCGCGGTACGTCATGGACAACTGCTACGACTGCTTCCGCAGGTTTGCGGTGGACGTTATGGGCGTTCCGGACGAGGGGACCGACGAGGAGGTCTCGCTCAAGGGCATCGAGGCGATGGAGGACTTCTTCCGGTCCATCAACATGCCGACGTCGATGCGCGAACTCGGCCTCGACCCGTCGGACGAGGACATCGAAGTCCTCGCGGACAAGTGCGCGCTCGCGACCGGCGGCAAGGTTGGCGCGGCCAAGGTGCTGACGCGGGACGACTTCGTCAAGATCTACCACATGGCAAAATAACGGATCGCGTGGCAAACTGAGACAAAGCCCGCGGCATCGGCAGGGGATGGACCCGGCTGGGCCGCGGGTTTTTTGCGTGCCGGAAAAGGCGGCTTGGGCGCCGTGCCTTTTTTCGACATTTAAATCCCTAAATCCGCAAAACTATTGAAACCGCGGACCCGGATTTGGTACAAGGGTAGGGCAGGATACCGGATGGGGATGCGGTATTTTGAAATTTGTTTATCCGGTATCGGAGCAAGGCAGATCATTGGGTAAACAAGGAGGGAGAAATGTCGAGTCATGACTTTGCAAGGAGGGTTCATGCGTTTCTGTTAGCACTTTTCATCGTCTTTGGAGCGGCGGTGCCGGCGGCGCTTTTCATGACGCCGGAGGCGGAGGCCGAAACAACTTATACATACACAAACTATCACCCGTATTCGGACTACATCCGGTTCAAGTGCAACGGGATGACGGGGACGTGCATCCAGCCGGCCAATCTGAACACAAGGGAGGGCAAGGCGACGCTGACAAAGCTGTCGAACACCAATCAGCTGGCGCGGATCGCGTATTACTACGGGGTGGTCAAGAAATGGGACACGTCCAAGGCGAACGCGTACTGGCTCAAGACCATGCTGCAGGTGACCAACGAGCCGAACAAGGCCAGGACGGTCATCACAACGGCCAAGATCAACAAGGCCAAGGGGTACATAGATAAGATTCCGTCGGACCTCAAGGTGCCGGACAACTTCGAGATTTACAGGGGCGATCCGACGAACGGACAGCAGGACTTCGTGGTGTGGAAACTCACACCGCCGGGGCAGGTCAGGCTGATCAAGACGTCGACCGACGCGAAGGCGGCGAAGGTTGGCGGGTATGATTTCAAAGGAATTCAATATACAGTTTACAAAAGCGACAAGAAGACGACCGTCGGGACGCTCACGTGCAACGCCGGCGGGACGACCGGGACGCTCTCGCTGCCGGCAGGGACGTATTATGTCAAAGAGACCAAGACCAATCAGTGGTACCGGCTGGACGACGGCTGGATCACCTGTACTGTCAAGTCCGGCAAGACCACGACGCTGCGGGCGAAGGACGCCCCGGTGACGGTTCCGGTCACGATCGAAAAGAGCATCGAGGGCGGAACGCTGGACCCCGGCGAGACGGTGACATTCCGGCTCGTGAATCAAAAGGACAGCAGCGTGACTTATACGGTCAAAATGACCGGGAATAAGGTCGATGTCGTGTCAAAGACGGTCAACATCCTCGCGGGAAAATACACGGTGACGGAAGTCATTCCGCAGGACGCGCAGTACGTCGACCTCACAGGGCCGCAAAAGATCACGGTTTCGCCGGGCAAGCCGGCGACGGTGCGCCGGCAGAACAAGAAGGTAAAGGAGCGGTCGCTTCAGGTCAAAAAGACCACGGATGACGGTGGCGCGGTGGAGGGCTTTCAATTCCGAGTGACCGGGCTGATGGACAACGGCGGGACGCTGACCGCGGAGGAACTGCTCGCGGCGGCCGCGCCGGCGTGGACGGCTGTTGCGGCAGTGGAATCAGCTGATGAGGCAGAGGTACCGACGGAGGCGGACCCGACGGCTGGCGAGGCACAGGAATCGAACGACGACGCCCAGGAGCCGCCCACGGCGGAAGAACCGCAGTGGACGGTGGACGCGGACGACCTCGCCGCGCTGAACCGGGCGGCCGCCGAAGGGCGGACCGGCGAGTACACGGTGCGGGTCAGCGGTCCCGCTGCAGTGACGGTCCGCGTCATGCTGGCGGCCGCCGAGCCGGGAGAGGAAGCAGGGCCGTATCACTGGCCGGTCAGGGACCGGACCGAGGAGACGACTGAGACCGCGGAAGGGACCGCAGTGCACTTCAACTTCGCATGGTGCGGCGCCGCGACGCAGTACCGGGACGCGGAGACGGGGGAACCGTTTACGGTGCTCACGACGCGTGCGGACGGCTACGGTTACCGCGACGGGAGCGACGAAAAGGGACTTCAGCCGGTTTCGTCCGGGACTTACACAGTGGAAGAGGTTCTGACTGAGGAACAGGCGGAGCGGTACCGGGCGCCGGAACCGCAGACGGTCACGGTCGGCGACGCGGATCAGACGGTCACAGTTTCGGCTGAGAACGCCGCAAAACGCACGCCCGTCAAATTGGTCAAAACCAGCCCAAACGGCGCCGTAGAGGGCATTCTGTTCCGTTTGAGGGGTACCAATGCTTTCGGCATGGAAGTGGATATAACCGCGGCGACGGACGCGGACGGCAAGGCGGACTTCGGCGAGCTTTACAAAGGGCGGTATGTGATCGAGGAGACTTCGTTCAATCCGGAGCATTATGTGAATAACCATCGCCTCGAGGGCTATGACAACCCGGCGGTGGCGGTCACCGTGTCGGGCGAGGAGAAGGATCCGATTACGGTTTCTTTTGAGAACCAACCGATTACGACGCTGCTCATCACCAAGGTCGACGCGGATACGCAGGAATTTCTTGAGGATGCGGAGTTCGAGCTGCTCGACGGAAGCAGCCGCGTAGCGCGGTTTGCCATCGTCCGGAACGACGACGGATCGGCCGGCGTCCGGATGATCGAGGCGACAGGGGACATCTACGGGTCCTGTGAAGTTGTTTCAACTGAGACTGGTGACGGGCCGGATGACGAATACAACTATGCAATTCTTTACAATCTGACGCCTGGAGAATCGTACACCCTTCGCGAAACGAAGTGTCCGGCCGGGTACAGTTCTTTCGCGACGAAGAATTTCACGTTTGAGGACGGGATGAAGCTCGTCCTGATAAACCGCCGGCCGGCGATCGGTACGACCGCGCTGGACGGGGAGACCGGCACGCATTACGGACACGCGGACGACGACGTCGCAATTATTGACACGGTGCGATACGAACACCTGACGCCGGGCAAGGAGTACGTGATGCGCGGATCACTTGTGTATCAGCAGGCGGCGGACGGGCAGGAGGTCGCGGCCGGCGAGGCGGAACCCGTGTTGGCCGATGGCGCGCAGGTCACGGCTTCGACGGTGTTCACGGCGGACGCCGATGGTTCAGGAGAGGTGACGGTCACATTCCCGTCGTTTGACGGAACGGCCCTCAAAGGGCGCTCCGTTGTCGTCTTTGAGGAATGCCTGGACCTCACGCTTCCGCTGGAGGACCAGGTCATCGCGGCGCACTGCGAGACAGACGATGCGGCGCAGACTGTAATCTACCCGAACCCGGCCTATGAGATGTACAAGGTGCGGAACGAAGCGGCGACGCTGCAGGCCTCGTCCGGGAAGTACGGCTTTCAGGAGTCGGACGAGGTGACGTACACGGTCGTCATTCAAAATACCGGGGACACGGACCTCACGATGGACGTTACAGACAGCTTTCTCGATCACCCGGACTTCTTCACGGTGCCTAAGGTGACGGCGGTGGAGATCGATGCGGTTGCCTTGGAAGAAACGGCTGACGAACTGACAGAAGCCGGGCAAGAAGCGTCTGATGAAGCAGCAGTAAGCAATTCCGGAGAAGGGGACTTTGCAGCAGGTGAGGAAGCCCCGTTCACCATCTCTGAGGACGGGCTGACCGCAACGGTGACCATACCGCGCGGAGGCACAGCCAGGGTGACGTTTCTGACGACGGTCCGGCCGGAGGCTGCGGAATACCTCGCAGCTGCGGCAAGGGACTCCGATTCGCTGGACGCGGACGGGAACGACGTCAACCGCCGCGTGCGCGTCAACGCGCCGGACGAAAATGACGGTTATCGGAACGCCGCCCGGACGACAAACGTCACCTACCCGAACCCGGAAGCCCCGGAGGAGCCGATCCGCTTCCCGGAAGGCGACCGGGACGACGACGCGCAGACGCCGGTCCGGACGCCGGTCATCGGGACGAGCCTGGTGAATGATGAAGGCGCACAGATGATGGACGTCGCGGAGCGGACGGTCCTGATTGATACCGTTTCGTACGAAGGGCTGAAAGTTGGCGAATCGTACGTTTTCAAGGGTACGCTCATGCAGAAACGAACCGGCGAACCGGTCCTCGTCAACGGGCAGGCGGTGGTCGGTTATAGTGATGTGATTACCGTGGAGGAGGAGAGCGGCTTTACCGAGGTTCGCTTTGAACTTGATACGCGCGGCCTCGACGGAGAGAAGCTCGTCGCGTTTGAAACAGCCTATCGACTTACCTACGCGGACGAAGATGCGGTGGACGTCGGCAACGGGGCGGTCGGTATCGCGGTTGCGGAACACGACGATATCAACAACGCTTCTCAGACGGTCGGAATCAACACGCCGGTCAGAACCGGCGATCCACAGACCGTCGGAATGCACATGACTGCACTGTTTGCAGCGTTTACAGCTCTTTTGCAGCTGTTACGAAGGAGAGAATACAGTCGCAATTCGCGAAATAACGAATAAATTTTATCGGTAAAATATAGCGACCGGCTGCAATTGCAGCCGGCCGTTGTTTGTTTTGCAGGTGTGAGACGGCTTTTCCGCCTCCGGGAACCTTCTTAGATGGAGAAGCCTTTGCCCATCTTGTCGTCCGGATCGATGAACCAGGTCGCCTGTCCGCAGAGGTACGCAGCGCCGGTAACCTGTGGGATGACGGCGTCGAAGTCGCCGACCTTTGCGGTATCGGCAACGGTCCCGATGAATCTCGTGTCGATGAATGATTTGTAGACGAAGCACTCACCGACGCCGAGCTCGCCTTTCTTATACAACCAGGCCAGTTTCGCCGATGTGCCTGTGCCGCATGGCGACCGGTCGATCTGAGGGTTCTCGAACTCGCCGAATACCAACTGGTTCTTGAGCGCGAACTTGGCCTCCGGGCAGAATGCCTTGTCATCCTCGGTCAGCTCGTCGGAGCAGTAGTTCTCGATGAGGTCTACGCTCGTGATGTCGAGCTCTGGGTGCTGGATCTCCATGGTCCGGTTGATCTCCTGGAGAGCGAAACTGGACCACTCGGTGAGGAACTTGGTGTGCTCCGGGGTGACCTTGAAGCCGAAGTTCTTCTCTGTGTCTACGAGCGCAAAGAAGGAACCGCCGAAGCAGATGTCGAATACGACGTCCTTGCCCTGGTAATTGAGTACGCAGTTCTCCTTGTAAACGAACGCAGGTACGTTGGTGAGCTTGACACCCGTGACCTTGCCGTTCTTGCAGGTGCAGTCGAGGTGGATGAGTCCGGCCGGAGCTTCGATGACCACCTTGGTCAGCGGCTCCTGCATCTCCATGAGGCCGCCTTCGAGGATAACCGTAGCAGCGCCGATCGAGCAGTGGCCGCACATGTTGAGGTAGCCGCCGCCGTCCATGAAGAATACGCCGAAGTCAGCCGCAGGGTTGATCGGCTTGACGAGGAACGCGCCGAACATGTCGTGGTGGCCGCGCGGCTCATACATCAGCATCGTTCTGAGGTAGTCGTAGTGCTTTTCGAGATAGTGTTTCTTCTCGATCATGGTGTTGCCTGGGACATCCGGGCAGTCCAGAGCGACTCTGCAGTATTCGCCCTCGGTATGCGCCTCGATGGTCCTGATATGATCCGTATAAAGACCCAGGTTGATCTTAGGTTCAAGTGCCATTATGAAACCTCCTTAAATGTATTCGTGGGCTTATCTGTGGCGCCGGCGGATGCCGGTCCTGTTACTTTAATTATAAACGAGACGGCGTTGTTGTCAACAATCGAACGGCTACTTTGCGGAAAATAACGCGGCGGATTTCGGAATCACCGGCTGGACAGAACGCCTGTTATCCGTGCGCTTTGAACCGACGCCAAAGGCATGGATTGTATAGCCAAAAAAACACTTTTCGGAGCGTCCAAGAAATCCTGAAAGTATTGAAAAATACAATAATAGAAAAGATGGACGGTTGCTCTCGACAAATAGAAAAATTCAATATGAAAAGCGGCATTATTATTGAAACAAATAACACAATGTGATATAGTTAGTTCGTAAAAGTCTGCTATTAGCACAGTTTTTTATAAGGAGAATATGTGTGATGGAAAACATTCAGATGTTACTTAAGCAGGGCGCTGTCGGCAAACCGTGCGCTTCGATCGTAGCAGTCGGCGACAAGGTCAAGAGAGGCCAGCTGATCGCGACTCCGACGGGACTTGGCGCGAACGTCCATTCCAGTGTGTCCGGTGAAGTCATCGATATCACTGAGGACCGCATCATCATTAAGCCGGATGACGAGCAGTCGAAAGATTACGTCAAGATTCCGGAGGAGATCACAGACCCTCTCGAGATGATCAAATACGCCGGAATCATCGGTCAGGGCGGCGCAGGATTCCCGACATTCATCAAAATCTATAATGGCAAAGAAAACAAGCCTGTTCTGGATCACGGCTATATCCTGGTAAACGCTTCCGAGTGTGAGCCTGGACTTGCCCACAACATCGCTCAAATCGACGCAGATCCTGAGACACTGCTGAGAGGCATCCACTATCTGATGGATATTGCCGGCGCGGACAAAGGCATCATCGCCATCAAAAAGAAACACAGAGAAACCATCGAGAAACTGGACGCTCTTCTGAAAGACGACCCGGCGATCGAAAGACACCTGCTCCCAGACATCTATCCGATGGGCGAGGAGCGTGCCGTAGTAAGAGAGTGCCTCGGCATCGAACTCGAGCCAAGCCAGCTCCCATCGGCAGCCAACGCTGTAGTAATCAACTCCGAGACAGTTTACAGCTGCGCAAAGGCCGTCGAAGACCGTAAGCCGCTGATCGACAAGAACATCACTGTCAGAGGAATGATCAAGGGCGGCAGCGAGGCTCACGTATTTATGGACGTTCCTGTAGGCAGAAGCGTTCAGGCGCTGATCGATGAAGCGGGCGGCTTCGATGAGAGAGGCTACGGCGAAGTCATCATGGGCGGATCCTTCACAGGTAAGGCGACCACACTCGACGCTCCTATCACAAAGGCTACAGGCGCCATCCTCGTTACACGTCCGTTCAGAGATCTGCACGGAGCAAAGGTAGGTATCCTGGTATGCGCATGCGGCGGAAATCTCGAGAGAATGCAGGACCTCGTCAAGAAGTACAACGGTACTGAGTGCCACGTTTGCTACTGCAAACAGGCCGCAGAGATGCCGAACGGCACCCGCAAGTGCGAGCGTCCGGGCAACTGCCCAGGCCAGGTCAAGAATAACCTCGAGTTCAAAAAGGCTGGCTGCGAGTACATCATCATCGGCAACTGCTCTGACTGCTCCAACACAGTCATGGCATCCGGTCCAAAGATGGGGCTCAAGGTAATGCATATGACAGACCTTGCGATGATGGCGGTCGGACACCCTCTCTACAGAACGCTGAGAGTATCCAAAAAGGTTGATCAGGACCTCAACGTCGTCGACAACCCGGAGGACAACGAGACGGTTGAATAACCAACGGTATTTATATCTCGCAGACCACCCGGGTGCCCCCGAACGCCCGGCGTGGACCGCGAAGATCTAAATATATAATTTGCAACATGCAAAGGCAAACATTTTTTAAGGAGGAAGATCGATATGTCAATCACAGCTGAAACAGCTAAGCAACATGCGAACGACCCGGCGGTACTGTGCTGCAGACTCGAAGCTGGCAACGTACTCACCCCGGCGAACTTCGAAGATCCGGCTATCTTTCCTGACCTCATTGATTCCAACTTGCTGGATGTTACCGGAGCGCTGACGCTTGGCCAGGTTCTCAACGGTCAGACCAAAATGACCAAGACCTGCGACTCGCTGACCCCGCTGACACCAGACAATTGCGAGGGATTTGAGGCAGCCGAGGCACCGGCCGAAGAAGCACCGGCAGAGGCACCTGTTGAAGCAGCTCCGGCAGTCGCGGCGGCTCCTGCAGCTCCTGCGGCAGGCGGCGTCATCAAACTGCACATCGGCGAAGGCAAGGACATCAACATTGAGATCCCTGTCGGAATCGGTGGCGGCGCGGCGGCGGCAGCTCCAGCGGCGGTAGCGGCTCCGGTTGCGGCGGCAGCTCCGGCAGCAGCCGTTGAGGACGGAGAGCCAGTCGTCATCAGAGAGATGACCCGCAAGCACTACAAGATCGACAAGGTTGTCATCGGAGACGAGACCAAGATCGAGGGAACCACGCTGTACATCCGCGAGGGAGCAGCAGCCGAAGGCGCAGCCGCTCAGCAGATCGTACACAGCCTGACGCTCGACGTCATCACCCCGGATAACTACCACGTCTATTCCGAGACCGTCATGGACATTCAGCCAATCGCGACCAAGGAAGGTCAGGCTGAACTCGGCGAAGGCGTTACCAGAGTACTCGATGGCGTCGTCATGGTCGTCACCGGTATCACGGAGGAAGGAATCCAGGTCGGCGAGTTCGGTTCGTCCGAGGGCTACATCGATGAGAACATGATGTGGGGACGTCCTGGCGCAGTTGACAAGGGCGAGATCATGATCAGAGCTCACGCTGTCATCCAGAACAAAAAGAACATGGAGAGACCGGGACCGATCGCAGTCCACACCGCGGTTGACCACATCACCCAGGAGATCCGTAACGCCATGAAGAGAGACCTTACGGATGACATGATCGTCAACACCCAGACGATGAAACAGGTCCGCAGACCGGGCAAAAAGAAAATCGTTATCGTTAAGGAGATCATGGGCCAGGGCGCGATGCACGACAACTTCCTGTTCCCGACGGAGCCGGTAGGCGTTCTCGGCGCGAAGCCGAACGTAGACCTCGGTAACGTTCCGATCGCTGCGAACCCTCTCGAAGTTATGGACGGCTGCATCCACGCACTTACCTGCATCGGACCTGCTTCCAAGGAAATGTCCAGACACTACTGGAGAGAGCCGCTGATCTACGATGCTCTGCATGATGATGACGTTGACGTCGTCGGCGTAATCTTCGTCGGAAGCCCGCAGGCTAACACGGATAAGTTCTACGTCTCGAGAAGACTTGGTCAGATGGTCGAGTCCATGAACGTCGACGGTGCGTTTGTAACGACCGAAGGCTTCGGTAACAACCACGTTGACTTCACCTCCCACATCGAGCAGATCGGTAAGAGAGGCGTTCCGGTTGTCGGATTCTCGTTCTGCGCGGTTCAGGGCGCGCTGGTAACTGGTAACCAGTACTGCGACGCGATGGTCGACAACAACAAGTCCATGTCCGGTATCGAGAACGAAGTACTCGCTTGCAACACCCTCTGCCATGAGGATGCGATCAGAGGACTGGCAATGCTCAAGGCCAAGATGGCCGGCGAGAAGATCAAAGCTCCGGAAAGAAAGTACACGCACAGCGTCAAGGAGAACAACATTGAGCTGATCGAGAAGGCTTACGGAACCAAGATTGAACTCGTAGAGAATGAGCAGGCTCTGCCTATCAGCGAAAAGAGAAAGGCAAAATACGACTAATTGATATTCCGAAGGTGACGGCATGAAGTACGGCGACAAACTACTCAAAATGGAAGGCGTGATCGTGGAAGTCCACGACGGCAGCATCGCCGTAGACCTCAAGGGCAGGCTCGGATATCTGAGAGTACCGCTTCGGATGGTGATCTCGGACTACGACCTCAAGGTCGGACAGACGGTCTCCTGGAAGATGAGCTTCATCGAGCAGGACGGTCCGGAAATCAACGAACACTACATGTCGAACATCGAATACCAAAAGAAACGTAAAGAAGAGCTTAACAAACGTAACTACAACGAGGAGGATTAATACAAATGAGTATGACAGTTGTTAAAGGACTGCAGTCAGAAATCTTCGTACCTGTCACTCCACCGCCAGTCTGGGCTCCTGTAACCAAGCCTCTCAATGAGATGGTCGTTGCACTTGCTACCGCTGCAGGCGTGCACAGAATCGATCAGGAGAGATTCAACCTCGCGGGTGACTTCACTTGGAGAAAGATTCCGAATGAATCGAAGGAAGAAGAGCTGATGGTCACACACGGCGGATACGATAACTCCGACGTTAACAAGGACATCAACTGCATGTTCCCAATCACCAGACTTCACGAGCTGGCTGCTGAAGGCTTCATCAAGGCTTGCGCTCCATACCATGCAGGATTCATGGGCGGCGGCGGAAACATCGAGAAGTTCACGCACGAGACCGGCCCGGCCGTAGCAAAAATGCTCAAGGAGGAGGGCGTCGACGCTGCACTCCTCACCGCTGGATGAGGAACCTGCCACCGCTCTGCAACGATTGTGCAGAGAGCGATCGAAGAGGTTGGTATCTCCACAGTTATCATCGCTGCGCTTCCACCAGTCGTAAGACAGGCCGGAACTCCACGTGCTGCTGCTCCAATGGTACCGATGGGTGCTAACGCTGGTGCGCCGCACGATGTCGAGATGCAGACAGCTATCGTAAAGGCTTCGCTCGAGCTGCTCGAGACCATCGAGACGCCGGGAACCATCGTTCCGCTGCCTTTCGAGTATCACGCTGTGATCTAACTGAAAGGAAACCATATCGTTTCAACTTCAGGACTATTACAAGTTAATAGGACATCGGTAATACCGAAGATGGGGGCAGAGCAATCTGCCCCCTGTTTACAATGAGAGGTCAAAAGAAATGGCTGCAAATGACATCGAACTGAGAAGGCTCGTCATCAAGGCGTTCCACATGACGGACGTCGAGATGGGCGAGGAGAACAAGATCACCTACAACGGCAAAATGACGATCAACAACGATTGCCTTGACGCGCTGGTGGCCAAATACAGCGACGTCATCGACAAGGTCGACGTCAAGATCATCGAGCCGGGGGATCACGACAGGTTTACAAACACGATCATGGATATCATTCCAATCTCCGTCAAGGTACTTGGTAAGTGCGGAGAGGGAATCACACATACCGTCACCGGTGTGTATATAATGCCGACCGGCGTTGACACGGAGGGTAAGCAGGCGCACGAATTCGGCTCCTCCGAGGGAAACCTTAAGGACATGCTTTATCTGAACCGCGCCGGCACCCCGGCGGACGACGACTATATCGTCTCCTTCGACATCACCTTCAAGAAAGGCATGGGCCAGGAGCGGTACGCGATCATCGAGGCGTACCGGATGATCGAGGAGTGGATGAACGTCTTCCGCGCACAGCTGAAGAAATTCGAGGGCTCCAAATGCACTGAGCGCCACGAATACTATGACAGAATACGCAAGGGGCAGAAGAAAGTCCTCGTCATCAAGGAGATGATCGCGCACGGAGCGATGCTCGATACATGGATCTTCCCGAACGAACCGAGCGGCGTTGAGGGCGGCAAGTCCCTCATCGATTACGGATGCACACCGATCATGCTGACGCCGAACGAGTTCAGAGACGGTGCGATCAAGGCGATGAATTAAGGAGGTGCGAGATGGGAGTAGGTCCTTCAACAAAAGAAACAAGTCTTCATCACTTCAGAGACCCGCTGATCAAGGTGCTCGGAGAGGATGAGGGCATCGACCTGATGGGCGTCCTCGTCTTCGGTTCGCCGGAGGGCAACGAGGAAAAAATCCGCGTTTCGCGGAACGCCGCGGTCATCGCGGAGTGCTCGCGCGCGGACGGCGTCATCGTCGAGACAGACGGCTGGGGCAACCTGGACGTCGACTACGTCAACTGCGTCAACGAGATCGGGGAGCGGGGGATTCCGGTCGCCGGACTCAACTGGAGCGGCACGGCCGGAACGTTCGTCGTGCACAGCCCGTATCTCGGGAACGTCGTGGACTTCAACAAGAACCCGGAGGGCATCGAGTCCAACATCGTCGGCGAGAATAACTACACCGAAGACGACGTCAGGGAATGCGTCAAGAAACTCAAAATCGCGATGCTCAAAAAAGAACGCGGACTCAAATAAGGGAAGGAATCATGAAGAATCCAAACAGAACAGCAGCGGAGCGCCGCAGAGCCTCCGGAGAGAACATGCGGCCGGAAACGATCGTCATCGCTGCGGGCAAGAACGACGGCAGCTGTCTCGACTACACCAAGATGATGGTCGACATGACGGGCTGCGACGCGATGCAGTACAACAAGAAGCAGCTTGGATACGTTGCGCTGTACAAGAATATCGTTTTCATCGGTGCGATCAAAGAAGGGTGCATCAACCACCTCAACATCTTGTGGCAGAACTATTCCAACTTTGACCTGGCCGGACGGAATCTGATCGTCTGCGGCGTCGGCCTCGGGGACCCGAAGAGCAAGACTTATATCAAGCGGGTGAAGCACCTCAGCATGTGCGACCAGGGCCACTGCAAGTCGTTCTACATCCTGCCGGGACAGCTGGATCCGCAGCACATGAAGCTGAGCGAACGGGCGCAGTTCAGCAGCTTTCTGAACAAGATCGGGGAAATCTACGACCCGAAAGACGCAGAACTGATCATCCAGCGGGCGAACGAAGGATACCAGGGCGTCCAGAGAGCCGCGCTGCTGCCGCTGGTCGAAGAGCTCAAGAACCTGAAATAGCAAGTCCGATGGAACCGCGCGAAACGCATCGCGCAACATCGCGCAAAACGCAAAGAAAAAGCCTCCGCAATTGCGGAGGCTTACATCTTTTTAGGAAAGTGCGATTATACAGCGGATCCCTTCTTGATCGCGTCTCTGAGGTAGAGGAGCGAGGTGAGGAAGCAGACGATAACCACCATCAGGGTCAGCCAGTAAATTGGCAGGCTGCCTACGATCCACGCAGCAATCGGAACACCGATCAGACCGCCGCCAGCAGCCATCATCCAGCAAGCGAACATGTCGAAACGTCCCTCTTTGATGAACTTCGGGCCATTGCCGAACGCCATCAGGTAAGCGCAGGAACCCATCATCGCAGGGAATGCGCAGCTGGCGTCGAGTCCGAGGATGACGCAGAGAGCCATGCAAGGAGCATAGAGACCTACGCCGATGGACATCAGTCCGCCGAGGATGAAGTTAACAACGATCGCGATGATCAGCTTGATGCCGCGGAGACCCATCTCAGATCCAGCCAGGCTGAAAGGACCGATACCAGCCCATTTCGCAAACATGATGATCGAGAGGATCAGCAGGCCGACGAACAGGGAGTAACGTACTTTCTTACGGTCGAATCTGGATACGATTCCAGCCGAGAGATACGCGCCTGCGATGGAAGCAACGATCATGGTGACCAGGGTCAGGACGTCCATGTTAACAAGTCCGAAGAACGCTGCAGCCTCTACGCATACCGGAACGGTATCGCCTACGTTGAGGGTACCAGGAACGAGCTCGTCGTCGCAGGATTTGAAGATCTTGAAATAGGTAGCAGTAGGTGCGAACGAGCCGATACCCAGCGTATCGAAGAAGTTCGCGATGATGCCGGCAAAGATGAAGTTGACGACCCAGTGTTTCTTCTGCGACTGCCAGAGTTCTTCGCCGCTTACGCCGAATTCTGTCATGGACATAGCACGGATCTCTTTTGTCTTCCTATACATCAGGAACACGTTGAGGACAAGTCCTGCTAATGCGATGATAATAAGAATCCATTTAGACATAAAAAAACCTCCTAAAAAAATGAAATAATGCTTCTGAATGTCCTTTTTGCTACTCCGGAAGGACATTCCTTTGGATGTACTAATTATATCACGTGTTAAGCCAAAGTCAATATAATGTTAAGTTAAAGTCAAAACAATATGTGGGTTTCGTGTAGATAATATGTGCAAAAAATGATTCCGGCAACCTCGACAAAAGTAGCAATAAAGATTATAATCGCATATATATAATCACTTTTCAGCGGAGGACGGACGAAATGAAATTGGATCCCAACAACGATGTATATCAGGGAGATCTGGCGTTGCTCAGGAGGCGGAAAGACGCGTGGGCAAAGGGCAGCAATCAGGGGAAGATTTTCCGCACCCTTTCGTACGCGACGCTCTTCGTAGGCCTCGGGGTGATGCTCTATATCGCGTTCAACGTTGCCGACGACGGTACGATGAAAACCCGGCTGCCGCTGCATTTCAGCATCTGGGGGACGGCGCTGATCGCGTATCTCCTGATGAAGCACGCCCGGCAGATTTCCGAGACGCCGTTCACAAAATACCATGCCGCGCGTTTCGAAGCAGATAACAAGGCGCTCTACTATATATATCAGCAGGGTCTCGCGCTCAAGACGTACATGATCAAGGACAAAAACCTCAAATCTATCGTAAGGGACGATGAGGCCGGCGCTCTGTATATTAAAGGGAAGGGAATCATCAATACGGTGAAGCGGAACGGAGAGACGAACGAGGATGTAGAGTCCTTCTACGCGCTGGTTCCGTTCGACAAGTACGATTTGGACGATCTGCTGGAGCCTTACAAGAATTACGTAACGAACGGTGACGGAACGCTCCGGAACCAATACCTACAGGAAAAGTCATAACATGGCTTTCACACATTTACACGTACATACTGAATACAGCTTGCTCGACGGCCTGTCCCGGATCTCGGAGATCGCGGAATACGCCAGGGACCTCGGCATGGACTCGCTCGCGATCACGGATCACGGAGCGATGTTCGGCATCATCGATTTTTATAAGGCGTGCAAAAAAGCCGGCATCCGGCCGATTATCGGCTGCGAGGTCTACACGGCGGCGCGGACGCTTCACGACAAGGAGCCGGACCGCGACCGCAACAACGGCCACCTGATCCTGCTCGCCGAGACCAACGAGGGCTACGCCAACCTGGTCAAAATCGTGTCGACCGGCTACGTGGAGGGTTTCTACGCCAAGCCGCGCATCGACAAGGACGTCCTCCGGGCGCACAGCAAGGGCCTGATCTGCCTGTCCGGCTGCCTCGCCGGCAACGTCCAGCGCCTGCTTCTCGCGGGCGACTACGACGGCGCCCGGCGGGAGGCGCTTACGCTGCGCGAAATCTTCGGCGAGGGGAACTTCTTCCTCGAGGTGCAGAACCATACTCTAAAGGAAGACAAAGTCGTGATCGACGGCGCCCGGCGGCTCTCGGCCGAGACCGGCATTCCGCTCGTCGCGACCAACGATGCGCACTACATCCGCAAGGAAG
The DNA here is from genome assembly GCA_017433975.1 of Mogibacterium sp. Lineage (GTDB taxonomy): Bacteria > Bacillota > Clostridia > Peptostreptococcales > Anaerovoracaceae > RGIG2439. The sequence continues at coordinate 137,633 of JAFRGD010000022.1, read as the reverse complement.
ACGCACGCGCGCAGGATATATTGATGTGCATTCAGACGGGGACCAACGTCGACGATCCGGACCGGATGCGCTTCGAGAACAGCGAGTTCTACCTCAAGTCCGAGGAAGAGATGCGGGCGCTGTTTCCGGACATGCAGGACGCCTGCGACCGGACGCAGGAGATCGCCGAGCGGTGCAACGTGGAGTTCACGTTTGGCCAGTACCACCTGCCGGAGTATATCCCGCCGGAGGGCATGACCAACGACGCGTACCTCCGCGAGCTCTGCCGCAAGGGGCTGGTCAAGCGGTACGGAGAGGATGCCCTCGCAGAGGGCAGCAGCCTCCGCGAGCGGCTCGAGATGGAGCTTTCGGTCATCGAGTCGATGGGCTACGTGGAGTACTTCCTCATCGTGTGGGACTTCATCCATTATGCGAAGAGCCACGGCATCGCGGTCGGCCCGGGCAGAGGCTCGGCGGCGGGGTCCATCGTTTCGTATTGCCTTGATATTACCGAGATCGACCCGATCAAATACAATCTGATCTTTGAGCGCTTCCTCAACCCGGAGCGCGTGAGCATGCCGGATATCGACATCGACTTCTGCATCGAACGGCGGCAGGAGGTCATCGACTACGTCGTCCGCAAATACGGCAAGGACAAGGTGAGCCAGATCATCACGTTCGGTACGCTTAAGGCCAAGGCCGCGGTGCGCGACGTTGCGCGGGTCCTGAACGCGACGTATGCAGAGGGGGACGCGATCGCCAAGGCAATCCCGAACGAACTCGGGATTACGATCAAGCGGGCGCTTGACGTCAATCCGGACCTCCGCGAGCGGTACGAGAACGAGCCACTCGTGCGCGAGATCATCGACATGTCGATGGCGGTCGAAGGGCTGCCGCGCCACGCGAGCACGCACGCCGCGGGCATCGTCATTTCAAAGCTTCCGCTGGATGAATACGTCCCGCTGTACGCTTCGGACAAGGGCCTCGCGACGCAGTTCAACATGACGACGATCGAGGAGCTCGGGCTCCTCAAGATGGACTTCCTCGGCCTCCGGAACCTGACGGTCATCCGGAACGCCCTCGAGATGATCGAGGAGAACCACGGGGTCAGGGTGGACTTCTCGCGGATGGACTTCGACGATCCGGCGGTGTACGAACTCATCGCGGACGGGAACACGGAGGGCGTGTTCCAGCTCGAGAGCGGCGGCATGACGGAGTTCATGAAGAACCTCCGGCCGACCTGCTTTGAAGACATCGTCGCGGGCATTTCGCTTTACCGGCCGGGCCCGATGGACTCGATTCCAAAATATATAGATTGTAAGAAAAATCCGTCGCACGTGCGGTATCTCGACCCGCACCTCGAGCCGATCCTCGGGGTGACGTACGGCTGCCTGGTGTACCAGGAGCAGGTCATGCAGATCGTCCGCGACCTCGGCGGATACTCGTACGGACGGTCCGACCTGGTCCGCCGCGCGATGAGCAAAAAGAAAATGTCCGTCATGCTGGAGGAGAAGGAGTATTTCATCCACGGCAAGCGGGCGGAGGACGGAACCGTTGAGATCCCGGGGTGCATCGCGAACGGCGTGCCGGCGCGGGCGGCCGAGGCAATCTTCGAAGACATGGTCAGCTTCGCGCAGTACGCGTTCAACAAGTCGCACGCCGCGGCGTACGCGGTCGTGTCGTACCAGACGGCGTACCTCAAGTGCCACTATCCGAAGGAATTCATGGCGGCCCTCATGACGAGCATGATGGGGAACGCGACGCACATTTCGGCCTACATCCGGAACTGCAAGGACATGGGGATCCGCGTCCTGCCGCCGTCGGTACTCAAGAGCAAGGGCGGCTTCACGGTCGAAGGCGACGCGATCCGGTACGGCCTCGCCGGCGTCAAGAACGTCGGGATGGGCGTCGTGAACGAGATCGTGCGGGCCCGCGAGGCGGGCAGCCGGCCGAACAACATCTACGAATTCATTAACGACCTCGACGCTTCGCAGATCAACCGGAAAGCGATCGAGAGCCTGGTCAAGGCCGGGGCGTTTGACGATATCAACCGGAACCGCGCGGCGCAGTTCGCAGCGGTGGAGGAGGCGGTGTCCGCGGCGCAGAGCCGGGCGCGCAAGAGCAACCGGAACCAGCTTTCCCTGTTCCAGCTCGACGAGACGCTGATGGAGAACGTCACGGTGACGCCGGAACTGCCGCGGCTCGCGAACTTCGACAAGGACACGCTCCTCGCGATGGAAAAAGAAATGCTCGGCGTGTATATCTCCGGGCACCCGCTGGACGAATACCGCGACGCGATCCGCAAGAACGTGACGGCCACGACGGCCGACCTCCTCGAAGGCGACCAGGACGCGTATCAGGGCATCGACACGGAGGGGCTTTCGCGCGAGAAATTTTCGCGGTTCTCGGACGGTGACAAGGTCGTGATGGCGGGGATGATCACCGGCATCAATACGATGATCACCAAAAAGAATCAAGAGATGGCGCGCCTCCAGCTCGAGGACTATTACGGGACGATCAACATGATTTGCTTCCCGAACGTCTATGAGAAGAGTAAATATCTGATCCGCCAGGACGCGATCGTGGCGGTAGCGGGGCGGGTCACGTTCCGTGAAGACGCGGACCCGGAGGTCCTGATCGAGAGCGTCGCGGAGCTCAGCCGGTCGGTCGGCGCGGGGCAACCGGCCCGCGAGGAGCAGCCGGTCCGGGCTGAACAGAGACCTGCACAGCAAAACAGAACTGATTTTGACAATTCTCACCAAACAAATTCTGAAAATTTGGTGAAAAATGGTGAAGAATATGTTAAAATCAAAATTCCAGATTGGTTTATCAAGGACGCCGGCGGCAATCACGAGGCCCTGGAACGCATCATAGATGTACTGTTCCACTATCCGGGCAGCCGCGACGTGCTGGTGTACCTGCCGGGGCGCAAGGCGATCCGGGCGAGCAGCGAGTACCGTGTCGCGTGGTCGGAGGACCTGCGGAGCGACCTCGCCGGCCTGGTCGGCAGCGAGAACGTCAAAGGATAATGTGAGATCAGGGGATTTCACATCTACATATAAGGAGGAAAGAAATATGAGAAGAATTGCAGTCATGACAAGCGGCGGGGACTCGCCGGGCATGAACGCGGCCATTCGCGCGGTCGTGCGGTTTGGAATCGAGCGGGGGCTCGAGGTCTATGGAATTGAGAGAGGCTTTCAGGGGCTCCTCGACGGGGATATGCACAAGATGGACCGCCGGTCCGTCGGCGACATCCTCCAGAGGGGCGGAACGATTCTAAAGACAGCACGCTGCAAGGAATACCAGACTATCGAGGGTACCGCGAGAGCACATCAGATCCTCGAGACGTTCGGAATTGAGGCACTGGTCAACATCGGCGGCGAGGGCTCGATGCAGGGCACGCTGCGCCTGTCGCGCAACCACAACTATCCGGTCATCTGCATCCCGGGAACGATCGACAACGACCTGGCTTATACCGAGATGACGATCGGCTTTGATACAGCTGTCAACACGGTGCTCGACGCGATCACCCGCGTCCGCGATACCAGCAGCGCGCATGACAGAACGACCCTGATCGAGGTCATGGGACGCCACTGCGGCGACATCGCGCTTTATTCCGGTCTGGCCGGCGGCGCGGAGTTCGTCCTGGTTCCGGAACGCGAGGAGAACCTCAAGGACCTCTGCCAAAAGATCATCGAGGGCAAGAACAGCGGCAAGCAGCACAGCATCATCATCCGTGCGGAGGGTTATCCGGTCAGCTCCCAGGACGTCGTCGAATACGTCCGCAACCGCACCGGACAGGAAGTCCGTCTGGTCGTACTGTCGTACCTGCAGCGCGGCGGCTCGCCGTCCCTCAGAGACAGAATCTTCGCGACAGAGTGCGGCCTCAAGGCGGTCGAGCTCCTCTGCGACGGTATTTACAACAAGGCGATCGGACTGGTCGGCGGTGAGGTCGTCGGCTTTGACCTCGCGGAAGCGCTCGACGTTCAGCCGGAGTTCAAGGCTGACATGTACGAGGCGATCAAAATCCTGGCGAAATAATTGAGACAGGCATAGGAATTCAGTTATTGCAGATCGTCGTCCAGATTGCGGGCGTAACCGATGGAGTTCTTGCCGAATTTGCGGCGGATTTCATCCAGAGTGCGCTCCAGGGCGACGTCCCTGCCGGTTTCACGGACGGAGTCATTCACCGGAGAAACGGTGGTATTCGACGGGGAAGCGGTAGTTGACGAATAATTAAATATGGTAAGCTGCTCGGCGGCGGCCTCTTCCTGCAGGTTGATGGCTGTCACGGTGAGCAGACGAATCGGTCGATCGAGGAATCCCAGCTCTCTCAGGAGGGCCAGGGATTCTTTTTTGATGGCCGCCGCTGTTGTGATCGGGGTCTGGAGCTTTCGCTGACGGGAATGCCGCCGGAAGTCCGGCTCGGTGACCTCGACTTTGACGCCGTAGGCCTTCATGGAGTGCCGGCGCAGGCGGGCGCCGACCTCATCGCAGATCTCGGTGAGGGCGAGCGAGACGTCGTCGGCGCCGCAGATGTCGCGCGGGAACGTGACGCCGTGACCGATGGATTTGGCGGCGTCACGGTCGCCCCACGGGCGGACGGGCTCGTCGTCGAGCCCGTTGACCGCGCGGTGCATGGCGGCACCCTGGACGCCGAAGAGCTTGACCAGGGCGTCCGGGTCGCTCTGCGCGAGCTCGCCGACCGTACGGATTCCGACTTCGTTCAGCCTCCCGGCGGTCGCCCGGCCGATGAAAAAGAACTCGCCGACCGGGAGCGGCCAGAGCAGCTGCTTATAGTTTTCGCGCGTGATCTCGGTCGTCGCGTCGGGTTTCTTATACTCTGAGCCCATCTTTGCAAAGGTCTTATTGAAAGACACGCCGACCGACAGGGTGAGACCGAGCTCGGCCTTGACGGTCGCGCGGATCTCGTCCGCAATCTGCCGCGCCGGGCCGAGCAGCCGTTCGCTCGCGGTCACATCCAGCCATGACTCGTCCACGCTGAACGGCTCCACGAGATTGGTGTACCGCAGGTAAATCGCGTTGATTTGCTTGCTGTAGTCACTATATTTATTATAGTGGGGTGAAAGCAGGATCAGGTCCGGGCACTTCTTGCGGGCGGACTGGATCGTCTCGGCCGTCACGACGCCGAGGCGCTTTGCGGCGTCGCTCTTGGCCAATATAATACCGTGCCGGTTCTCCGGGTCACCGGCGACAGCTACAGGCTTGCCCCTCAGCTCGGGGTGCTCGAGCAGCTCCACCGAACAATAGAAGCTATTCATGTCGCAATGCAGAATCTTTCTGTCCATACTCATATCATAACAGATACCGCGCAGCGCGGCAACAAGTTTCAGAACATTTGTTCCGGTTTTTCTGAGAAGCGGGTATTGTCATCAGCCACATCTGATGAATGAATTGTTCTTTATTTTGAACTTTCAAATATTGTCTGTTTGGCGGTTTTCGTGCTTTCCGCGTTTATCGTTAAACTACAGCAACCCGTTGAAAATTTTGGCCTTGAAGGGATTTAAGATATAATTCAGGTATGAATAGTGGAGAAGGCACTCCAAGGAACGGATCCGGAGGTTTCATGTATTTCACCAGTTATAAAAGCGTTTTAAAAGACATTGAATATCACCTGACGGTGAAGCGTTTGTACAAAAGCGAATTAAAAAACACTGCACACTGCAAAGGAGAATGGCTACGCGTTAGGGAGTACAAAAGCCGCCGATACTATACGATAGTTTCAGATGGAGAAGAGAAATACGTCGGTGCGGAAGACGCTCATGTAAAAAGCATCATAAAACGGCACTATCTTCTGGAAACACTTCGCCGGATTGATGAGAATCTCGCGCTTCTCTCCAAAGTGGAGTCCGGCTACAGATCGATTAATCCCAACGTGATTCGCAATGAGCTCCCCAAGGCATATCGGAACTTCGACCCGTCCATGTTTGAGCTTGCCGGAATACCGGATATGAGCGCGGTCGAGAACGAATATGCGACCCCGAACGGGTTATATGAAGACAAGCGAAATCAGATTACCGATGACGGGAATCTTGTCCGGTCAAAATCCGAAGGTATTAACATTATGCTGTTTAAAAACTTGGAATCCGTTTTGTGTATGAAGGGGCAGCTTGCATCAATGGAATCTGGGTGTATCCGGATTTCAAAATTACATCTCCCAACGGTGAGAAACGTGCTTATCATGAGCATTTCGGAATGATGAACAACGCAAGTTACCGGGCACGGAATGCGAAAAAGATAAAGGATTACATAGAGGCAGGGATGATCCCGGGATACGATGTTATTTTTACGTTTGATTACGATGGGACGATTAATGCTTATGATATTGAACAACAATTAAAACTGTGGATCAATTCGCCGATGAATGTGAATGTCGATTTACGATTTCAACCGCTGTCTGATGAGCTGTTTTCGCTCGTTTGAAAGAACGCACACCGTTATTTTTTGCCGTAGAACGTCATATGGCCTTTTAGGCAAAAAATACTTTAGCACACTAAAGTGAAGACGGTGCTAAGAACGGTGCAACTGAACAAATTCGTGTGAAAAGCAGTTCACAAAAGCTCTGGACCAGGCAAATCGAACGTCAAAAATAGGCAAACCGATGAGTCAAGGACTTATTCAAGTCAAATAAACGGCAACATTTTTGCCTGGAGCACTGAATTGAGCTCTTAGGGAAAAAAAGTGGTGTGGCGGCTCACGAATCGGGTTTGACGGAGTACTTGCGTCGGGAAGTGCGCTATAAGGCCCTGTCGACGAGTTGTAAAACGCGGTATAGCTGTGATAGACTTCAAGTTGAACAGCAGACATCATGCAGAGGCAAAGAATAACGATGTTTTATAAATGCCTTTTATGAAAGCGGATAGACATAAAATGGAGAACGACAAAATCGTCATAGCGCGAATCGAGGATAAGATCCGGCAGGCGCAGAACGGCTATTATGCGGTCGCGACCGGCTTTCTTGACGTGCACGAACAGACGCTGGTGCGCGCGGTCGCCCGGCCGGTCCCGGCGAGGAGTCCGGGAGGAGCCTCCGGGCAGCCATGGCAGATTGCCGAAGGTGTGTTCACAACCGGTGACGTGACGCTGGTTCTTTACGGTGGGTATCCCGGCGCGGACCGGCGGATTCTGGTTGCGGCGCCCCGCGACCTTGCGGAGACGGCGGAGGCCGTGCTGTCGCTGGACGACTGGCTTGCAGCAGTGAGGGTCAGCCTGCCGGGTGGGGCAGGCGCGCGGCTCCTCACGCACCGGGACTACCTCGGGTCTGTGCTGGGACTCGGGCTCGAGCGGAGCGTGATCGGTGACATCCTGGTCCGAAGCGACGGCGCGGACATCGTCATCAAACCGGAGATGACGGAGTTTCTGCTTTCGCAGTATTCCAAGGCGGGGCGGGCCAATCTCAAGCTGGAGGCGATCAGCGTTTCGGAGCTCATCATCCCGGAGCAGCGGACGGAGGAGGTGCGGTGCACGGTGTCGTCGCTGCGGCTGGATAACCTGGTCTCCGCGGCCTTCGGCGTGTCCCGGGCGGATGCGGCCGCCGCGATCAGCCGCGGACTGGTGTCCCTGGACCATTACGAAGCGACCAAGGCCGACAAACGCGTCGAGCCGGGAAGCACCGTCGTCCTGCGCGGGAAGGGCAAGGTGCTGCTCAAGTCCGAAGACGGGACGACAAAAAAAGGAAAGACCGTCATCACGGTCTTGAAATATAAGTAACAGGCGGTTTGCGGCTTGGACCGGGAAGTCGCCGCTTGTGTCTCCTCATCGGGATAACCACAAGATATAGTGTTGGATAAAATATTATTTGTCAATATATTGATATTTTTTGTACTTTTACAGACGCAAAGATTGACTTTTTAAACAATCTAATATAAACTCTCTATGTATTCGCTGACGGCGCGGGACCTGGCCGCGGCGCGGACGATGATCAGATATGGGATCGACACTTTTCCGATATAACTCCGGATGAATGGCCCGGAGGTCTCTACCACAGCGCCGTTATAGTTGTGACTATCAGAAAGAGAGATGAACTGCCACGGGATAAGTGTTTTTGAAAGTGGCAGATTTTATTTTTTGGAGAATGACGGCGGCGAGGAGAACGACATGCGGCAGATGGAACTCAAGATCCTGAGCGAGGGCAAAGTCCTGAGCGGGGACATATTAAAAGTAGGAAACTTCCTCAACCAGCAGATTGACACGGACTTTCTCAAGTCGGTTGCGGACGAGATCGCCAAGATGTTCTCAGACGAAGGGATCACCAAGATCCTGACGATCGAGTCGAGCGGCATCGCGCTTGCGATCGCGGCCGGCATGGTCATGGGCGTTCCGGTCGTCTTTGCAAAGAAGCATAAATCGAGCAACGTGGACGGCGAAGTCTATTCCACAAAGGTACATTCCTTCACGCACGGGACGGATTACAACGCGGTCGTGAGCCGGGACTACCTGCTGCAGACGGACAAGGTCCTGCTGGTGGACGACTTCCTCGCGAGCGGCAATGCGCTCAAGGGCCTGGTGGAACTGGTCGCGCAGGCGCATGCAGAGCTCGCCGGCGCCGTCGTCGCGATTGAAAAGAAATACCAGGGCGGCGGCGACGCTCTGCGCGACGCGGGCGTCCGCGTCGAGCCGCTCGCGTGCATCGAGTCGATGGACGAGCACGAAATCCGCTTCTGCCAGCTGTAGGCCGGCCGTCGGCCCGCACGGCGGGGGACAACACAGTTCGTTATGGTGCTGAAGCATCGTAGCAATAGATTTCTTTATCACTCTCATCAAACATTTCTAAAACGGAGGAAACGAAAAAGATGAAAAAGAAAAGTTTGGCAATCTTACTGATCATGGCAATGATCGCAATGCTGACGCTGGCGGCTTGCGGCAGCAAGGATGACGGCGGCGAAGGCGGAGAGAGCGCCGACGATGATTTCAAGGTTGGTCTGATCTGTCTCCACGACGAGAACTCGACCTACGACCTCAACTTCATCAACGGGTTCAAGGATTCCATGCAGACGCTCGGCATCGACGAAGATCACTATATGATCAAGGTTAACATTCCTGAGGGCCAGGAGTGCTACGACGCGGCAGCCGAAATGGCAGACGCGGGCTGCGATGTCATCTTCGCGGATTCGTTCGGCCATGAGGACTACATGATCCAGGCGGCCAAGGACTTCCCGGATGTCCAGTTCTGCCACGCGACCGGAACCAAGGCGCACACGGAGAATCTCCCGAACTACCACAACGCGTTCGCGTCGATCTATGAGGGCCGCTATCTGGCTGGCGTTGCTGCCGGAATGAAGCTCAACGAGATGATCGAGAGCGGCCAGATCACACCGGAGCAGGCCAAGATGGGTTACGTCGGCGCTTACACTTATGCAGAGGTAATCTCCGGCTACACTTCGTTCTTCCTCGGCGCTCGCTCGGTTTGCCCGACCGTCACGATGGAAGTCACCTTCACCGGTTCCTGGTATGACCAGACCGCTGAAAAGGAAGGCGCGACCAAGCTGATCCAGAACGGCTGCGTTCTCATCAGCCAGCACGCGGACTCGATGGGCGCTCCGACCGCCTGCGAGGAAGCCGGCGTTCCGGACGTCTCCTACAACGGCAGCACCATTTCCGCCTGCCCGAACACCTTCATCGTCTCGTCCAGAATCAACTGGTCGCCGTACTATGAGTACGCAATCAACCAGACCAGAGACGGCGCGGACATCGATACCGACTGGACCGGTACTCTCGCGACCGGCTCTGTCCAGCTGACCGAGGTCAACGACAAGGCGGCGGCTCCTGGCACGGCCGAAAAGATGGCTGAGGTTCAGGCGGGTCTCGAGGACGGCTCCATCCGCGTATTCGACGCTTCCACCATCACCGTCGGCGGTGAGCCACTCACCACCTACATGGCGGACGTCGACACCGATGCGGCTTACACAGGTGACACCGAGGTTGTCCTGGACGGCTACTTCCACGAATCCGAATTCAGATCGGCTCCTTACTTCGATCTGAGAATCGACGGCATCAAACTCCTGGATGAGCAGTACTAATCCCAGATAATTAAATCGGACAGGAAAGCCCCGGCACCCCCGGGGTTTTCCTGGTTTCATTTTTGAAGGAGCAGCAGCTTGCAAAACAATCCTATCGCCGCAGTCAGCATGCGGAACATTACCAAGACGTTCGGCTCCGTTGTCGCGAACAACAACGTCAGCCTCGACTTCTACCGGGGGGAGATCCTCTCCCTGCTCGGGGAGAACGGCAGCGGCAAGACGACCCTCATGAACATGCTCTCCGGCATCTACTATCCGGACGCGGGGGAGATCATGATCGACGGGCAGCCGGTCCAGATCTCTTCGCCAAAGGATGCGTACGATTACGGGATCGGCATGATCCACCAGCACTTCAAACTGGTGGACGTCTTTACTGCAGCCGAAAACATCATCCTCGGCATCAAGCCGGAAAAAGGCAAAAAGATGGACCTCGCGGACGCCTCTCGGCGGATCCGTGAGATCTGCGATTTATATGGTTTTGACGTCGACCCGAACCAAAAGATCTACAACATGTCCGTTTCGCAGAAACAGACCGTCGAGATCGTCAAGGTGCTCTACCGGGGCGCCGACATCCTGATCCTCGACGAGCCGACGGCGGTCCTGACGCCGCAGGAGACGGACAAGCTGTTCGCCGTGCTCCGCAACATGAAAGCGGACGGCAAGGCGGCCGTCATCATCACGCATAAACTCCACGAGGTGGAAGCGATCTCCGACCGGGTCGCCGTCCTCCGCAAGGGAGAATTCATCGGAGAACTGATCACAAGCGAAACCAACGCGCAGGAGATGACCAACATGATGGTCGGCCACGAGGTTTCGCTCAACATAGAACGTCCGGAGCCAAAGGACGCGCATCCGCGGATCGAGGTCAAGGGCCTCACCGTGCGGAGCAACGACGGCGTCCTCCGGCTCGATGACGTATCCTTTACTGCAAATACGGGGGAGATCCTCGGCATCGCGGGCATTTCCGGCTGCGGACAGAAGGAACTCCTCGAGGCGATCGCGGGCCTGCAGGCCGTCGAAAAAGGCGAGATCAACTACATCGAGGACGACGGCTCACGCGAGCCGCTCATCGGCAAGGACCCGCTCGAGATCGCGGCCATGGGCGTTTCGCTCTCGTTCGTCCCGGAGGACCGCCTCGGCATGGGCCTCGTCGCCAGCATGGACCTCACGGACAACATGATGCTCCGGTCGTTCCGTCAGGGCCGGTCGCTCTTTACCGACCGCAAGTCACCAAAGAAACTCGCGGAAAAGGTCGTCGAAGAGCTCGACGTCAGTACGCCGGGCGTCGACACCCCGGTCCGCAGGCTCTCCGGCGGCAACGTGCAGAAGGTCCTCGTCGGCCGCGAGATCGCGTCAGCGCCGACGGTTCTGCTCACGGCCTACGTTGTCCGGGGACTGGACATCAATTCATCTTATACGATTTACGATCTGATCAACCGTCAGAAAGAACGGGGCGTCGCCGTCGTCTTCGTCGGCGAGGACCTCGACGTTCTGCTCGAGCTCTGTGACCGCATCCTGGTCCTCTGCGGCGGCCGCGTCAGCGGCATCGTGGACGGCAGGACGGCCGACAAGCGCGAGGTCGGACTTCTCATGACGAGCCTGCAGGGAGGAGGTGACAAGGATGAATAGCAAGAAAAAAGAACCGCTCATCCACATCACCAAGCGCAAGGCGCTCACCTGGAAGCAGGAGTGGCTGGTACGACTCGCGGGCATCCTGATCGCGCTCATCCTCTGCGCGGTCATCACGACCTTTACGACGCACCTCAACCCGTTTGGCGTTTACGCGGCGATGTTCAAGGGGTCCTTCGGCAGCCCGCGCAAGATCTGGGTTCTCGGCAAGGAACTCGCCATCCTGCTCATGGTCTCGGTCGCGCTCGCTCCGGCCTTCCGGATGAAGTTCTGGAACCTCGGCGCGGAGGGGCAGGTGACGGTCGGAACCCTCGCGACGGCGGCCTGCATGATCCTGCTCGGCGACAAGATCCCGAACGGCGTCCTCATCCTGATCATGTTGATCGCGGCCATCGTGGCCGGTGCGCTGTGGGCCTTCATCCCGGCGCTCTTCAAGGCGAAGTGGAACACCAACGAGACGCTGTTCACCTTGATGATGAACTACGTCGCGACCCAGCTCACCGCCTATTACATCATCAAATGGGAGTCCCCAAAAGGCTCCGGCAATGTCGGAATCATCAACGCTCACACGGAGGCCGGGTGGCTCCCGACGCTCGCAGGGCAGAAGTATTTCCTGATCACCATCGTCGCTGCGATCGTGACCGTGGTGATGTTCATCTATCTGAAGTACAGTAAGCACGGCTATGAACTGACGGTCGTCGGCGAAAGCCAGCAGACGGCGCGGTACGTCGGCATCAAAGTCGACCGGGTCATCATCCGGACGCTGCTCCTCTCGGGCGCGATCTGCGGTCTGACCGGGTGGCTGCTGGTGGCCGGCAGCGACCACACCATCACGACGTCGCTCGCGGGCGGCCGCGGCTTCCTCGGCGTCATGGTCGCGTGGCTTGCTCACTTCAACCCGATTGCGATGGTGCTCTCCGGGCTCCTTCTGGTGTTCATGTCCAGAGGCGCCGGTGAGATTTCCACGACGTACGGACTGAACCCGTCGTACGGAGACATCCTGACGGGAATCATTCTCTTCTTCGTCATCGCGAGCGAGTTCTTCATCAACTATCAGCTCCACTTCCGGAGCAGCAAGGGAAAGGAGGAGTAACATGTTCAATTTTGTAACGTTCTTTCCAAGAGCGGTTGTACAGAGCGTCCCACTGCTCCTCGGCTGCACCGGCGAGACCATTTCGGAAAAGTCCGGCAACCTCAATCTCGGAATCCCGGGCGTCATGTACGTCGGCGCGATCTCCGGCGTCATCGGCGCGTTCCTCTACGAACAGAAGAGCGGGGCGAACTTCAACAATTTCCTCGCGGTCCTGATTCCGACGCTCGCGTGCCTGCTCGGATCGCTGCTGATGGGACTGCTTTACTGCTTCCTGACCGTATCGCTCCGCGCGAACCAGAACGTCACCGGTCTCGCCATGACGACGTTCGGCGTCGGCTTCGGCAACTTCTTCGGCGGCTCGCTGATCAAGCTGACCGGCAGCGACGTCCCGTCCATCGCGCTCTCCTCGACGAGCCTGGCGTTCACCAAGACGCTTCCGTTCGCGAGCAAGGCGGGCGTCATCGGCAAGCTGTTCCTGTCGTACGGCTTTCTGACCTACGTCGCCATCGCCATCGCGATCATCGCCTCGTACGTCCTCAAGAGGACCCGCACCGGTCTCGAGCTCCGGGCGGTCGGAGAGAACCCGGCGACCGCGGACGCGGCCGGCATCAACACGACCAAGTATAAATACTTCTCGGTCTGCATCGGCTGCATGGTTGCGGGCCTCGGCGGCCTGTACTACGTCATGGACTACGCGAACGGCGTCTGGTCCAACGACGCGTTCGGCGACCGCGGCTGGCTGGCCATCGCGCTGGTCATCTTCACGATCTGGCGGCCGAACCTCGCGATTTTCGCGTCGATGCTCTTCGGCGGGCTGTACATCCTGTACCTCTACATCCCTACGGGCACCGACCTCGCGGTCAAGGAGCTCTACAAAATGCTCCCTTACGTCGTCACGATCCTCGTATTGATCGCCATCAGCCTGCGCGACAAGAAAGAAAACCAGCCGCCGGCGAGCCTCGGCTTACCGTACTTCCGCGAGGAGCGGTAGAGCAGACGGAAAGCGCATTTTGGCGCATCATAGATGGAAAATCGGGACGGGCTTTTGCGGCCCGTCCTTTTGTCCAGTCCTTTGTCGTGGGCGTGAGTTGTATTTGACAGAATAACGCAGGAAATGATACTATTAGCATGGAGAAATGCAGAAAATACAGCAGTTTTGCAGCATTGACTAATATATTATTATAGTTAACTAACGGAGGGCTCGCAATGGATATCATGACAATGGGAGAGGTGTTGATCGACCTCACGCAAAAGGGAAGAGATGAGAACGGCGTTGCCCGCTTTGCAGCGTTTCCGGGCGGTGCGCCGGCCAATGTCGCGGTTGCGGCGACGAGGCTGGGCGCTTCGGCCGGCTTCATGGGCAAGGTCGGAGCAGATTCTTTTGGCAGGGAGCTGAAGTCTGTCCTGGAACGGGAAGGCGTCGACACTGCTTTTGTGTTTGAATGCACGGAGCACCCGACGACCATGGCCATCGTTCATGTGGACGAGGAGGGGGAGCGGGACTTCACGTTCTACCGCGACCCGGGAGCCGATACACAGATTACCGTTGAAGAAGCGATGTCCTTGCTCGACCGCGAGCCGCTGCCGCGGATCCTGCACTTCGGATCCCTCAGTTTGACGACGTCACCGGCGCGTGAGGCGTGTCTCAGCCTGATCAAAGCCGCCCGGGACCGCGGCGTGCTCATCACCTATGATCCGAATTACCGGGCACCGCTCTGGAAGGACGAAGCGTCTGCCACTGAGATGATGATGAAGCCGCTTCCGTTCGTAGATGTCCTCAAGGTTTCGGACGGCGAGATGCTGATGATGACCGGAACGGACGACGTATATGAGGGGAGCCGTATCCTGCTTGAGAAGGGGCCGCAACTGGTACTGGTTACGCTGGGAGGCTCCGGGTCGTTCTACCGCTATGCGGGCGGGACCGATACGCTCCCGAGCGTCAGCCACGACATCGCCGATACCAACGGCGCGGGCGACACGTTCTTCGGCGCGCTGCTCTGCCAGATCGCTGACCGACTGAATCGCGGCGCCGGCAGTATCAACGAGATTCCACCGGCCGACCTCAGCGCGATGGTGATGTATTCGAACCGCGCCGCTGCGGTGACGTGTTCGAGAAGCGGAGCGATTCCGGCCATGCCGACGCCGGAGGAGGTCGAACGCTGGAAATAAAGGAAATGACAGAAATGATTGAGCAGAAAGATTATCTGGAAGAACTGAAGCAACTCTACATGGAGTTGTATCATGACGAGAACGCGTTCGCGTATTTTTTGACGATCCTGGAGAAAAATGCGGCGGACCGCAAGGCCGCGCTCCGGGAGCGGGACGGGCTGCGCGCTGTAGGCAGGAGCTGGGACGAAGAGCGGGCGCCGCTCGGAATGATGCTCTATACGGAAAACTTCGGCGGCACCCTCCGCGGCGTGGAGGACCGCCTTCCGTACCTGACCGAGTGCGGCATTAACTATCTGCATCTGATGCCGCTCCTGGACTCCCCACATGGCAAGAGCGACGGCGGTTACGCGGTATCGGACTTCCGCAAGGTCCGGCCGGACCTCGGAACGATGGAGGACCTCGAGTCCCTCGCGGACGCCTGCCATGACCGTGGCATCGCGGTCTGCTTCGATTTCGTATTGAATCATGTCAGTGACGAGCATGTCTGGGCGGCTGAGGCGAGGTCCGGCGACCCGATCGCGCAGGCGCGGTTTTTCATGTACGATAACTGGGATATCCCGAACGCCTACGAGGCGACCGTTCCGCAGGTCTTCCCGGCAACCGCGCCGGGGAACTTCACTTGGATTCCGGAGTGCAGTAAGGTCGTCATGACGACCTTCCATCCGTTCCAGTGGGACCTCAATTACGCAAATCCGATGGTCTTCAATGACATGACGGACAACCTGCTCTATCTCGCGAACCGCGGCATCGACGTGATCCGCCTGGACGCCATCCCATATATCTGGAAAGAGCTCTGGACGAACTGCCGGAACCTGCCGCCGGTCCACAAGATCGTCCGGATGATGAACATCGCCTGCCGGATCGTCTGTCCGGGCGTGCTCCTGCTTGGCGAAGTCGTAATGGCGCCAAAAGAAGTCGTTCCGTACTTCGGTGCGCAGGGCAGGGCGGAATGCGAGATGTTGTATAACGTAACGATGATGTGCACGCTGTGGCACTCGGTTGCGACCCGTGACGTCCGGCTCTTACAACATCAGATGAGACAGGTCTACGGGTTGCCGCAGGAATATATCTTCCAGAATTATATCCGCTGCCACGACGACATCGGATGGGGGCTCGACTACCCGTTCCTCGGACAATTCGGATACGGGGAGGTCCCGCACAAGAAATACCTCAACGACTGGTTCACCGGAAAATGGCCGGGGAGCTGGTCGCGCGGGGAGCTATATAACGATTTTGAACTCATCGGCGACGCCCGGCTCTGCGGAACGACCGCGTCCCTCTGCGGTATCGAGACCGCATTGGCGGACGGGCAGGCGGAGGAGCTCGACCGAGGCGTCCGCTGCGATCTGATGCTGCACGCCTTCATCCTGGCGCAGCACGGGATCCCGGTCCTCTACAGCGGGGACGAGATCGGGCAGCTGAACGATTACAGTTATCACGAGGATCCGGATAAGTGGGACGACAGCCGTTACCTGCATCGGGGCAAATTCGACGCGGAAAAGGCCGCGGAACGAAAGACGGCCGGGACGGTCTCACAGCGGATCTTTGACGGCCTCGCGGCCATGCAGGCGGTTCGCCGGTCGAATGAGATCATGGGACCGGACGCGGCGATGTCCGTCGTCGAAACCGGCGACGACCGCGTGATCGCGGTGAGTCGGAACCTGGACGGAGAGCGCTTTCTCGGGGTATTTAACTTCTCCGAGTGGCCGGTTACCGTGCAGATTCATGAGGAACCGTGCGAGGCATCGGGTGGCAGGACATATGAGGACCTTTTATCCGGCGAGGTCTTCGGCGGAACCCCTGACGGCGAATCAGGCATGGACTGCCTGTCGGTACCGCTCGAGGGGTACGGCTTCCGCTGGATGCTCTGGCACCGGCAATGAGCAGGAGAGAAGGTGAAATGAATGGATAAAGATCTGACGGCGCAGGCGAACGCGTTTGATCCGGTTCTTAGCCCTCCGGGTGTCCCGGACGCTGTTGTTGTGGATGCGGACGGAATCCCCCGGATCCGCCTTCGTGCGGACCATGCCGCGTCCGTATCGCTCATAATTGAAAGAAAAACCTATGAATGCAGGCAGGAGAACAGCGTCTGGACGGCGCCGCTTCCTGCCTGTCATGGCTTTACTTATGTACAGGTATTGATCGATGGAGACGAGGTCCTGAGCCCGTATCTGCCGATCGCGTTCGGCTGCAGCCGGCCGTACAATTACATTGCGCTTCCGGAGGAGGACGGCGATTTTTACCGGTTGAAAGACGTTCCGCACGGTTCCGTCCGGAGGGAGTATTTCCACTCGTCGGTGACCGGCGACTGGGCGTCCTGCCTCGTTTACGTGCCTGCGGAGTACGAGGCGCATCCGGAACGGCGGTACCCGGTTCTGTATCTCCAGCACGGACACGGCGAGAATGAAACGGGCTGGGTGTATTCCGGCAAGGCAAACCTCATTCTCGATAACCTCATTGCGGAGGGAAAGGCGGTTCCGTTCCTCGTCGTGATGAACGCCGGCATGGTGCAGACCCGGACCGCGTCGGGGCAGCGCGCCGTCGACCATCTGCTGCTGCCGCGGATGATCGTGGAGGACGTCATCCCGTTCATTGACGGGAAATACCGGACTCTGACGGACCGGGAGCACCGGGCGATGGCGGGCCTTTCCATGGGCTCGATGCAGACGAGCATCACCGGCTTTACGCATCCGGAGCTGTTCTCCTATCTTGGGTTGTTCAGCGGATTCTTGCGCGACTTTATCGCAGGGAACCCGGCGATGGACCCGATCGACCGCGCACCGTCCGACAATGCGCATTTGAAGGCGCTCGACGATCCTGCGGCGTTTGCGGAGCATTATAAGGTTTTCTTCCGGGGCATCGGAGAGGACGACCATCTGATCGCAGCGTTCCTCGAGGATGACGACATCCTCAAAACGGCCGGTGTGGCCTGCATCCGCAAGATGTACCAGGGCGGACATGACTGGAATGTATGGCGTCGATGCCTCAGGGACTTCGCGCCGCTAATTTTCTGCTAACGAAAACGTTTGCGCCCAGCCTGATATAGCCACATTAAATTGACACCCTCGCCAATTATTGATAAAATCTTTATACAACAATTGAAATCTGCCTGCTGTGATGGACTCTGCAGAAGAACGAGGTACGAATGCAGTAAAGTATGGAGGCTTTGCTTTTGCAACAGGCGTTATTTCAATACCGGTTCTACCGGACTCGTTATTGTAACACATCATAGGAGGAATAATATGAAGAAAACAAGAAAAGTATTGGCAGTTCTGCTGACGATCATCTTGACTCTCGGATTGGCTGCATGCGGCGGCGGTGGCGGCTCGGATTCGTCCGGCGGCACCGGTGACGGCACATCCATCACACTCTTTAACTCGAAGAACGAGATTCAGGAGCAGTTCGAGGAACTGGCAAAACAGTACGAGGAGCAGACCGGTGTTCATGTCGAAGTTTACTATTCGCAGGACACGGTTTCCGCTCACCTGGCGACCAAGTATGCTTCCAAGTCCCCGTATACCATCAACATGGTAGACCCGAAGGACATCTATACGCTTGGTAAGCAGTACGGCGCCGACATGTCGGGTTATGACTGGGTTGCTGATACGGACTATGCCATCACGGTTGACGGCAAGGTTCTCGGCTTCCCGACCTGCATCGAGGCCAGAGGTATCCTGTACAATGCAGACGCGATCAAGAGAGTTACCGGCAAAGACTTTGATCCTTCGAGCATCAACACGCTCGACGACTTCAAGGCGTTCCTGGACGAGCTCGTAGCGGGCGGCATGGAGTCCCCGACGGCGATCCTCAAACCAGACTGGTCGCTCGCGGCTCACTATCTGCAGCAGGTGTATGAGGAGAGAGAAGATCCAGAGGCATTCATCCAGGGTCTGTACGCTGGCGAAGTTGACCTCATGCAGGACGCGAAGTTCAACGCCCTCATGGATACGTTCGACACCCTCAAAGCTTACAACATGTTCAAGGCCGGCGCGATCTCCGCTGAGGACGAACTTGTTCACCAGGCGATGTCCGAAGGTCAGGACGCGTTCCAGTTCGGCGGATGCTGGGAGTGGAATGATATCCTCACCTACGACTACACCGGCAACATCGGCATCATGCCAGGACCGCAGAACGTACAGGACGCTTACACCGGCATGCTCGTCGGCGGCGGCTCCAAGTACTTCTATGTCGACGGAAGTGAATACACCTCCGAGGCTGACCAGAAGGCCGCCATGGACTTCCTGAACTGGCTCGCGACCTCTGACGAAGGCAAGACTTTCGTATCCGAGACCTGCGGCATGGTTTCGCCGTTCAGAAGCAACACGGTTCCATGCTCCAACGACATCGGCGTTGTTGTTAAGCAGTACGTAGACGCTGGCAAACTGGTTCCGAACTACGACTATGACCCGGATGACCACTATTCAAAGCTGGGCATCGAGATGCAGAAATACCTGGCTGACCAGTGCACGCGTGAGGAACTCGCAGCAGCGATCCAGAACTACTGGGCAACCACGACTCCGGTAGAACACTAATCCTGAAATGTAATTTATTAAGGGGATATTATGAAACGGAACACATTTAGCTATAAAGTCAAACAGTACCTGATGTTTGGCGGCGTAGGGACGTTCCTGTTCTGTGCGGTTGTCATCGTTCCATTCATCTATGGTATTTACTTGACTTTCACTAGCTGGGACGGCGTATCGCGGGATAAACCGTTAGTCGGCTTTGCCAACTACGCGGCGGCCTTCAAGGATGCTGATTTCTGGATGGCGATGGGAAGAACGGTGATTTATTCCGTCTTCGCTGTAGTATTTATCAACATCCTCGCTTTTGCGATGGCCTATCTGGTCACGAGCGGCGTCAAAGGACAGAACTTCTTCCGCGCAGGGTTCTTCGTACCGAACCTGATCGGCGGAATCGTACTTGGTTACATCTGGAAGTTCGTGTTCAACAGAGCGTTTGTCGCGATTGGCAATGCAATTACCGGTGGCACAACGACGTCTTTGCTGGCGACACCACGCGGCGCGATGTTCTGCTTGATATTCGCGTCCGTATGGCAATACGCAGGGTATATGATGTTGATTTACGTAGCCGGCTTCATGAGTGTCTCAGACTCCCTCAAAGAAGCCGCTATGATCGACGGCTGCACCCCGGCCCAGGCGATGCGTAACGTTACCATTCCACTGATGCGGTCATCTTTTGTACAGTGCATCTTCCTGAGCATCACAAGATGCTTCGTCATCTACGACGTCAACCTGTCATTGACCAAGGGCGAGCCGTTCGGCGAGTCCGTCATGGCAGCGATGCACGTGTATAACACAGCGTTTACATATAAGAGATATGGCCAGGGCCAGGCAGAGGCTCTCATTCTCTTCATAGTATGCGCCATCATCGGTGTCACGCAGGAGTGGATTGGTAAGAAAGGGGAGGTGGAAGCATAATGACTCAGAACGAAAAAGCTGCAGCAGCTAAAAAGAGAAATCATGCTATCATGATCACCATTCTGATCATCCTGTTCATCCTCTTCATCATGCCTTTCATCCTGGTTATCATCAACGTGTTCAAGGATAAGGCGGACATCGTGTCTAACCCGCTGGCGCTGATCGGCGCCCACGGCTTCACGCTGAAGAACTTCCCGGAGGCCATGCGCAAGATGGACTTCTTCAACGTATTTAAGAACTCGCTCATCATCACGGTATCGGCAACGTTTCTGACGATTCTCATTTCGTCGATGACGTCGTTCGTCATCGTCCGGAACGGAAAGTGGAAAATGTGCACCGCGGTCTTCGCGCTGATGGTTGCATCCATGGTCATCCCGTTCCAGGTACTGATGGTACCGCTGGTATCCGTATACGGAGGTATTTTCAATATCCTCAACAGCCGTATTACGCTGATATTCATGCATGTCGGGTTCTCAGTCTCCATGGCGACATTCATGTTCCACGGAGCGATCCATTCCACTATACCTTTGGAGCTTGAGGAGGCGGCTTTGATTGACGGCTGCACGAGATGGCAGACCTTCTGGAAAATCGTCTTCCCGCTGCTCAAGCCGACGATCGCGACCGTAACGATCATCGACGCGATGGCGTTCTGGAACGACTATCTCCTGCCAAGCCTGGTGCTGACGAGAAAGGAGATCTACACGATTCCGATTGCCACACAGCAATTCTACGGTACTTACTCGACCGACATCGGTCTGGTCATGGCGGCGCTGCTGCTCGCAATGCTGCCGATCCTGATCCTGTATCTCTTCCTGCAGAAATACATCGTCGCGGGAGTTACGTCAGGAGCTGTAAAGGGTTAAGTTGTATCGGTCTGCGAGTATATTGATAACGAATGGACAAATTCTTTGATTCGAACAACCCGGTGATGCGGTTTCTTTCGAGACTGGTGGACCTGGTGATACTGAACCTGTTTACGGTTCTGTATTCCCTGCCGATCATCACGCTCGGAGGGGCGCTGACAGCCATGAACTATGTGCTGCTCCACCTCGTCCGCAAAGATGAAACGTACGTCATCCAGATGTTTCGAAAGTCGTTCAAGCAGAATTTCCGGCAGGGCATCCCAGAGGGATTGATCGTGCTGGCTGCTGCCGGCATTACGGCGGTGGATCTGCTGGCGCTTCGCGGGTCAGAATCGAGAACGGCGACGCTGCTGATGATCGTCATCACCATCATCGCTGTCATGATATTCACTACATGCGTGTACATGTTCGCGCTTCAGTCAAGATATGAGAATACCGTAAAAGGAACCATGCTCAACGCGGTCCGGCTGGCGATCGGGAACTTCCCGCGGTCCGTCTTGATGGCGGCCAGCTGGCTGGTCTGGATCCTGGTGCTGGTCTACCTGCACCGCGCCGCGCTGGCGTTCTTCCTGCTTTACGGCTTCACCCTCCCGGGCTTCCTGTGTGCATTGCTCTACAATAAGATCCTGGAGAAACTCGAGACCAAAGCCGAACCGTTATCAGAATAATCAGACCGAACTAGCGCGTATATTGGAATAAAAGGAGAATAGAACATGTCAAGCCTTTCACTGAAACACATTGAGAAGATTTATCCGAACGGATTCCACGCCGTTCAGGATTTCAATCTCGAAGTCGAAGATAAAGAATTCATCATCTTCGTCGGACCTTCCGGCTGCGGAAAGTCCACCACGCTACGCATGATCGCCGGCCTTGAGGACATCTCCGACGGAGAGTTCCTGATCGACGGCGTCAAGATGAACGATGTCGAACCAAAGGACAGAGACATCGCGATGGTATTCCAGAGCTACGCCCTCTATCCGCACATGACCGTCCGGGACAACATGGGCTTTGCGCTCAAGCTGCGCAACGTTCCAAAGGACGAGATCGACGCCAAGGTCAACGAGGTCGCAAAGATCCTCGACCTTGAGAAGCTCCTCGACCGCAAGCCAAAGGCGCTCTCCGGCGGACAGAGACAGCGTGTCGCGATGGGCAGAGCCATTGTCAGAAACCCGAAGGTCTTCCTGATGGACGAGCCGCTCTCCAACCTCGACGCCAAGCTGAGAGTTCAGATGAGAACCGAGATCGCGAAGCTCCACGAGAGACTGGGAACGACCATCATCTACGTAACGCACGACCAGACCGAGGCTATGACGCTCGGTACCCGCATCGTCGTTATGAAGGACGGTATCGTTCAGCAGATCAACACGCCGGAGCACCTGTACAACAAGCCTTGCAACCTCTTCGTTGCGGGCTTCATCGGGTCGCCGCAGATGAACTTCCTCGACGCGGTTGTCGAGGTCAAGGGCAGCGACGTATTCCTGCACGTAGGGGACGACGTCCTCAAGGTGCCGGACAACAAGAAACAGGTCCTGATCGACGGCGGTTACGACGGCAAGGTCGTCGTGCTCGGTGTCCGTCCGGAGTACTTCGGCGACGGCAGAGGCCTCGAGGATCAGTTCTGCACCCTCAAGTGCAAGATCGAAGTCCGTGAGCTGCTCGGCGCAGAGGTCTTCCTGTATGGTGACATCAATGGCAAGCAGTGCACCGCGAGAGTCGCCCCGGAGGTCGACCTCGTCCACGGAATGCTGGCGACGTACTCGGTCAACATGGACAAGATCCAGCTGTTCGACAAAGAGACGGAGCTCAACCTGCTCTACCACGATTGATTCCACTTGCAAAGGGCTGTCACCGGACAGGTGGCAGCCCTGTTTTTTATCAGGTCTGAAGTATGAAATGCAGTCAAACGCTCGCGAAGGCGAGAGAATACGAAGTGCGGGAAGGCGCGCTGGTTCCGGCGGAAGAACGGCCGGTGTACCATTTTTCCCCGTGGGTCGGCTGGCTGAACGATCCGAACGGCTTCACGTATTATAACGGCCAGTATCACTTGTTTTATCAGTACAATCCGTATAGTACTTACTGGGATTCTATGCACTGGGGCCATGCGGTCAGCGACGATCTGGTCCGCTGGACCTATCTGCCGTGTGCGCTGGCGCCGGACGAACCGTACGACGATGCAGGGTGCTTCTCCGGGTCGGCGGTCCCGCTGCCGGACGGACGGCTCCTATTGATATACACCGGGTGTCAGAGCGAAAACCTGGACCCGGACGGAAAGTGGCCGCAGATGCAATGCCTGGCGGTCGGTGACGGTATCGATTTTGTGAAGTACGAAGGCAATCCGGTCCTCCGGGAACAAGATCTCCCGCCGGCCGGCGACATATATGAGTTCCGGGACCCGTACATCTGGACCTGCCAGGACGGGACGTTCCGGACGCTCGCTGCCAATGCCAGCCTCGAGGGCAGCCGGGCCACCCAGCTTACGATGTACCGGAGCGACGACGGCTTTCACTGGGAGCGCGACAAAGTGCTCTTCGAAGACGTCCTCAAGATCGGCGTGATGTGGGAGTGCCCGAGTTTTTTCCCGCTGGACGGCAGTCAGGTACTCATGGCGAGCCCGATGAACATGGAGGAAGAAGAAGCGAACGGCTCGATCCGTTTCCCGAAGGGGAACAACGTCTGCTACATGATCGGTTCGTATCATGATGAAGAGGGCGTTTTCCGGCTGCACCGTAGCGAAACCGGGGATGCCGCGTACGATCCGGTGGACTGCGGCCTGGATTTTTATGCACCGCAGGTGCGTAACATGCCGGACGGCCGCTGCATCATGATCGGCTGGATGCAGGACCCGCAGACGTCCAATCTGCACGACGACGTAGGAAAGATCTTCGGGCAGTATACGATTCCGCGGGAACTCTCCCTCCGGGATGGACGGCTCATGCAGAAGCCGGTCCGCGAACTGGAAGCGTATCGGAAGGACAGGGTATCTTACCGGAACGTCGCGGTGGGCGCGGACGAAGTCGTACTGCCGGGGATTTCCGGCAGGGCGGTTGACCTCGAACTGTCGCTTCAGGCAAAAGACTGCAAGGTGTTCCGGCTCCGGTTTGCAAAGAATGACCAGTATTATTCCGAGCTTCGCTGGGAGCCGGCGCGGGCCCTCCTCACGGTCGACCGGAGCCGTTCCGGGCAGAGCGAGAGCTATATCAAAGAACGGACGATAGAGATCGCTAACCGGACGGACAGCGATTTGAATCACGAACTGAGACTCCGGATCCTGTTGGACCGCTGGAGCGCGGAGGTGTTTGTGAACGGCGGGGAGCAAGTCCTTTCGATGACGCATTTTACCGATCTGTCCGCGGACGGAATCACGTTCCGCGCGGACGGCAGCGCAAACCTCACCGTGACCCAATATCGAATCGATTGCGGCGACTGATTCAAACGGCAGAGACCACTGTGATAATGACAAAAGAAAACCCCCGGACTCCTGTCCGGGGGTTTTTTGATACGATTGCCGGATGGCGTCTACGCGTTACTATTTGTACTCGTAGAAGCCCTTGCCCTTGGTGATGCCGGTCTCGCCGCGGTCGATCTTCTCTTTGAGTTTTTTGCCGATCAGGTTCTCAACGGTGCCTTCCTGCTGGGCCGCCGGCTTCATCTGGTTGATGTTGTAAGCCGTCTCCAGGCCGACGATGTCGAGGATCTGGAACGGTCCCTTTGGCGCGCCGGTCGCGAGCTGCCAGGTGAGGTCGATGGTCTCCGGGTCGGAGACGCCGGTCGCCCATAGATACTGAGCGGCGGAGAGGAACGGGACGAGCATCGTGTTGAGGATGTAGCCCGGCTGCTCCTTGTGGAGCTGGAGCGGAACCATGCCGATCTCAGCGGCGAACTTGACGACCTCTTTGTAAACCTCAGGGTCGGTTCCCGCGTGGCCCATGACCTCGGCGGTGTTGTTCTTCCAGATGGTGTTCGCGAAGTGCAGCGCACAGTATTTCTCCGGGCGGCCGGTGTATTCCGCAAACGTGCTCGGGAGGAGCGTGGAGGAGTTGGTGCAGAGGATGGTATCCTCCGACAGCAGGTCCTTCATCGCGGTGTAAACGCCGATCTTGGCCTCCGGATTCTCGGACATGGACTCGATGACGATGTAAGCGCCGTCCACGGCCTTGGCCATGTCGAGCTCGATGTGGATGTTGTCCTTGAGGTTTTTCTCACCCTCCTTGACCATCTCGTCGATCTTCTCTACGGTCATGCTCTTCCAATCCGAAATCATGCCCTTCGGATAGAGGTAGCCGCCCATCGGATTGCCAACGAGGGCCTTCGCGCCCGCGAGGTCGTCCAGCATCATCTTGGTGTACTGTTCGATCTTTGGGGTGGTGCGGCCGATGGAGCTCTCGGACCGAAGCCAGAACGTGGTATCAAAGCCGTGATAAGCACAGATCAGACCGATCTGGGTGCCGAGGACGCCGCCGCCTGCGATAACAACTTTTTTTGACATAGGTAAATCTCCTTTCCTAACGTACACTAACCTAAAAAACACTAACTTAAAAATATTTACCTTTTTTCTTTGATAGCACGGATTCCGGCGATTGTCAAGCGCAGAGGCTGATCTTGCGGGCGGTCATCGTGGTACCAAATTTCGTGCATGATTTCCGTTTTTTGATATTGACATAGAGGATATGCAGAAGTATAATTATCAAGACTTAGTAATATTTATACATTTTTACCAGGTCGTTGTGTTACCAGACAACGTAGATCATTCAAAAGGGGAAATTCCAATGGCTAGAACGAGAGAAGAACTGGTGGCGGCGTACGAACCGCTGTGCAAGCAGTTTCACCTGCTGCCGGTGGCGGTCACGCCTTTCTACAAGAAGAAAGTCGACGAAGAGATCGCGGCGATCGGGCCGGGCGGTCCGCTGTATAAATGCGTCTATCCGACCGAGGCCAAGGTCGGCGACGCGTCCAAGGGCATCGAGCCGTTGCACGGGCCTGGGGAAGTCGAGGACTTCGTGCAGGAGTACAACCACTACCCGGTGGCGGGCAACACGGACATCGTGCGGCAGTACTCCAACCGGCTGTTGTTCATGACCACCGAGCACTGCTGCTCCAATTGCGCGTACTGCTTCCGGACGATCAAACTGGCGGAGAGCGACGGAATCACGATTGAGAACAGCCTGGACCAGCTGATCGAGTACGTTGACGCGCACAAGGAACTCGAGGAGGTCATCCTCTCCGGCGGCGACCCGGTCCTCGTCCCGCTCGACAAGCTCCGTCTGATCTTCGAGAAGATCAAAAGCATAAATATACCGCACATCCGGCTCCACACGCGGTCGATCGTCTACAACCCGTACGTGATCACGCAGGAGTTCATCGATCTGATGGCGGAGTTTGACGTCCGCGTCGTCTTCCACATCATGCACCCGTACGAGATCGACGACGTCGTCAAGGCCAAGGTCGAGCAGTTCCGCAAGGCGAACGTCCGGATGTACAACCAGAACCCGATTCTCGCGGGCATCAACGACAGCCCGTTCGTGCTGAAGAAGCTCTTCACGATGCTGGACGACATGCGGATCCGCCAGATGAGCATCTTCACCCCGGACATCATCGCGTTCAGCGCAACGTACCGGATCCCGTACCAAAAGATCTGCGACATCTTCGACTACATGAACTATCACTCGTCGGCGTGGGTCAACTCGGTGCGGCTCGTCAGCGCGATTCCTCCGGGCAAGGGCCGCCGCGAGAACATCAAAAAGTGGGACAAGGAGACCGGCGTCATCACGTTCGAGATCAACGGCGTCGAGTTCGAATACGTCGACTTCCCGGAGGAACTGTACCACGAGCCGGAGCATCTGCTCTGGAAGGAAGAGCTCGGACTGGAAAAGGCCAATCCGCGCCTATAATCAACCGTCAAGTTATCAAAGTGTTATAAAAAAGGGGAGGAACCAGGGATGAAAAAGAAATATCTGAGCCTGCTGATGGCAGCGCTGCTGATCGTGATGGCGTGCGTGACCGCTTGCAGTTCGGGCGGCGGAGACGACGGTGGAGAGGCAGAGATTCCGACGTATGTTGTAGTAACCGAGCCGACCGCGCCGCCGTTTGACATGACGGACGACGACGGGAACGTCATCGGCTTCGACATCGAGCTGCTCCAGGCGATTGCGGAGGACCAGGGCTTCAACATCGAGGTCATGACGATCGAGTTCGACGCGCTGATTCCGGCGCTCGAGGCGGGGAACGGCGACATCGTCAATGCCTGCATGACCGTCACGGAGGAGCGCGAGCTGGTCGTCGACTTCTGCGATCCGTACTACGAATCCAGCAACAACCTGCTGGTCAAGTCGGACAACACCGAGATCACGGGCTTTGAGAGCTTCACCGAAGGGTGCGGCTACAAGATCGCGGCCCAGATGGGAACCGAGTGCGCGGACGAGGCGATGCAGATGAAGGAAGACGGCCTGGTCGCGGATGTCGTCCTGCTGAACCAGACCAACCTGTGCATCCAGCAACTCCAGAACGGTGACGTGGACGCCGTCCTCATCGACAAGCCGATCGGCCAGGGCTTCATCGACAAGACGGGCGACGAGCTGATGTTCGTCGGCGAGCCGTACGTCGGCAGCCACTGCTACTTCGCGATGGCGGTCGCGGAGGGGAACGACGAGCTCCGCGAGAAGATCAACGCGGGCCTCAAGAACGTCATGGCCAACGGAACGTACGACGCGCTCTGCGAGAAGTGGGGCATCGTCGGCATCGAGCACTGATGTAACGGTTTGTGACATCTGTTGACCAGAGGCAGCCCCTGCGGCGGTCCGGTTCGGAACGTCCTCGTCGCAGGCAATCATAACGGCTTATCAAAAGGAACTCCGGGAGTTACGCAGAGCGCCTTGCGGCGCGTGCGTCAACTCCATCGGAGTTCTTCTTTTGATTTCGCCGATGATTGCAGCTGCTCCTGCGGAGTGTTCCGCACCGGACCGCCGCTGAGCCGCTTCCAGTAACAGTTGCACAACGCGACAAACGACGCGTTCGCAGCGGTCAACTTCTGATGCAATTACAAATCACATTCCCGCATGGCCGCGTGCCGCAGGGTGGGAGAATGCAGCTAGGATCGGATTGCGGGGGCGGGCCGGACTGTGCGGTGCAGGGCACTTGCGTAGGAGCTGCCGGAATTCCCAGAGAAGGCCGCAGGCGATTCGCAGGAACGATTCCCGAGCGATGAGCCGAGGGTCGTTCCCGAAGAGGCAAGGCCGACGAGGCTGGAATTCCCAGTGACGGAGCATTGCACTGCGACGCACAGTCCGGCCCGCCCCCGCACCGCGATTCTGCGAAAACATGCGAAAAAGTGCTTGCAATTACTGAATTCTTTGCATATAATAATTGAGCGTGTTCGCACGCTCTTTTATAGTGCGCACGCAGCATTTATTACTATCTTACACACCGCGATTGCCCGGGTGCCTCGCGTACGAGGCGCGCATGACGCAATGCGTTAGCCAGAGGTTGAACGGCATGATGACCGCGGTGGAAGCATGAAAACCGGAGGTATTCAAAATGTCAGTAGTTTCTATGAAACAGCTCCTGGAGGCCGGTGTACACTTTGGCCACCAGACCCGGAGATGGAACCCAAAGATGGCTCCGTACATCTTCACCGAGAGAAATGGTATTTATATCATCGACCTCTCCAAGACCATCGGAATGATCGACGACGCTTATGACTTCATGAGAGAAGTCGGCGCGACCGGCAGACCGGTTCTCTTCGTCGGAACTAAGAAGCAAGCTCAGGCCGCCATCAAGGACGAGGCGCTGCGCTGCGGAATGTTCTACGTCAACGAGAGATGGCTGGGCGGCATGCTCACCAACTACAAGACGATCAGCAAGAGAATCGAGAGACTCAACGAGATCGAGCAGATGATCGCTGATGGTACGATCAACAAGTACGCCAAGAAGGAAGCCCTCAAGATCATGGGCGAGAAGGAAAAACTCGAGAAGTTCCTCGGCGGCATCAAGGAAATGAAGGGCATGCCAGCGGCAGTCTTCGTCGTCGACCCAAAGAAAGAAAAGATCGCGGTCAAAGAAGCGCGCATCCTGGGCATCCCGGTCGTCGGCATCGTCGACACCAACTGCGACCCGGACGACGTTGACTACGTCATTCCTGCCAACGACGACGCCATCAGAGCGGTCAAGCTGATCACTTCCTGCATGGCGGACGCCATCATCGAGGCCAAGCAGGGCGAGAGCTTTGCACCGGCTGAGGAGACACCGGCAGAGGCTCCTGTCGAGGAAGAAGAAGCCGAGGCTGAGGTCGAGGAAAACTAATATCGTTACCGCGCCGTTCGGACCGCGTTCCGGCTCGAACGGAACTGTTCTGGAGTTAAGGAGGAAACAAGTTATGGCTGTTACAGCTGCACTGGTTAAGGAACTCCGCGAGCGCACAGGCTCCGGCATGATGGATTGCAAAAAGGCTCTCGTCGAGGCGGACGGCGACATGGATAAGGCGATCGAGATTCTGAAAGAAAAAGGTCAGGCCAAGGTTGCCAAGAAGGCCGGCAGAATCGCCGCCATGGGTCTGGTCAGAACCGCTGTCTCCGAAGACGGCAAGGCTGCTGCGATCGTCGAGGTGAATTCGGAGACCGACTTCGTCGCCAAGAACGAAACGTTTATCGGCTTCGTAGAGGGTCTCGCAAAGCTGGCGCTTGAGGCGGAGAGCACCGACATCGAAGCCTTCAAGGCGATGGCTTATGGTGACTCGACCGTTGGAGATACTCTGACCGCGCTGATCGCAAAGATCGGTGAGAACATGTCCGTCAGAAGAATCGACAAGGCTGCCGGTGAAGTCATGGCGACTTACATCCACGGCGGCGGAAACATCGGCGTCATCATCGCTGCGAACGGTGAGAACAACGACGCCAACAAGGCGGCGCTCAAGAACATCGCGATGCAGGTTGCGGCGATGAACCCTCAGTACGTGAGCAGAAGCGACATCTCCGAAGCGGAGCTGGCCAACCTCGAGAAGGTCACGCTCGAGAGCGCGCTGAACGACCCGTTCTCGCTTCCAAGACCGATTCTGAACGGCCTGCTTGACAAGGTTGCCGGCGTATGGAGTGAGGAAGATACCGCCATTCTGGCTGAGAAGAGAGCGGACAAAGGCTTCAACTTCAACTATCTGCCGAACTTCCTCTCGGAAGAGGCTAAGACAAGACTGGCCGGTCTTGCGATCGCCGCCAAGATGGAGATCTCCGAAAACAAGATCTTCAAGGGCCTGGTTCAGGGCCGCGTCTCCAAGGAACTCAAGGAGATCTGCCTGATGGATCAGACGTACGTCAGAGCGGAAGACGGCAAGCAGACGGTTGCGCAGTACCTGGCCTCTGTTGACAAGGGTCTGGCACTGACCAAGGTCATCCGTTTCGAGGTCGGCGAAGGCATCGAAAAGAAGCAGGAAGACTTCGCAGCCGAGGTCGCCGCGCAGATCGCGAAGGCGTAATCGGGCACGCGGCAACTGCCGCGCTGACATGACAACCGAACAATGCACCGGAGCCCCGGCACGATAAGTGCACCGGGGCTTTTGTGTGCGGTTTGTTGTTTGATCATTTTACAAGTGGTATAATAAGCGTTAATCGAAAACTGTCGGAAAGGGGGCGCGCGATGCTTACGAATACCGGATTCGCGATGATCGCGAACGCGGCGGTCATCATACTGGAGATTTTCGGCTTCCGCGTCAGCATCTCCGAGCGCGGCAAAACGATCTTCGCGTACTACACGCAGATCTCGAACCTGATCACGGCGGCTTCGTCGGTCCTGTTCCTGGCGTCCGCGGCGGTTATGCCGCGAGAGGCTGCGGGGGCTGCAGGCCAGTCGCTGCAAGGCTTTGCGGCATCGCTCCGCTACCTCAGCACCTGCATGCTTATCATGACGTTCCTGATTACGCTCTGCGTGCTCGTCCCGATGGGCGGCGGCTTCCACCGGCTAATGCTTTCCGGGAACGGGCTGTACCACCACACGCTCTGCCCGGTCATTTCGGTGGCGTCGTACGTGCTCTGGGAGCCGCACGCCGCGGCGGTGTGGTTGCCGGTCGTCGTGACGATGGGCTACGGGTTCACGATGCTCTACATGAACTGGAAGCAGCGGTTCGACGGGCCGTACCCGTTCCTCCGCGTGCACAACCAGAGCAGGCGCGCCACGGTCCTCTGGATGGTCGCGCTGGTCCTGCTGATCGCGGGGCTGTCGCTTGCGGTCACGCGGGTGGCGCGGTAATTTCCGCCACAGCGGCCGCGGGATGTGGTATACTATTGATAACGAACGCTACAGGCGGATTATATAAATGGACAAGCAACGGAAGACAAAAGCTATATTCTATATGACGGTCGGGCTGCCCGGGTCGGGCAAGTCCACCTGGACCAAGACCTTTGCGGCGGAACACGGCTGTGCGGTGCACTCTTCGGACGCGATCCGGCGGGAGCGGATCGAGGGGGAGACGGTCTGGGACGTGATGAAAAAACGCACCGTCGCGTCGCTCGAGGCCGGGGAGAGCGTGATTTACGACGCGACCAACCTCTCGCGCAAACTGCGCCGGGACATCCTGGACACCGTGCGCGGGCTGGGGGCCGAGCGGATCGCGGTTTTGATCCTCGCACCGATCGAGGAGTGCAAGCGGCGGAACCGGGGCCGCAAGGGCAGGACCCGCGTGCCGGACTACGTCATCGACAAGATGATCCGCGACTTCAACATCCCGACGACGTACTACGAGTTCGACCGGATCATGACCGTTCAGTCCGGCATCGGCGACGACCGGGTGGACCTCGACTTCGACCAGGAGAACCTGCACCACGCGTTCACCTGCGCGGAGCACGTGCGCCGGGCCGAGGTGATGATCCTCTCGCAGAATGTAGATCTTGCGGAAAAGGACCCGGAGCGGCTGGCGGTGCTGGCCGAGGCCGCGCGCTTCCACGACGTCGGAAAGGCTTTTACCAAGACCTTTGATACCCGGCCGGGGAAGGACCCGACCATCGCGCACTACTACGGCCACGAGAACTACGGCGCGTACTGGTATCTGACGACGCGGCCGGTCGACGAGCGGACGCTGCGCGTCGCGGCGATCATCAACTATCACATGCGGCCGAACTATTGGGGGAGCGAGCGGACCCGCGCCGCAGACCTGCGCGACTTCGGGCCGGAGATGATCGACGACCTGGAACGGTTCCACCGCGCGGACGTCGGCGCCAAACGGCCGACGGAGTGACGCGGCCTGTTACGACGCGGCCTGTTACGACGCGCGCCGCGCTGCCATCGAGGAGTACCATGGACAAGAAACTGTTTGCACAAGGGATGACAAAATTCACGTTTGGGCTGCTGCTGGTCGGGGCGCTGATCTTCCTGCCGGCGGGCTCGTTCAAATACTGGCAGGGCTGGCTGCTGATCGGGATCCTCTTCGTCCCGATGTTCATCGCCGGCCTGATCATGATGAAAAAAAGCCCGGACCTGCTCCGCAAACGCCTAAGTGCCGATGAAGAGCAGGACGAGCAAAAGGTCGTGATCCTGCTGAGCGGGATCATGTTCCTCGCGGCCTTTATCTATGCGGGGCTGAACTGGCGCTTCCAGTGGGCTGTCCTGCCGGCGTGGGTGTCCTACGCGGCGGCGGTGGTCTTTCTGGCCGCTTACGCGCTGTACGCGGAGGTCCTCCGAGAGAACGCTTACCTGTCCCGGACCATCGAGGTGCAGGAGGGGCAGAAGGTCATCGACACCGGCCTCTATGGCGTCGTCCGCCATCCGATGTACATGACGACCCTGTTTCTTTTTCTCGCGATGCCGCTGGTCCTCGGGTCACTCGTTTCGTTTGTAATCACGCTCTGCTACTTCCCGATCATCGCGAAGCGCATCCGCAACGAGGAAATGGTGCTCGAGGAGGGGCTTCCGGGCTACAAGGAATACAAGCAACGGGTCCGCTACAAAGTGATCCCGTTCATCTGGTAAGCGACGGGGGCAATCTGTAACGAACGACGGGGTTTAACGAACGACGGGCCGACGCAACGGGCTGCGAACCGACGAAATGAGACTGTTTATCGCGATTCAACTGAATGACGACATGCGGGAAGCGTTGCTCGATATGCAGGACCGCATGCGGGAGATCGGCGTGCAGGGCAACTACACGCGGCCGGAGAACCTGCACCTGACGGCAGCGTTCATCGGCGAGTATCCGGCGCCGGAGGAGGTGCTGGAAGCCTTGGAAACCGTGCGGTTCCGGCCGTTTGAACTCGCATTCGGGGAGACCGGGGCGTTCGACCGGCTCTGGTGGGCGGGGCTCGCGGAGAACCCGCAGCTCTTTGCGGTGGTGCGAAAGGTCCGGCGCGCACTCGCGGACGCCGGCATCCCGTTCGACCGCAAGAAATTCCGGCCGCACATCACCCTGATCCGCAACGCGTCCGGTCGCCGCGACCTCACGGTCGCCGACGTCATCCAAAGCGCGCCGGCGGCCGCCATGACCGTCAACCACATCTCGCTGATGCGGTCCGACCGCGGCCGGCAGGGGATGATTTACACCGAGCTCGGCCGCATCGTAGCGGAGTGACCGGGCGGAACGCAGCCGCCGGGTGAGGCCGGTGGCGGTCGACGCCACTCGGTGAGGTCGTCATAACGAAGCATTTTTCTTTTTTACGCATAATCGAGGTCCGCAAGAGAGATTGTAAGTAAAAATTGTGCCCTATCGTTTCCAAGAGGCTAAACGGGAGGGTGGGCAAGCGAAGAAATTTTGTTTTTTCGTTGAAAAAACATCAAAAGGCAGAAAGTCAGTTCTTCAAAAGCAACAAAACAGCTTCTTTGAAGATGTAACTGCGACACCTCTTTTCGTTTTTTACTCACAACAGTTCCTTCGGATTTGATTTGTGCGTAAACGTATGAAAAACAACGAAGTAAACTGGCTGCGAGGATTGCGGATTGCGCACATGCCTTCCGAACAAGGGCGTTTGTGCGCAAACAGGAGGATCCGTTGGTGAGGTTCCGTTGCCTCGATATTGCAGCAAGAGACCGACATCTCAGCAAGAGAAAGGAGCGCGACATGTTACTGGTTTGTTATCCGAAGTGCGGCACCTGCCGCAAGGCGCAGAAGTGGCTGGAGGAGCGGGGGATCCCATACGAGTACCGGGACATCAAACTCGACCAACCGCAAGAAGCGGAGCTGCGCGAGTGGCACGCGAAGAGCGGGCTGCCGCTGCGGAAGTTTTTCAACACGAGCGGGCTACTGTACAAGAGCCTGAGCCTCAAGGACAAGCTGTCAACGATGACCGACGACGAAATGTTCGCGCTGCTCGCGACGGACGGACTGCTGGTCAAGCGGCCGATTGCGCTGGTCGGGGACCGGGTGTTCGTCGGCTTCAAGGAAGAGGAGTGGGCGGCCGCATTGCGGTAGGCCTCGAGAGAGCGGCCGCGCTGCAGTAGGTCAAAGGAACGAGGGACCGCTCCAGGTCGGTTGACATCTGGCCGCAATCTTCTATAATAGAGACACAAAGGGTGCTGCCGATAGACGGTCAGCCCCAGATGTAGATTATCAAATGATAACCGTCCAGCCAGCGACTTGGGCGGTTATTTCTTTTATATAAAGCGAATTTCCAGCCGCTTTCCCAATGCCCGCGCGACCTTATCGAGTGTGGCGAGGTCCGGGAGACACTTGCCGTTCTCAATGCGGCTCAAATTTGGCTGGCCGATGCCGGTCAACTCAGACAAGTCCTTTTGAGTCAGGCCACTGTCCATCCGTACCTGAATCATCATACTTATAACTTGGAATTCAAGGGCATCCTCCTCCCAGACTTTTGCGAACGCAGGGTCTTTGAGGGCCTTCGCCAGATAATCCCGGTAATTACTCATCTCGGTGCCTCCTTTCATAATCTTTCTCGCGTTGGACAGCAAGGTTCAAATCCATTATTGGCGTCTTATTTGTTTTCTTTATAAAACCGTGGTCAATAATAACGATTTTATCTTTGCGGAAGAAATATAATAGTCTGCATGTGTCGTTACCAAATGTTGCTCTCAACTCGAAGATACCGCCTTTTAGCGGTTTGGAATATGGTTCGCGCAGGCTATTGCCATATTGTTCCAACAATCCAACGGTTCGAAGGGTCTTCGACAGCAAATGCGGATTGGTTGTTCTCAATACCTCGAAAAACTCTTCGACAGGTGATACCCCATCAACTGTTTCATAAAGTTCAACTGAGAACATATAGCTCCTTTTCTAATATGCCTCTAAAACTATAATATAACTGAAAAAGCATATTGTCAATTATCAACGAATACAAATTTCATCGGATTGTCATTGTAGCGAAAAAAGTTTTACAATTGCAACCTGTGGATAAAGTAGTACAGTTACAAACGTACAAAAGTGGATTGAGTAATAAGAACAGGGAGTTATTTGCAAACGATAGAAAAAAACTATAATGCTTGAAACGGTTACACAGCAAGGCGTGTAGGAACATAAAGAAAAATGTGGATAACATCTCTCCGCCTCATTTGTCGCCTGCGAGGCGACCTTTTCGGCTGCGCGATTTGTATAATGGTAATGTAAGGTGATGGGGTACGGCCGCGTCGGCGGCGATGCAACGGCGGCCGTCAGGCCGCGTCTGCGGCGATAACAGATAAGGAGGCAACACGATGGC
The DNA here is from genome assembly GCA_017433975.1 of Mogibacterium sp. Lineage (GTDB taxonomy): Bacteria > Bacillota > Clostridia > Peptostreptococcales > Anaerovoracaceae > RGIG2439. The sequence continues at coordinate 101,801 of JAFRGD010000022.1, read as the reverse complement.
GAAGATGATTACCAAGGGTGTGGGGCGGCGCGAGGTGGCGTGCGACCGCGTGGAGATCACGATCGAGTTTCGGTCCCGGCGGAAACAGTCCAGGGACGCGCTCAAAGAGGTGATGGAGCAGTGCGAGAGGTTTCTGGGGGAGTTGAAGGGCCTCGGGTACGACATCGGAGCGGTCGAAGCGGGCCGCAACGACGTCCGCAAAGAGGAGTTTACAGATAATCCTTATGCGATCGCGTCGCGCGCGATAACATTTAAGGCGGATTACGACCTCAACTTCATCGATCTGATCATGCGGATAGCCAAGGCGGACACGTACAGCGTCAATCTGACCGTCAATCCTTACCTGAGCAACCGCGACCAGCTCCACGAGGAGCTGCGCGCCGAAGCCGTGCGGGACGCCCGCCGACAGGCGGAGCTGACGGCTGCCGGGGCCGGCCTTTCGATCGCCGGCGTTGAGCGGATCACGCTCGACGAGGCTTACGAATACGCCATGGGGGAGGCCGAGGAATCGGCCGCCCGGATGAAGGCGGTCTGCAGCGACAGTGCTTACGGGGCCTTCGGCGGCCCGGGGCTCTATTCCGAGCTCGGCAAGGAGCTTCTGAAAGAAGAGGAGACCGTCTACATCGAGTGGCTGCTGGAGTAACGGCTGCCCGCCGGAAGCGGGGGGAGGGAGGCAAACCATGGAAGACAGCAGAATGAACGATATCCTGTGCATGGCGCTTGAGAGCGCGCGGACGGGAAAGCTCGTCAACGGCGCAGAGTTTCGCGACGACCGGGAGATAGACCTGTACGTGGGCACGCTGGTCGAGATGGAAGCAACCAAGGACGACGGAATAAAACGAGTCTGGATGCCGGAGTAGAAAACAGGAGGGAACCATCATGACAGAGCAACTAAAAGACCCGTTCGACTGGGAGGGCAAGCCGTTTACTTTTGTCGGAGCGTCGGACGTCTATTCACTGTTTGACCCGGCGAAGTACGGACTTGAGCCGGTGGCCGCCTCGACGGCCTGCTGGAAGGGCTTTGTGATCAGCATGAGCGTGACCAACGGCCTGCTCCGCATCGACCGGCTTGAGGTCTGTGACAGAGAGGGCCATTACCCGGCGATTAACGGTGTGGAAGCCTATCCAACGGACGAGTCATTCGGCATGCACGTCTACGACGATCTCAACCTCGCCCCGGGGTACAGCGGGACGATTATGCTCGGAGCGTTCCCAGATTTTCTGGGTCAGGGACACGCGTTCCTCGGGAACAGATACCTGTACACCGTTGAACTGACCATCGAGAACGACCGCGTCGTCGACTGCAAAGAACAGATCGATGAAGAGACGATGAAAAAGTATGATGAATTGTTCTGAAGGGCAAATGATTAACCAGTCCTGCTAATGGTAGGGCTGGTTTGTTGTCAGGGGGATGATGGAATGTTATAATATATATGTATTAGTATACCCATATCATGAAAGATAGGATGATAAAACAAGAAGAGTTATTGATGGAGAGTAGTGAAATAGCAAAAGAATTGATCATGGCTTTGAGTCAATGGTAATGTATTAAATTATTGTGAGATAGAAGAATAATGTATTTCTACAGATATCATATTTGAAGATGGAGAGATAGATGAGGGTTTCAGATTTTTTCTGCGGAGGTGGAGGCTTTTCAGAGGGCTTTCGACAAGCAGGTTTTGAAATAGTTTTTGCGGTTGATAAATGGGGACCAGCAGTTTGTACATATAAAGGTAATAAACCTGGTGTAAACGTAATTAAGGATGATATTATTCGCATTTCAAATCTTCCTGATGAAGAGTTCGAAAAACTTGTTCCAGATTCGGAGATTATTATTGGTTCTCCGCCATGCCAATCTTTCTCACATTCTAATAAATCGGGAAATGCAGATAAAACAATAGGCATCTTGTTAATTGAAGCGTATCTTAGAATTGTTGCGAGAAAGAAGTTTAAAAAAGGTTCCGTTCTGAAATATTGGGTGCTTGAAAACGTACCAGGAGTTAAAAACTATATCAAAGACGAATACACTGCAGAAGATTTGGGGCTGGAAGGGGACTTTGTATTAAAACCACATGGTGGAGCTTCAGGAAAGTATAACGCAAAGTATTTTGGTGCACCAACAAACAGAGAACGATATTTATGTGGAGAGTTTCCAAAACCTGTTCCGACAAGAGACGATAATAATGTTGTTACGTTAAAGCAGGTTTTAGATTCCCTTGGAGATCCGCTCAGGGAAGATAATGAAGAGGTTTTTGACATCAATTATCCTGGACTATCTCTGAAAAACCAAGATATAACTGATCAACATTATGTTTATGAACTGGCAGATTTTGAATGTAAAACTGCAAAACGACTCAAGCAGGATAAAGGATATATGGGTAAAATGTCTTTTCCTGAGAATCTTGATAAGCCAGCAAGAACAGTTATGGCAACTATGACAGCTAGCGCAAGAGAGGCAATGATTTTAAATTATATTGGTAATCGATATAGACTTCCTACTGTTAGGGAGACGGCTTGCATGATGAGCTTTCCTTTAGATTACTGGTTTTATGGGAAGTCAAAAGGGATTAAGCATACTCTTGTAGGAAATGCAGTTCCACCCAAATTGGCATATGCAATAGCAAAAGCAATTGCAATAGAAGAACACAAAGCAATACCGAAACATTACCCAAGAATAAGCCATGATGAATCAATTCCATTTTTTAATTTAAACGGGGCTAGTTTTGAAATAAAAAAAGAAAGGCGTCGACGTAGTGATGCAAAGTTCAAATATCATATTCCTTATTTGATAATTGATTCATATCGTGTTGAACTTACGAATTATTATTCGGATTTTATAAACAAGGACATTCACTGGAATACAGAGATTCATTATAGTCAAGGAAAGGATAAAGCCAAAGTTTTTACTCCTGATATATCTTTTCAGGTAATTCCTTTACGGTATAAAGAGGCAGTTCACAACTATATTAGAAAAGTAAAAAAGAGGATACCTGATATGAATACATTCCAAGAAGTGTATTGTATGACTACGGAGGAGAGAACAGGGCAACACTATTATGGTCCTTATGAATTGCTTGCAAGCACAAAAGATTTTATTGATTCAAATATTTCTGCAGAGGAACAACAAGAATACATATTCCTCGGGGAAGCGCCAAACAGCATACCGTTAGGTATTGCTGTTGGATACGTAATCCTGAAAAGAATCGTAATACAGATGGGGAGGGTGTAGTAATGGACTCTATTTCAAGAAAAGCAAAATTAGAAGAGTTAAAGAAAAATCAACTGAACCAGGCTATGACAGGAATCCCTTTACGTTATAAGGGGTCCACAAAAACAGAGATAGTTTGGCGCATCCCATTGGATTATTTGATTTACAATAAATATAATGGGAGAATCGGTTCAGATGTTTTATCTTATGAAAAACAAAACGGAGAACTAAATGCTGAATTGAAAAATGATAGCGAAATCATAGAAAAGTTTTTATATGAATCAAAAGTCGATCGAAATAAAACCACTATGGACAGTTTATTGAGAATCGGCCAGCAAAGATATGGAATAGTAACGTCTGATGGAATCATCGTTGATGGGAACCGTCGTGCTATGTTATTGAATCGCCTCTATCATAAGCATGAAGAGTTCGGATTACAGTATTCCGAAGTGGAAAAATGCAAATATTTTTTGGCTATTATTCTCCCTGATGATGCAGAGGAGAAAGACATCCAACAACTTGAAACTATTTATCAAATGGGCGAAGATGATAAATTAGACTATAACCCTATTGAGAAATATTTAAAATGTAAGGAATTGAAGCGTCTTGGATTCACTGAGCGACAAATTGCAGAATTTATGAGTGAGAAAGAAAGCCAGATTAAAGAATGGTTAGATATTCTTGCTTTAATGGAAGAGTATCTTCAAGAGTATGATTATGATGGGATTTATACCCGTCTAGAGAAAACAGAAGGTCCGTTTGTCGATTTAGAGAATTACATTAATTCATATGAAAAACGGGGTGCTAATGTCCGAAATGTTGACTGGTCTTACTCAGATTCTGACATTTCTGATTTGAAATTAGTTTGTTTTGACTATATACGCGCACGTTATGAAGGAAAAGAATTTCGAGATATCGCTAAGACTGGAAAAGAAGGTAGCATTTTTTTCTATAAAAATCTGTGGGACGACTTTTTAAAACAACATCAAGAAAATACCCCGGTTGATGAAGAGACTGTAGAGGAATTGCGCCAACGCTGTCCTGGTGAGGACTTAAGTTTATTATTAAAGCAGCGCGATAATGCTTGGGTTGAGCAAGCGAAAGGTCAATTAAAAGGAAATCTAAATCGTTTTTCAAGGCGACTAGAAGACAAGCGCGACTCAAATAAACCTGCGGAACTCATTGAGCGAGCACTTAGTGCACTTAAGTCAGTTGATTGCGAGCAGAAGAGTTTTACAGAGGATTCACATATCAAAGAAATGGTTAAAGAAATCAATAAGATTACGTGGGAGATGAAAAAAATACTTGATCGGAGTTGAATTATGGCAAAAATCTCTGTAGATTTCGATTCAAACAAAAATGAAATATACCTTTTGGGTGACATTGCTGCTCTACAAAAACATCGTTATGCATGGAGATATGTACGAGACTATCTTTGCCCTTCAATAGAGATCGAACGCATTATTATTCCTGTTGGGGAGAGTGAACCATTTGCAGTGATGTCAAAGATAAGCTCTATGCTTGAAAAATATGGTTTTACAGAAGCGCAAAGTGACAGTTCTGAAAGAATGATTCGCGATTTCTACGAAGAAGAACGTCGCTTTGCAGAATTCTCCCAAAAGGCTCTCCATATTCGCAATAACGAATGTGATGCAGCTGAGTTTGAGAGATTCAGTGAATCTGTAGCAACTAGTATGACGGCGCGCTCTTTGTATCCGCTTCAACTCCTTTCAGCTTATCATATGGCATTTTCACAAAATGCATGCAATTTTTCTGTACCAGGAGCAGGGAAAACAAGTATTGTCTATGGAGCTTACGCTTATTTACGCAATTTACCCGAAGATGACCCTAAACATATTGATAAACTACTTATCGTCGGACCATTGAGTTCATTCGGACCCTGGGAGATGGAGTACGAAGAATGCTTTGGAAGATTGCCAAAAACTAAGCGACTTGTGAGTGGTATTACCAAAACAGATAAACAAGACTATTTAATCTCTAAACATCCATATGAACTGACGCTAATCTCTTACGCGTCATTAGTTTCGCTTCAAATAGAAATAGGATTCTTTCTCAGAACGAATAAGGTCATGGTCGTTCTTGATGAAGCACACAAAGCAAAGAATTCATCAGGAGGAATCATTGCGCAAGCTGTCTTGGATATGTCTAGATACAGTAAAGCTCGAATAGTGTTAACTGGGACGCCAGCACCAAATGGTTATGAAGATATCTATAATATGTTTAAATTCATTTGGCCAAATAAAAACGTTATGGGCTTTGAAGTAAACCAACTTCGAGACATCACGGTGGCAGGAGATACTGCAAGGGCTGCTCGTTTGATTGAAAATATCTCACCTTACTTTATTCGTATACGAAAGAGTGATTTGAATATACCCCCAGCTACAGTCCATCCGCCTATCTTTATCCCTATGGGACCTCTACAGCAAAGAATATACGATTATATTGAAAACAAATATATGGATGAATTCTTAGCTGATGGGGGTACGGACACATCTTCTCGTTTTAAAGCTGCGTTAGCACAAGCACGTACTATTCGGCTGATGCAAGCTGCCTCGGATCCTGCAATGCTTAAGGCTCCACTATGCGATTTTTTTGAAGAAGAGGAAGCGCCTGTAGAAGCGTATCAGGTAATCGATGATTCAGATGTTTTAAAAGCTATCCTTGAATATGAAACAAGTGAGGTTCCTTCTAAGTATATTGCAGTAAAACATCTGGTTGAACAGATTTTGTCCGAAGGCGGTAAAGTGGTCATTTGGGCAACATTTATCCATACAATTCTAGGTCTAAAAGAGTACCTTGAAAAAGAAGGAATTCATTGTCAAGCGTTATATGGAGCAACACCTATCGAACAAGAAGGATTTGATGATGAGAAAATACTTACGCGTGAGAAGATTGTAAAACTGTTTCAACATTCCAATTGTCCATATAAGGTTATTATTGCAAACCCGTTTGCTGTTGCAGAATCAATTTCTTTACACAAAGCATGTCATAATGCAATATATATCGAAAGGTCGTTTAATGCTGCACATTTTGTACAATCTAAAGATCGTATTCATCGTTATGGACTTGAACCAGGAACGATAACAAACTACTATTTTATTCTTTCTAAAGATACTATCGATGAAACGATCGACGCTAGATTGATAGTAAAAGAACAACGAATGACTGAAATAATGGAAAAAATGCCAATTCCGTTGTTCTATAATGTTACTGATGATCTTGGAGATGAAGATATCAAAGCGATAATAAGTGATTATGTTAGACGAACTAAAAAACATTGAATATCATGGCGGTAAAGATGGAATCCTGTTTTTCATCTGTGATGTAATAGGAGATCGTCAAATAACAATCCATGATGCCGAGGTTCTTTGTGCTCATGCTCCTGGTAGGCTTTCATTATCTGTAATGGATCTTATCAACTATTGTCGAGCATTAGGGTGGATTAATGTGGCGGATGATACAATCTCAACCGACCCATCGATATCAACCTTTCTTAAGGATAAGGATTATTTGAATAGTCATCTAATATCTTCCACGATGGATCAATTGTTTGCAGAAAATATATTTAGTGCAGACATGTTTTTCTACGATGCAATTCAGTGCTGTTATGCTTTTAAAAATGAACTATTACCGCTTTCTTTATCTTGCGTGAGAAATGTTTTGATTAGTCAAGGGCTTTTAATTCCAAACCGGGATTCACAAGGAACACGTCTTTATATTGCGTCTGTATATGATGTACTTATTGCAAAGTATTGTAAATCCAAACGAAGACAGATGTCTTTAGAAAAGCTAAAGAACCAACTCGAATCTAATGAACTAGCAGGCGAAAAAGCAGAAGCGTTCGTTTTGTCATTTGAAAAAGAGCGAATCGGGCAACCATTATGTGAACATGTCAAAAGAATCTCTGAAATAGATGTTTCTGCTGGATATGATATTGTTTCATTTAATTCTTGTAAATCTCATGAACCTGACCGTTTTATCGAGGTAAAAGCGGTGTCAAGCACAGGGTTCTTCTGGTCAAAAAACGAATATGAAATAGCGAGATTAAAGGGGAATTTGTATTACTTGTATTTAGTCGAATTAGATAGAATTAATGATGTAGATTATTTACCAGAGATAATTCAGAATCCAGCAAGTACTATCATGAAATCAAATACATGGTTTGTTGAAGCACAAACGTATCATGTTAACCACATATGAAACAAGTATGTATTCTAATCTTTGGTTTGGATACTATTAAACATTATTAAAAGGTATCATTTCTAAAAAACAATCAATTAGTGTGATTTATTAGAAATAAAACGATGAAACATCCTAAGCATTATGACACTGATGAAGCTACATCAAAACGAATGGCTAACGTCAAGCTTAAGCGAGGGAATGACGAGACCGCTTTGGCAAAAGCATTATGGCATGCAGGATATCGCTATCTATTAAACTGCAAGCGATTGCCTGGATCGCCAGATATAGCGATTTTGAAATATCATATAGCTGTATTCGTAGACGGCGAGTTTTGGCACGGTTACGATTGGGAAAACCGAAAGTCGAAACTTAAACGAAATAGAGAGTATTGGATCGAGAAGATAGAAGAGAACATCGTAAGAGATAAACGAGTAGATAACGAGCTTTTATCTAAAGGCTGGGAACCGGTTCACTTCTGGTCAAAGGATGTAAAGAAACATTTAAATGAATGTGTTTATATTATTGACGAAATTGTTGACCAAAAGAACGAAATCTAGAAAAATAAACGTTTTGTAAACTTTCTATATATTGATAAAGAGGTATTATTAATGGATAAGGAGATTGCGTTTGATAGTCTTTCGACATCAGATTTATTTGTCGAAGCAATCTATAAGGGAGGACTACAGAATAATATTAGCTCTGAGCCATTGCACCATTTGTTTCCTAAGTGTGGTACTTCTGGAGGATTTAGAAAGGTAGCAAGGATAGATGATCCATCAAAAATGGCATATGTTGTACTTTATACGACCATGTCAGAATTAGAATGGCCGGATTATCTTGATCGAGAGACTGGTATTTTTAGATACTATGGAGATAATCGTTCACCTGGGAAGCAGCTAACAGAGACTAAACCTGGTGGTAATAAACTTCTGGAGCAAGTCTTTTCAATATTGAATACAAAAGGACCATATGATGATATCCCACCATTTTTCTTGTTTAAAAATACGGGAAATGGACGGGATATGAAATTTTTAGGGCTAGCTGCACCTGGAAACAGGAATCTTTCACCAGATAAAGATCTTGTAGCATTCTGGAGAACTATGGGTGATAAGCGTTTCCAGAATTATGAAGCGTATTTTACAGTACTAGATACTGGTAAGGAATGTGTTTCAAGGAAATGGCTGGAGGCTTTGATTTATGACCATGCAAATAGTAAAAAATATGCACCAAGTGTTTGGGTTAATTTCGTAAACAAGGGTCGCGATGGAATAGTACCGCTTAAAGCTCCTCGAATAATTGAAATACCAACAAAATATAAACAGCTTCAAAGTGATATAGAGGGAAAGAACTGTTTATCTAGAATTAGAAAATACTATGAGTCATTCCCACAAGGTTTTGAAGCATGTGCAACCGACATCGTTAAGATGATGGATTCTAATTTCAAGGCATTCAATTTAACGCGACCTTGGCGTGATGGAGGGAGAGATGCAATAGGACAATATGAAATATACCAGCCTGGAAGCACAAATCTTCCTCTGGTTATCGATTGTGCATTAGAAGCGAAATGCTATGCTGAGAATAATTCTGTTGGGGTGAAACAGATGTCTCGCCTTATTTCGCGAATCCGATACCGTCAATTCGGAATTATGGTTACAACAAGTTACGTAAACCAACAAGCATATAAAGAAGTTATCGAAGATGGGCATCCGATAATGATTATTACAGCAACTGATATTGCCGCTATTCTTAGGCAAAACAAAATACAAAGCAAGGACATACCAATATGGTTAGATTCAATCAAGGAAAGAAAACCGGATTTTTATTCTTTTAGTGGATTAAGTAGCACACCAATTGTGTGGGAAAATATATAGCTAAATCCAAGAAACAAGAAAGGTTTGATACGTTATGAAAAAGCCGAATTTTGAAGCAATTAAAATTCAAGTAAGCGAGGCAAAAGATTCTGCAGTTGAAGCAATAAAGCAAGGTGCAGAAGCTATTGCAGATAAAGCGTCGCAAACAAAACAAGATTATGATTTGTGGAGATACAAGCCTGTTTTTATGGAAGATTATAATAATCCAGACTATGTGCTTCCAAAGTTAATACAAATTGTTGAAGAAGACGATCGAGCAGAAAAAGATGTATGCCAGGGGGCATTTGGCTTCAATGATAGCACTGATGAAATGAAGGCATTGACTGTTCTAGGCAATTGTACGGATATGCTGGGAATTGAGTTTTATCCAACTGTGATTGAAAGCGTATATTATGTAGATCCAGTAAATCCACAACGGTACATTGAACTAAATGAATATTTCAGTTATACAAAGGCAGCTCGTATTTTAGAATTAAAGGAACTCGCTCAAGCTCTCGGAGCAACATACTTTAAGATTACGTTGAAGACAGAAAAAAAGCAGTTTATTTCAAACTCTGCCAAGGCTAAAATCGGGGCAAAAAAAGTTGGTTCTATCGATGTGAAAACTGAAGTAGAGAAGAAAACCTACGAGACAGTTTCTGTTGAGGCAGAAAACAAATTTAAAGGACATGGCCCTTTTTTACCAAAGCTATATTACTATAAGAATGACCCAGTGATTAATTCACTCATCAAGATGAGAATGGATGAAAATGCTCACTTAACAGAAGAGACCTTTATGATTAAATATAGTAATGTTGTTGGTATCAATACTAACAATGCAGTGAAAATTGAGAATGCATTAAAAAAGATGGGGAAGGAAACTGGAAATGCTTCTATTTCCAACGAAGCTGAAGAAGAAGCTCGTCTGCATTTTGAGTACCATATCGAGTTCCCAAAAGAACAAAATGCATAAATGCGCGTTAGCTTATTAAAAGGCGGGTTTTCACCATGTCCACCCCAATCATCACGCTTGATCTGCACGGGATGCTGCGCGAGGACGCGGTCAAGGCGATTGACCGGGCGCTTCGGGCGGCGGACCGGACGACGTATCAGATCCGGCTGGTGCACGGCTTTCACCGCGGGACCAGCCTCAAGAACATGATCCTGGAAGAATACCGGTACCACCCCAAGGTCCTGCGGATTGCGCCGGGGGACAACCTCGGGGTGACGGTTTTGGTGTTGCGCGAGCTGTAAATGACGTAAATATTTATGCATAAGGAGGAACGTTGATGTTTTGTAACAAGTGCGGAACGGAAGTAGAGGACGGAAGCCGGTTCTGTCCGAGGTGCGGCGCGGAGCTCCCGGTGGCTTCCCGGGCGCAGGCGCAGCCGCAGCTGTACACGGCGGGAAACCAGACCGCGTGGTCGCAGGCGAGGAATCGGGGCTTTGCCGGGCAGGCGGGGAACACGGCTTTTGCCGCTCAGACCGGAACGATGGGCTTTTCGGCGCAGGCGCCGCGGGAGAACTTCGGGAAGGGACTTCTCGGCGCGGTCCTGTTTTCGCTTGGCGGGGTCGTCATTTGGGTCATTTTGTACCGGATCGGTGTTGTGGCGGCGATTGCCGGCATCGCGACGATGTACCTCGCGTTGCTTGGCTTCAACAAGCTCGGGCACGTGGAACCGACCAAGGGGACCGTTCTCATCTGCATTTTGATCACGCTCGTCATGCTGGCGCTGGCGATGTACATCAGCGCGGCGCTGGAGATTCAGGCTGCCTTCAAAGAGTCCGGGTACACCCCGTCGCTGGGCGATATCTTTGGCTACTACATGCCGATGGCGATGGACGATTCGGAGTTCCGGACCGCGGTCATCCTCGACTATGCAAAAGGGGTCGCACTGTCGCTGGTCTACGGTGTGATCATGTTCATTCAGATCGGCAAGAAGAAATAGGGGGGATTCACGGCTGCGACGCGGCTTGCCACGCGCGCTATCTACGACGCGCGGCGACCGCGCGAGTGATACGAAAGGAAATCTTATGGGAAAGAAAATTGTTGCGGTGAACGCCGGCCCGCGGAAGGGCTGGAACACGGACACGCTGATTTCGGAGGCGGTCCGGGGCGCGGAGAGCGCCGGCGCGGTGGTGGAGCGCTTTGACCTCTTCGACCGCGAAAAGTACACGGGGTGCGTTTCGTGCTTCGGCTGCAAGACGGAGGCGCACAAGGGCCACTGCGTCTGCCAGGACGGCCTGACGGAGGTGCTGGACGCGATCCGCGAAGCCGACGGCCTGATCATCGGCTCGCCGGTTTACCTGAGCCAGCTCACGGCCGCGTTCCGTGCGCTGTATGAGCGGATGGTTTTCCAGAACCTGACCTACAACAAAGAAACGCCGTGCTGCTACGAGCGGCCGGTGCCGGTGCTGCTGATCGTGACGAGCAACGCGCCGGACACGGCTTACACCGAGATGTTGCAGCAGTACCAGCGGACGCTGGGCGCGTTCGTGGGGCCGACGGAGGTCCTGGTGAGCGGCGAAACGCTCCAGCTTGAGCACTACAGCTCGACGGAATGGAAGTGGACGATGTTCTCGCCGGCGGCCCGGCACGCGCGCCACGAGTCGGTCTTCCCGCTGGAGTGCCGCGCGGCCTGCGAAAAAGGCGCCGCCCTGGCGAAGTAGGGTGCCCGGCGTGCAGGCGATGACCGCACGCCGCGATTTGCCACGCGCTCGGCGACACAGGCCGTGCGCGACCGCATGAAATAGAGGTGACCACATGAAAACTGCCATTGTTTACTATTCGCAGCACCACGGCAATACGAAAAAACTGCTCGACGCGATTGCGGCCGGGCACGACGTCACGCTCATCGACGTGACGCGGAACCCGGCGCCGAACCTGTCGCACTACGACCGGATCGGGCTCGCTTCGGGCATCTATTTCAGCGACGTCGCAAAGCAGATTACCGCGTTTGCGCGCGGACCGTTGCCGGCCGGCAAGGAAGTGTTCTTCCTCGGGACGTGCGGCGCGTCGCCGACGGAGTCTTTTTTCAAGAACCTCCGCAAGATCACGGACAGCAAGGGCTGCCGCTTCCTCGGTCAGTACATCTGCACGGGCTACGACACGTTCGGACCGTTCAAACTGGTTGGCGGCCTCCGCAAAGGCCACCCGGACGCGGCCGAGATCCGCGCAGCAGTGGAGTTTTATGCAGGGCTGTAGCGCCGCTGCAATGCAGGACGCCGCAGTTGCAGAACACCGTTCGACGTGGATTGCAGTTGACGCACGACGTGCCGAGGGGTATAATGAACATACAAAAAGAGCTGCCGATAGACGGTTGGCCCGGAAATTGATTACTGAAGTAACCGAATCCTTGCCTGGGGCGGTTACTTCTTCATATATGCAAGAACAGCGACCAGGAATAACCCGAAGGTTATACCTAAATACAATGCCTCGAATACACTCATAGCGCAACACCTCCTTTCCAAAGATCGGAGGGTGCGAACCCTCCGTCGGGAGGGCCAACCGCCTACCATTCTATGGCAGCAAGGATAGTCTAAACCGCCATCCAGGCTGCGTCAATGCTTTTAAAAATTTAGGGATATAAATGTCGAATTTAGGCACTATGAACTACATCACTTTTGACCTCGAATGGAATACGCCGATTACGCGGTACCGCGACGTTCAGAACGGCGTCAAGCTGCAGGGCGAGATCGTTCAGATCGGGGCGGTCAAGACGACCGCGGACCTCACGGTGCTGGACACGTTCAGCGCGCTCGTCAAGCCGCAGGTCTACCACAAGATGCTCAAGGACATCACGGAGTTGACCGACATCACGGACGCCATGCTTGCGGACGCGCGGCCTTTTACGGAGGTGTTGCCGGAGTTCCTCGCGTGGTGCAGGGCGGGCGGCGCGGCTGGCATTAACGACGCGGCCGGCAACAACGATGCGGCTGGCAATAACGACGCGGCCGGCGAGGGCTACGTCTTTTGCTCGTGGGGGCCGAACGACATCCTTTACCTCGAGGACAACATGCGGTACTACGGGCTGGAGATCGACGGGCTGCCGGAGTGCTACGACATGCAGGTCGTGTTCGACGACCAGATTACGCAGGACGGCCGCGACTACGCCCTCAGCTACGCGATGTGGAAGCTGGACATTCACCCGAACCGCAGCCACGACGCCTTGAACGACGCTCTCAACACCGTCGAGGTCATGCGGCACTTCGACCTGTCCGACGGCCTCGACGGGTACGAGGTGTAGGCGCGCGGCGGCAGGTGCGGGTTACGAAGCTTCGGCGAGCGACCGACGACCACAATGGTGTGGCGGAACCGGGAAAGCCGTTGACGAGAGGTCGGATGAAGAGTATTATGAATTAACAAAAGGAGCTGCCGATAGACGGTTGGCCCTGATTAGCAAACTATAAAGTAGTCGCCTCTCGGACAGGCGGCTACTTCTTTATGTACGTCAGAATTGCAATTGGTTAGATACGTAATTGCAAATTTCTTTGAAAACGGCGTTGGGAAGGGCAACAAAAATCTCGCTTTATAATTGACAATCGGCACAAATCTGTATTATTCTGTTTTTGAGAAAAATGCTTATGCTGCGTTGAAAGGAGACCGACAATGGGCAAATACGTAGTAAAGAAAACAAAGACCGGAATCAAGTTCGATCTCAAGGCGACCAACGGCGAGATCATCGCGAATTCTGAGGTCTACAAATCAAAGGCCTCCTGCATGAAGGGAATCCGGAGCGTTACGACGAACGCGCCGATTGCGGCTCTCGAGGACCAGACTGTTGAAGGATTTGAAGTTTGCAAGAACCCGAAATTCGAGGTGTACGTCGATAAGGCGGGCGAGTTCCGCTTCCGTCTCAAAGCGAGAAACGGCCAGATCATCGCCACCGGCGAGGGCTACAAGGCCAAGAAGTCCTGCCTGAACGGCGTCGACAGCGTCCGCAGGAACTCGGTGGACTCGCAGGTTGTCGAAGAAGAATAGCATCAGGGATACGACACAATACGAATTCGAAAGTGCTGCCGCACCGCGCGGCAGTACTTTTATCGATGGGGCGGTTGCGGCGCGTTGCTGCGGGCAGTTTGTAGCTGCGACGGTCGGCGACTAGCGTTGCGGCGCGACGAGCGGCGGTGGTTGCGCAGTGCAGCGGCGCAGCGGCGCGGCATCGACAGATTTCGCCGCGAATGCACGCCGCGCGGGCGTTGCGGCGCGGGAAATCGGTGCTGTACAACTTTTTTTAAGCATTTTGCGGAAAAAATGGCAAAAAAACTTAAAAAGTCGCGCCGCATGCGGAGGCTTTTCCCGTTTCGGCCGAATCGTCGATAGAATCGAGGCGTTTTTCGTAATTTCAAACTGAAAATCAAGTAGTTTATTTCCGATAAAATAATATCGGCAAACTAAATCGACGGCATTGTCGTGGATTTTGACTCGTTTTTAAGTTTTTGGGCGAAAAAAAGTCGAAAATGCTTAAAAAACTTTGTACAGACGTGGTCGACGACTGAAATATCAGAATCAACGGTCGGTGTAGCAGACATCAACGGTCGGCGAAGCAGACATCAACGGCCGGCGCAGCAGAAGCGGTGGCCGTGGGATATAATTGGAGGTTTTTTATGAAGAGAATCATCATCCTCATCAGTCTCAGTGCGGTGCCTGCGGCGGCGTGCGTGCTCAGCGCGTGCAGCGGCGCGTCCGGCGGTTCGGGCGGCGAAGAAGACGGGCAGAACCCGGTCATGAACTTCATCGGAGAGTACGCCTGCGACCGCGCGGTCGTGCTCGTCGAAGCGGGCGAGGGAAACAGCGCGACGGTTACCGTGACGTGGGGCAGCAGCGCCTGGGAGAGCAGCGAGTGGGTCATGAGCGGGGAGTTTGACGAGAACACGCTCACAATCGAGTACCGCAACTGCGTCCGGACGGATCATGTGTACAAGAGCGACGGAACGGTTGAGCTCGAGAACGTGATGTACGAGGACGGCGGCGGCTTTATCGTCTTCAGCGAAGGCGACGGGCTGTCACTCGTCTGGGAGGACGATCAGGAGCACGTCGCGGACGGCATGGTGTTTACGTACGTCTACGAAGAAGCTGACGAGTAGCAGCGGCGCGGCTCGAAAAAACGACGGACGACGATCAATGAACGAACAACGCAACAACGGCAAGTCCATGGCGATGATGGTGTCGGCGATGCTGATTTTTGGAACGATCGGCATCTTCCGGCGGTTTTTACCGCTGTCTTCGGGGTTCCTCGCATTTGCGCGGGGCGCGATTGGCGGGCTGTTTTTGCTTGTTTACATTCAGATTCAGGGCCTGCGTAAGAAGAATAAGGAACTGGCGGCGAGGAACGCTGCGACCTTGGACCGTGCGGCGGGCAACGAGGCGACGGACGAAACGGCGAGCAACGACACGGCGAACGAGGCGGCGGACGAGCCAGCGGACAAAACGGCTTTGCCGCTCGGCCTTGAGAACTTGCTGGCCGTGATGCCGTCGGCGGCGAAGACCGCGTGGCTCGCGGTTGCGGGGGCGGCGATCGGCGTGAACTGGATTCTGCTTTTTGAAGCGTACAACTACACGACCGTGCCGACGGCGACGCTTTGTTACTATATGCAGCCGACCATCGTGCTGCTGCTGTCGCCGTTGATTTTCCGGGAACGGCTGACGGCGCGGAAGGCGATCTGCGCGGCGGTTGCGATCGTCGGAATGGTGCTCGTGTCCGGGATCCTGGACGGCGGAGCGGGTGCCGCAACGAACGCGGCGGACAACACGCGCGGCATCCTGTACGGTCTCGGGGCGGCGGTTTTTTATTCGATCGTCGTCATTATGAACAAAAAGATCGGCAGCGTCGACGCATACTACAAGACGGTCATACAGCTCTTTTCGGCGGCGCTGGTCATGATACCGTACCTGCTCGTGACGCGGGACTTCGGGAGAGGGCCGATTCAGGCGTCGACGGTCGTACTGCTGCTGGTCGTCGGGCTCGTACACACGGGCTTCGCGTATGTGTTGTACTTCGGCAGTATGGACGGGCTGCGGGCGCAGACGATCGCGCTTTTCAGCTACATCGACCCGGTGGCGGCGCTGCTGCTGGCGGCGGTGGTGCTGCACGAAGCGCTGAGCGTCGCGGGAATCATAGGCGCGGTGATGATTCTCGGCGCCGCGGTGGTAAGCGAACTGGAGCTGCCGGGAAAAGCGGCGGAATAGCGCCGCGGAACGAATACGAAAACGAATTGACAAGGAGCAGCCGTGATCGACGAGCGGGTGAGTGAGAGCGCAATCGAATACGTTAAAGAGCTGTTCGCGGGCAACGCGGGCGGGCACGACGCGGCGCACACGCTGCGGGTGTACCGGAACGCGATGGCGATCGCGGAACGCGAAGCGCGTGGGCGGGGTGCTATCGCCGACGGGCTGCGAGATGACAAAGCCGTCCGCGAAGCGCGTGGCGCACAAATCGCAGAGCCTTGCGACGCGGGCGTCGTTGCGCTGGCGGCGCTGTTGCACGACGCGGACGATTATAAGCTTTTTCATACCGAAAATAACGAGAACGCGCGCGGTTTCATGGAGCGGAGCGGCCTGACGGCGGACGAGATCGAAGCGGTTTGTACCGCGATCAACGCGGTTTCTTTCAGCAAGAACCGCGGCCGGCGGCCGGAAACGCCCGAAGGGCGGATTGTGCAGGACGCGGACCGGCTCGACGCAATCGGGGCGGTCGGCATCGCGCGGACGTTTTCGTTCGGTGGCGAGCACGGGCGGGACATGGACGAGTCCGTGCAGCACTTTTACGACAAACTCCTGCTCCTCAAGGACATGATGAACACCGACGCGGCCCGGGAGATGGCGGCGACGCGGCACGCTTTCATGGAGGCTTTCCTCAAAGAACTCCGCGCCGAGACCGAGCCCCCGCGGCAGTGTTACGCATATATTCTGAAGTGCGCCGACGGAACGTACTACACGGGTTGGACGACGGACCCGGAGCGGCGGGCGCGCGTGCACAATTCGGGCAAAGGCGCGAAATACACGCGGGCGCGGCGGCCGGTGGAGCTCGTTTACTGCGAGGCGTTCGCCGATAAGGTGGCAGCGCAGCGGCGGGAGTGGGCGATTAAGCAGCTGACCCGCGCGGAAAAGGAAGAATTGATAAAGTCAACAAATAATAATTTATGGTCAATGGAGGCGTCGGATGAATGATTTGAGTTTGGCGACCTTATACCTGGCCGCAATCAATCTCGTGGCGTTCGCCGCCTTCGGAATCGATAAGCGGCGCGCCAGAATCGGGGCGTGGCGGATTCCTGAAAAGACGCTCCTGCTGCTTGCCGTGCTGGGCGGCAGCGTGGGTGCATGGCTTGGAATGACGACGTTTCACCACAAAACGCGGAAGCCGCTCTTCTCGGTCGGCGTGCCGGTGATTCTGTTGCTGCAGATCGCGGCCGTGCTGGTGATGCGGCGGATGGCTGGCTGATCGCGCGGCGGGCTGTGAGCGACCGGGTAACCGGGTCGCGGATAACCTGCTAACGTCGTGGCGGCTGCGGCCGACGAAAGGAGAACGATGAGATTTACGGACGAACAGACGGACCTGGCGGTTCGGATCATTACGAATGTGCAGAAGGCTTCCGGGCAGCCGCTGCCGGCGCCGGCGGAGGTGCTCGAGTGGAAACGCCGCGCGGAGGCCGGCGCGGGACTCGACGAGGACGACGCTGCGCGCCGCGAAGCGGACGACGCCTACGTCGCGTGGATGACGGCGGCGCTCCGGATGTTGTATCCGGTCGTGACGGAGCGCGCGGGCGGGTCGCCGCGGGAGCAGCTGTGGGCGAGCATTCTGGACGGCCGCCTCGAAGGTATCCGGTTGGCGGAATCGCTGGACTACGCGCGCGCCTGGGAAGAGACCGCGGGCGGCACGCGGCGGCCACCGTACGGGGGCTACTTCGACAGATTTTGCAACACCGCGGTCCGCAGTGAACTCGCACGGTTCTTTGCGGGCGAATGACCGGAATCGGCCGATCCTCGGCGGAGCGTTGAAAAAACTTCTTGACTTTCCACTTTATGGAAGGCTTATTCTTGCAACAGAGCCGGGGACGCGGCGCGGAATGCGCCGGCGGAAGCCCCGATGGCACGCAAGACAGGAAAGGGGATAAAAGTGACTACTGTTCCAACAATATCGATTGTTTTCATGACGATTTCCACGCTGGTCGCAATCCTGGTTCCGATCATTCTGCTGATCGTTTTCCGGCGGAAGGGCGGGCACGTCAAGACATTCTTTATCGGGTGTTTTGTTTTTCTGTTCTTCGCGCTGGTGCTGGAGTCGGCGGTGCACCGGTTGGTGCTCGGGTCGCCGACCGGGGCAGTTATCCAGGGGAACATCTGGCTGTACGCGCTGTACGGCGGCCTGATGGCCGGCATCTTTGAAGAGATGGGACGGTTTCTCGCGTTCCGGACGGTGCTCCGCAAACAGTTGGACAACGATGCGGAGGCGCTGATGTACGGCGCGGGCCACGGTGGCATCGAGTCGATCGTCCTGGCAGGCTTGTCGATGATTCTCTCCATCGTGTTTGCGGTGATGATCAACACGGGCGGCATGGCGGCTTGGCTCGAAACGATGTCCGGCGATACGCTCACGCAGATGCAGGCCACAATCGATTCGCTGGTCAATACGACTCCATATATGTTCCTGCTGACGGGCGTTGAGCGGCTTTCGGCGATTACGGTCCACATTGCACTTTCCGTGCTCGTGTGGTTCGCGGCAAAGAACCCGAAGTGCGGCGGCCTGTTCCCGCTGGCGATTCTGATTCACGCGGTCGTGGACGGGGTCACGGTGATCCTGTCCAGCGTCGGCGTTCCGACCGTTGCACTGGAAGTCATTATCGCGCTCATGGCCGCGGCGGTTGCGGTGTTCGCATACCGCGTGTGGAAGAAGAACGCCGGCGTACCGGGAAATTCGGCAAATGAAGAGGCGGCGGTATGACAGAAGTCGTTGCGGCGCTGATTTGGGATAACGGCAGGTTCATGATCTGCCAGCGGCCGGCGCACCAGGCGCGCGGTTTGCTGTGGGAGTTCGTCGGCGGCAAGGTCGAGCCGGGGGAGACCCGCGCGGCGGCGCTCATCCGCGAGTGCCGGGAGGAGCTCGCCGTGACGGTGGAGGTGGGGGACGTCTTCATGGAAGTCGTCCACGAGTACCCAGACCTAACAGTACGGCTGGTGCTTTTCAATGCGCGAATTGCCGACGGGACCCCTCAATTGTTAGAACACAATGACATAAGGTGGATTACGCCGGACGAAATACCGTTGTACGACTTCTGCCCGGCAGACGAGGAGATCCTGGTGCGGCTCCGTGAACTGGTCGGCACCCGGGAAGAATAGAACATTTGTTCTTGACTTCCGAGGAGGCAAATGGTATAATCGAGACAAAATAAAGAGGCTCATCCGGCCGGGCCAGTGCAGGCATTATATGTGACAGGACATACGTGATCAGAGGCACGAGTCCTGTTTTTTATTACAAGTAACCGTTGACGGAATCACGGTAACGTGATATAAAGAAAGGGGGTATTATGCCAACAATCTCGAGGTTCTATGGGATTGTTATCAGGATGTACTTTCAGCAACACGAGCATCATCTGCCACACATTCATGCAATTTATGGGGAAGACGTCGCTTCCATTAATATCAACACTTTGGAAGTCATAGAAGGGGACCTTCCTCCGGTGGCGATGCGGTTGACAACAAAGTGGATTGCGCATAACAGAGACCAACTTCTTGAGATGTGGAAAACACAACAGTTTATTAAGATTGATCCGCTGGAATAACTGAGGAGGCACGATTGTTTCACAAAGTCAAGAGCGTGAACGTCTTGCCAGACTACAAATTGAGTGTTCAGTTTGCAGAGGGTGAGACAAAGATATATGATCTGTCGCAGGCGTTCGAGAGATGGCCGGTATTTAGCGCGCTCAAAAGTGACAGTAATCTGTATTATTCCGCGTTTGTTGACGTCGGGGGGTATGGCGTTGTTTGGAATGACGACATCGATTTATCCTGTGACGAATTGTGGGAAAATGGAGAACAGACGTCGAGTCCGTTTGATGGACTGATGGCTTTTTCGGATGCCACTGAGTTATGGGGCCTGCACGAAAGCACCCTCCGCAAAGCAATCGCATATGGTAAGCTAGTTAATGGTGTCGATGTATGTAAATACGGGAAGCAGTGGATTATTACAAAAGCTGCAATGATTCGTGAGTACGGTGCGCCAAAGAAAGAAAGAGGTAACGTATGAAGATCACTCCTATTTTACTGATTGTAGCCTTCGCTGTGGGTTGCCTGGCAGGCTGCAGCGGCAAGGACAAGCCGGTGATGTATCACGTCGACTATTCCGGCGACAAGGGTGGCTTTTCCAACGCCGAGGACGAATACGCGGCGGGCACGCAAGTAGAGTTGTATTACGACATGATTGCGACGGATACCGACTATACGTTCTTTATCGACGGAGAATACGCCAAGATGGACTACTCCGAGGATAAGGGTTACATCATGCGGTTCACGATGCCGGAGCACGACGTGGTGATTCACGTGGAAAGCCGAAATAGCATGGAATACGTGCCGCAGTTCAAACCTGACCTCATGATTCTCAAATACGAGGAACGGTCCGTGGCGATTGACGGTCCGGAGGACAGTCTGGTGATTACTGTGCGGTCCTACGATCAGGAGACGGTCCGGATGACGGTCCGGCGCACCGACGAAGGCGTGAAAAGCGAGCAGGTCTACATCGTTCCGGCTGACGTCGTACAGGAATGCTACAACTATGTCTATGAATATGAATTCTCAAACTGGGAGGAGCTGGAGGACTGCGACAGCCTCGAGGGGGCTTACGCCGGCTTCACCTATGCACAGAATCCTTATATGATGTATGATTATGACGACCCGTCGTACATCCCTTACACCACGGTCTCGACGGGGCATTTTCCGCCGGACGGGCAGAAACAGCTGAACGACGTGCGGAAGACCCTGATGGGGTACGCCAAAGACGAATACAAAGCCAACTGACAGACGGTCAGCCGTTCGTGGCTGACGCGCAAGGAGCATAACTGTGGCGAGTGAGACGAGGATCATCAAAGACCTGACTGTCGGAAGTGTTCCAAAGACGCTTCTCCGGTTTGCGTTGCCGCTCTTTATGTCCGGTCTGCTGCAGATGGTCTACAACATGGTGGACATGATCGTCGTCGGCCGGTTTGTCGGGACGCAGGGACTCTCCGCGGTCGCGATCGGCGGCGAACTCATGCAGTTGATTTTATTTGTCGCGCTGGGCTTTTCCAATGCGGGGCAGGTCCTGATCTCGCGGTACGTCGGCGAAGACCGGAACGACAAGGTCGGCGAGATGGTCGGGACGCTCTTCACAATGCTCCTCAGCATCGCGCTCGCAATGACAATTATTTTGCTTTTTGCCTACAAAGGAGTTCTCCGTTGGCTCAACACGCCGGCCGACATCTGGGATTACACGACAGATTATAGTTTGGTGTGCGTCTGCGGCGTGATCTTCATCTATGGATACAATCTGGTCTCCGCGATCATGCGCGGGATGGGGGATTCGCGGCACCCGTTCCTCTTCATCGCGATCGCGTCGGTGATCAATATCGTTCTCGATATCCTGTTCGTCGGGCCGTTCGGGATGGGGCCGTTCGGCGCAGCGCTCGCGACGGTCATCGGGCAGGCGGCCAGTTTCCTTTTTGCGATCCGGTTGTTGTACCGGAACCGTGCGGACATCCATTTTGACTTCAAACCGAAGAGCTTCCGCATCCACCGCGGGGTGGCGCGGCCGCTGATCACGCTCGGGATCCCGATGGTGCTGCAGGCCGCGGCGGTAAATCTCTCCATGCTCTTCGTCAACTCATACATCAACGCATATGGGACTGTTACTGTTGCGGTAACAGGCGTTGCCCGAAAGCTCGAGCATATGATCGGCGTGGTATCGCAGGCAATCTCATCGTCGGGCGGTGCGATGGTGTCGCAGGCGCTCGGCGCGAACAAGACGGAGCGCGTCCCGAAGATCGTCTTCACGGCGCTCTGGGTCGTCGCGATTCCGGCGAGCATCTTTGCGCTGGTGACGGCGATGCACCCGGAGTGGCTGTTCGGGCTGTTCTCAAACGACCCGGCGGTCCTTTCCCTTGCTGTAACGTATGTACCGGTTGCGATGGTGCAGTATACCGGGGCAACACTCCGGCCGGCGAACTTCGCGCTGATCAACGGATCGGGCAATTCCCGGCTCAACCTGCTCGTCGCGCTGTTCGACGGTATCATCGCGCGGATCGGCCTGGCGCTCTTTCTCGGAATCTCCTGCGGCATGGGAATCATGGGGTTCTGGTACGGGAACGCGTTCGCGGGCTGTGTTCCGTTCGTGATCGGCAGCGTGTACCTGTTGTCCGGCCGGTGGAAACACCGTGCGAGTGCGGCGCTGCGCGGGAAGGATTGAAACGCGCGACCTTCCGAATAAGATTTTTATATTTTTCGAAAAAACCACTTGACATTCCCCTTTATGGAAGCCTTATCCTTGCGGCAGTAAGGGATATGGAGGCATGCGATGAAGATCAATCAGGTCGAAGAACTGGTCGGCATCACAAAAAAGAACATCCGGTTTTACGAGGACCAGGGGCTGGTCAAACCGGGCCGCGACCCGCAGAACGGTTACCGCGAGTACGATCTCACGGACGTGGCGGCGCTCCGGCGCGTCAAACTCCTGCGGCAGCTCGGCTTTCCGTGCGAGCAGATTCGGCTCATGCAGGAGGGAAAGATCTCCTTTGACGACGGCATGCGGCAGCGGATGAGCGAGCTCGAACAGCGCGGCCGCGACCTCGAGCAGATCAAGGCGGTCTGCGCGATGATGTCCGATGAAGTGGACGACCTCGAATCGCTCGACGCCTCCGAATATATCGAAAAGATGCAGCAGCTCGAGAAAGGGGGCGTACAACTTATGAATGTCAGAATGTCCGATGTGAACAAGAGAAAGACGGGCGCCGTGATTGCGGCGGTTGTCATGATCGCTTTGCTGGTGACGCTGGTCATCGGTATCATCTGGGCGAATACGGTGGACCCTGCGCCGGCGGTTATCATCGTTTTCTGCGTCGTGCTTTTCGGCGCGATGATCGTCGGAATCGCGATTGCGCTCCGCCAGCGGCTCAAGGAGCTCGCGAGCGGCGAACTCGACGAGGCGAACAAGTATTGAAAATTTAGGACTGAAAAGGGGGAAGACAAATGAAACTGTATACTATCGATTATATTCCGGGCAAGGACTTTGAACTGCTGGGACTGGTCAAAGGGGCAATCGTGCAGACCAAGAACGTCGGCCGTGACTTCATGGCGGGCATGAAGACACTGGTCGGCGGCGAGATCGTCGGCTACACGGAGATGCTGAACGAAGCCCGTCAGATCGCGACCAAGCGCATGGTCGACGAAGCGGAGGAGCTCGGCGCGGACGCCATCATCGGCGTGCGGTTCGGGTCGTCGCAGGTGATGCAGGGCGCGGCGGAGGTCGTCGCGTACGGAACCGCGGTCAAGTTCGTGGAGTAACGGCGGAAATAGCAGTTGCGGCAGTTGCGGCGACAGCATCCTCGATAGTTTCGGTGACAGCTTCCGAAACAGTCGTGGCGGCTTTATGCAAAAAATAACGATTTTATATGCAGAAAACGGTTGTTTTCTGCATTTTTTTATTCTCCTTTATGCAAAAAAGCCAAAAGAAACTACAAGCGGATACCCTACGCTGTGCAGGTGTCGTGTGAGGTGCAGATGTCCCACAGAGGTATCCGGGTTGCTTCTGTACAAAGATTGTTAAGCACTTTCTTGTTTTTTTAACGTAAAATGCTTAACAATTATCGTCAATGATCATGAATGTAGTGTAATTGTGCAGTTTAATGAGCACTTTAGTTGACAGATAAGTAATTATAGGGGATTAATTTAAGGATAAAATAAAGAAAATCAGTTAAAAATAAAGAAATGAACGAGATATCATAAACTATGATAATGACATTTCAATAAAAATTAAGCACTTATCGAGAAAAACCCGAAAAGTGCTTAAATACTTTTGTACAGTTGCGAATTGGCCAATCGTTGTTTGCCGTAGCATCTATGATATCAGTTTGGCATAGCAACTATGTTATCAGTTCGCCGTGGCTGTTACGACAGCAGTTTGACGGCTGCGCGGGCGGCCGCTGCGGCGTCTGCCGTGTAGACGTCGGCGCCGACTTTGTCGCAGTATTCCTGCGTGACCGGGGCGCCGCCGATCATGATGCGGACCTTGTCGCGGATGCCGGTGTCGATGGCCAGCTGCACGACGCGTTCGATTTCGCCCATGCTCGTCGTGAGAAGGGTGGAGCAGGCGATGATATCGCAGTTCCGATCGATGGCGGTCTGGATGAAGGTCTCCGCGCTGACGTCGCAGCCGAGGTCGATGACTTCGAGACCGGCGCCTTCCATCATGATTTTGACGAGGTTCTTGCCGATGTCGTGCAGGTCGCCGCGGACGGTGCCGAGGCAGACGCGGCCGACGGACTTGCCGCCAGTTTCGGAGACGAGGAGCGGCTTGAGGATGTCGGTGGCGGCGGACATGCATTTTGCGGAGCGGAGCATCTCCGGGACGAAGACTTCGCCGGCGGAGAAGTCCTCCCCGAGGATGTTCATGCCGCGGACGAGGCCGCCCGTAAGGATGTCCTGCGCGGAAAGGCCGGCGTCGAGGGCGTACTTGACGGCGCTGACGGTCTGGCTGACCGAGCCGCTCTGAAGCGCGTCGGAGACGCGGTCCAGCAAGGCTTCGCTGGCCGGGGACAGCTGCGCCTCCGCGGAGGAAGGTTGTGCGGCAGCGCTGGAAGGCTGAGCGCCGTCGGTCGGGGCATTGGCTGTAGGCACATCAACTGCTGCGCCGCCCATCGCGCGGATCGCCGCGCTGCCGAGACGGACCGCGAGGTTGGCGGTGTCGTTGGCGGCGAGTGCTTCGGAAAGCGCTGCAAGGATCGCGGCGCCGACACTGGCGGCGGCAGGGTCCTGCTGCGCTGCGGCGCTTGCAGGGGAGGCTGCTGCATCAACTATCGTTATGCTCGCAGCGGCAGTACCAGCACCGGCCGCTGCAGCCGCGCTCGGAGCAACCGCCGGTCCGATGACGACCGGCGTGACGCGGCCCGGCGCTTCGGTATTGTAGCGCGGCAGGTGGTACTCTTGATTGTATTTTTTGATCTCGTCATCGATAAACGGATAGATGTGATCATAAACCGCACGTGGACCGCCGTTGGTGAGGCAAGGAATGAAGTAGCCGCCCGGGCAGTACTTGTTGAGGGCGTTGCGCACGTACGTGCGAATTTCTTCTTCGCCGGCGTCCGCGCGGTCGATCGCGGCACCGATACCGCCCATCAGGATCATGCGGCCACCGAGTTGTCTCTGAAGCTTTGGAATATTGTTCTCCGGAAGAACACCCTGCCAACACTGGATTCCGATCTCCGCCATGTCGTCGACGATTGGCTCAAGGAAGGAGTCCGCGTGGTGGATGGCGATCACGCCGCGGGAGCGGATGTATCCGTAGAACCTGCGGTACGGCTCTTTGAAGAATTCCCGCCACATATCCGGCTTCATGAAAAGCGCGTCCTTGGTGCCCCAGTCGTCGTGCGAGAATATGACCTCCGGCTGGAGGTTATCTATCAGATGCTTAACGTAGGTGAGACGGTATTCAGTGATGTAATCGATCAGCTCGTGCATCTCCTGCGGGTGGTCGTAGAGGCCGGTCAGGACGTCCGCGAAGGTCATGAGGAAGTGGCACTGCTCAAAGATACCGGTACCCATGAAACCGGTCGTCAGCCGTTCATCTCCGGCTTTTTCGCGAAGCTTGGCACGGCAGGCCGCCCAGGCCTCCGGGTCGCTGCAGTTGGCCAGGATGTCCGGCGCGTGCACGTAATCGCGCCAGCGCGTGATGTCTTTGATGACTTTGTTCTCGTCGTTGACGATCGGCATGGAGCCCGGATGGTCGGCAGGCCAGTCGATGGTCGTACCCCAGCGGTCTACGATCCGCGCGCCCGGCCGGCGCCCTTCGTGGAGCCAGCGGTTGATCGGGTCGCCGAGAAGCATCTGAAGCGCTTCGTACTGGACGAGCTGACGGTCCGGCTTACCGTCCGGTTTGAGGAGTTCGAGGAATAATTCTTTTGGCGTCATCATGGGGGTTCGTTCCTTTCTGTTCCATACTGAACGCTGCGCGCGGAGCGCTTAATCGAGTAAAATGCAAGCGGTATACGTGATCGTCCGCGGCCCGTAGTTGTACTTGAGCCCGGAGCGGATGCAGACGTCGCTGACGAGCAGTCCGTAGGCCTCCATCGACGGATAGAGGCGGTCCGGGAAGCGGCACGGGCGGTCCGGATAGGTGCACTTGCGGCACCGCATGCAGGAGCCGGCTGCCATCGGGAGGCAGTCCGGGAACATCCGGCGGACCTGCCGCGTCAGCGTGTCAAAGCTTCGCTGGTGCAGGACCATCCCGTCGTAAAAGCCCTTCATGTCGAAGTCGCCGTCCGTCGGCGCGGTGGTCTGGACGAGGATGCCACGGTGGTACCGGGCGGCCTGCGCTGTGATCTGCTCGAGCGAACCGATGGCTGGCGGACAGCTCCAGCTCTTGTCGTAATGCTTGCACCGGTCGGCCGCGCACATGTCGCGGACCTCGCTGCGGAACAGGAGCGCGTCCATGTTGAGCGGCGCGGCCTGCGTGAAGCCCGCTTCGAGCGCGAGGGTCACGAGCGTTTCGGTATTCGGATGGCTTCCGGTTTCAAGAATCACAGATGATATCCTCTTGCATAAAAATACTTTTTTGATATCATAGAAATTGCAATTAATTAAATATACCAAAATAACGTTGATTATTACAAGCATTTTTAGAGAATTGGGACAGACTGTGTGCGCGGCACGCGGTGTGAAATAAGGGGGACGTATGGAACTGTATTATCCATTGGTATTGGACGGCGCGACCGGGACGGAGCTTCAGAAGCGGGGCTACGACGGGTCGGTCAGCGCGGAGGCCTGGGTGCTCGAGCACCCGGAGGTGATCCACGATCTGGATGACGCGTATATCAAAGCGGGAAGCGATATCGTTTACTCGCCGACGTTTGGAGCGAATCCAATCAAGCTCGAGGAGAACGGAATTTTCAATCAGACGGCGGACTTCAACCGGCGGCTGGTGGAGACGGCCAAAGAAGGAATCAGCGGCCGGTGTCTGATCGCGGGCGATATCTCGCCGACCGGTAAGTTTCTCGCGCCGCTCGGGGACCTCGCGTTTGAAGAACTGGTCGATTTGTATACTGAGCAGGCGAAAGGCCTCGAAGCGGCCGGCGTCGACCTCTATGTGATTGAGACGATCATGACGGTTCCGGAGGCGCGCGCGGCGCTGCTCGCGGTGCGGTCGGTGAGCGACAAGCCGGTCCTCGTTTCGTTCACGACCGACGCGAACGGCAAGACCCTGACCGGGACGGACGCCACGGCGGCGCTCGTCATCATGCAGGGGATGGGCGTGGACGCGTTCGGTCTGAACTGCTCGGTCGGCCCGGACGACATGCTCACACAGATCCGGCGCCTCCGGGAGTACGCAACGGTACCGCTCGCGGCCAAGCCGAATGCCGGCCTGCCGATCGTCGAGGACGGAAAGATCGTGTATAAACTGACAGCGGAGGAACTCGCCGGGTTCGTTCCGGCCTTCGCGGAGGCGGGCGTCATGCTCTTCGGCGGTTGCTGCGGAACGACGCCGGAGCACGTGAAGGCGATCCGTGAGGCGCTCGAGGGCGTTCCGATGGTCAAGCCGGCGCCGGCGGCGCACCTCGCGGGCAAGGTCGTCTGTGCGACCGAGAAGCAAGTCTTTGTACTCGACCCGGGAATCCGCGTCAGCGAGGTACTGACCTGCGACGCCGGGCTCGAGGACCGGATCGACGAAGCCATGGACGGCGCAGCACCGGTCATCGCGATTGAAATCAAATCGCGCGACGACCTCGACGAGTTCGGCGCCTGCCAGTACGCGATCAACAAGCCGCTCTGCCTGGTCTGCGAGGACGCGGACCTGCTCGAACGGGCGCTCCGGCTATACCAGGGCCGCGCGCTCTACGCCGGCGGCCTGCCGGACGAGGCGCTCGCACCGCTTGCGCGCAAATACGGCCTGATCTACTAATCTTTTACAAAAGTTATGAATCGCTTCGCTGCACCGGGATCGACCGGCGCGGCGGGCAACGACATAAATCACATTGACTTACAGGAGGAATGAAATGAAGAATGCGACACCTATTACAGCGGACATGATCGCGGCTTACCGCGAATGGTACCATGAGGATGCGGCGGCGCCGGTTTACGCGGCGGCGCTCAGCGGGTCGGACTTTACCGAAGTGACCTATGACGCGGCGGCTGCGGCCCGGCTGCAGAACCACTTCACGATCGATCTGCACCTGTCCGAGGTCACCAACCAAAAGCGGTCCGGCCGTTGCTGGCTCTTCGCCTCGATGAACATCTTCCGCGAAAAGGTCGCGGAGCGCTGCAACCTCGACCGGATCGAGCTCTCCGGCGCATACTTCGCATTCTGGGATAAACTCGAGAAACTGAATTTCTTCCTCGAAGCGGGCATCGCAACGGCGGACCGTCCGATCCGGGACCGCACCCTCGACTGGATCACCGACGGTATCGGAGACGGCGGCCAGTGGGACATGATGGCGGCCATCGTCAGCAAGTACGGCGTCGTGCCGGCGGAGGTCATGCCGGACAACGAGCAGTCGACGAACACGCGCGCGCACTGGGCGCTTTTGAACAGCCGGCTGCGGCGGGACATCACGGTGCTCCGCAAAGTCGTGGCGGAGCGCGGTGAAGAAGCCGCCCGCGCCTGCAAGGAAGAGATGCTCGCCGGGTATTTCAAGGCGCTTTGCATCCTTTACGAGGAGCCGCCGGAGCGGTTCGACTTCACGTACGAGGACAAGGACAAGGTCTACCACGTGGACCGCGGGCTCACGCCGCAGGAGTTTTATGACAAATACGTCGGAATCGACCTTTCGGACTACGTCAGCCTGATCAACTCGCCGACCGAGGACAAGCCGTTCGGGCGTTCCTACACCGTCAAGTTCCTCGGAAACACGGTCGAATACGCGGTGCGGTACCTCAACCTGCCGATGGAGGAGCTGGAACGCATCGCAATCGAGCAGCTGAAGGACGGCGAGCCGGTGTGGTTCGGGAGCGACGCCGGCAAGTACGGGAACCGCGCGGTCGGAATCTGGGATCCGGACTCCTTTACCGCGGAGCGGATGCTCGGCCTCGACACCACGATGACCAAGGCTGACCGGCTGAACTTCAACGACAGCCGCATGAACCACGCGATGGTCATCACCGGCGTCAACTTTGACGAGAACGGGCAGCCGGACCGCTGGAAGATCGAGAACAGCTGGGGCGACGAGCGCGGGATGAAAGGATACTACATCGGCAGCGAAGCCTGGTTCCGCGCGTTCGTGTACCAGATCATCACGCACAAGAAATACCTGTCCGCCGAGCAGCTCGCCGCGTACGAGGCGGAGCCGGTGGAGCTCGAGCCGTGGGACCCGATGGGGTCGCTGGCGCTCATCCGGTAAGGCGGAACGACGGTTTTCCCGGTAAAGTGAGCTGCTGACCATGTCGTTGCAGCAGAGTACGAGGAACGGGCAATGATCAGGAGAAAAAGCGACCGGAACGTCTACGGGACGCGCGTCTTTGTGACCGGCGCGTCGTCGGGCATCGGGCAGGCGTGCGCGCAGGAGTATGCGCGGCACGGTTGTACGGTGACGGGCGTTTCCCGGCACACGGAGGAATACACTGAAACGTTCGAAGGCGGCGGAAGCCTGACGATGCGGCGGCTGGACGTCACCGACGAGGCGGCGGTCCGCGCGTTCATCGAAGGGCTGCCGGGCGTCGACATTGCGGTCCTCTGCGCCGGGATGGGCGTCGCGGGACCGGCCGAGACGACGCCGCAGGAGCTCACGCGGCGCCAGATGGAAGTCAATTACTTCGGGACGCTGAACGCGGCGCGGCCGTGCCTCACGCGGATGCGGCTGCAGCGGCGCGGACTCCTGATTGTCATCGGGTCGATCGCGGGCCGCGTGTCGATCCCGATGCAGAGCCAGTACTCCGCGAGTAAATACGCGCTCGAGGCCTTTACCGACGCGGTCCGTATGGAAATGCGGCGGTACGGCGTCCGAGCCGTCATCATTGAACCGGGCGACACCAAGACCGGCTTCACGGCCGCGCGGGTCACACAGGATCTCGGCGGTTCCGCGGACGGGGCGACGGGCGGCAGTTCCATGGACGGCAGTCGATGCGACGGCGGTTCCGCGGCCATAGAAAAAAGCGGCCCGGCGGAGTACAGCAGTACGCTGTACAAAAGCATCGCCAAGATGGCCGCTGACGAACAGAACGGGAAATCCCCGGAGAGCGTCGCACGCGTCGCTTACGCGCTCGCGGGGCGGAAGGACCCGCCGGCCCGCGTGCCGGTCGGAGCGGACTACAAAGCCCTGATGGTGCTGCTCCGCGTCCTGCCGGACCGCGCCCGGGAAGTCATTTTAAGCAAACTATATCTGCCGCGTTAAGCGGCTTTTTCATCGGCGTCCAACGCCTTTAGCGCCCGACGCCTGCCACGTTAACCGACCACGTTGACCGGTGTGCCGGCAAAGAACCCCTGGATGTCATCCGCGATGACGCCGACCAGGCGCTGGCGCGTCTCAAGACCCTTCCAGCCCATGTGCGGCGTGAGGATGACATTTTCCAGCGTATACAGCGGATTGTCCGCGACCGGCGGCTCGGTCTCCTGGACATCGAGACCTGCACCCGCGATCTGGCCTTCGGTCAGGGCGCGGATCAGGGCCGGCTCGTCGACCAGCGCGCCGCGGGAGGTGTTGATCAGGAAGGCGGTCGGCTTCATCATCGCGAGCGCGTCCGCGTCGATCATGTGGCGCGTCTTGTCCGTGAGCGGGCAGTGGAGGGAGATGTAATCGCTTTCCCGGAGCAGCCGCTCGAGCGGGACGAACGTCAGGCCAGGCTCGTCATCACGAGGAGTCCTGGTGTAGCAGAGGACATTCATGTCCATGGCGCGCGCGATGCGGATGACCTGGCGGCCGATGGTGCCTGCGCCGACCACGCCGAGGGTCTTGCCGTTCAGCTCGACGTGCGGGACCTGCAGGTGTTCCGTGAAGTTGCCCCGGTCGCCGGCCGCGAGCATGCGGACCTGGCTCTGCATGGTCGACGACAGCATGAGCATGAGCATGACGGCGGTGTGCGCCACACGGTGTGAGCTGTAGGCCGGAACGTTGCAGACGGTGATGCCGCGCGCTTTAGCGGCGTCGATGGCGATGTTGTTGTAGCCGGTGCCGGCCTCGCAGATGAGGCGGACGCTGTCCGGGAACTGTGCGATCAGGTCGGCCGGAACGGGAAGTTCCTTGGTGACGATCGCGGCGGTGCCGTCGATCCGTTGGAGGAAGTCCTCCGGGGCGGTCTCGTCGTACACGGTGACGTCCGGCGAGAGGGCGGAAAAGTCGAGCAGGCCGTCGTAGTTCATCTTTGCGGCGTTCAGGACGACGACCTTTTGGTTTTGCATCGTATTCATAAGGCGCTCCATTCGTTTTTTCAGAATCGCTTGCGATTTCGGAATCGTTTGCTGCGTTCAATATATCTTTTATCATCATATCACAAATCATCGCAAAAGGGAGCATCGGGACAGGTCTTTTTGATGGCGGCAGATCACGCAACGGAGAAGCGCATCGTCGTCGGGGTGCTCGCGCACGTTGACGCGGGCAAGACGACGCTGTGCGAAACAATGTTATACAAGACGGGCGAGATCCGGAAGCCCGGGCGCGTGGACCACGGCGATTCTTACCTCGACGGGAACGAGGTCGAGCGGAACCGCGGCATTACTGTGTTCTCAAAGCAGGCGCGGTTCGTGCTGCCGGCCGTGACCGGGACCGGCGTTGACAACGTGGTGAGCCCGGCGACGGTCGTCACGGTGCTCGATACGCCGGGGCACGTGGACTTTTCGACGGAGATGGAACGCGTCCTCAGCGTAATCGACTACGCGCTGGTGATCATCAGCGCGGCGGACGGGGTGCAGAGCCACACGGAGACGCTTTGGCGGCTCCTGCGGCAGCGTGGGGTCCCGGCTTTTGTTTTTGTCAATAAAATGGACCTGGTGACGCGGGACCGTCGGGCGATCCTCGCGGACCTCGCGGCGCGGCTCGGGCCGGGGCTCGTGGACTTCAGCGGCGGCACGGGGAGCGAAGCGTTTCTAGATGACGTCACGCTCGCAGCGCCGGTCCTGATGGACAAGGTGCTGAACGACGAGCCGCTGACGGACGAGGACCTCCGCGGGGCGATCCACCGGCGGGAGGTGTTCCCGTGCTACTTCGGTTCGGCGCTCCGGATGGAGGGCGTGGAGCCGCTGCTCGCGGCTCTGCAGCGGTATGCGGAGGAGCCGGTCCGGATGGACGCGTTCGCGGCGCGGGTGTACAAGATCGCGCGCGACGGGAACGGGGAGCGGCTGACGTTCCTCAAAATGCTCGGCGGGACGCTCCGGCCGAAGGAAGTCATCCATGGAACCGGGCGGGACGGCCGGTCGTGGGAGGCCAAGGTCAACCAGGTCCGGCAGTATTCCGGCCTGAAGTACCGGACCGTCGATGCGGCGGTGCCTGGCGAGGTCTACGCTGTGACGGGGCTTGCGGAGACGCGGCCGGGCGACGCGGTCGGCGCAGCGGAGGTCGCACCGGAGGAGTCGCTCGAGCCGTTCATGACGTATCGCTTGATTTATCCGGAGGGGGCGGACCCGCGCAGGGTGCTCGCCGACCTTCGCGTTTTGGAGGAGGAGGACCCGAAGCTCCACGTCGACTGGCGGCCGGAGACGGGCGCAATCAACGTACGGCTGATGGGGCAGGTCCAGATGGAGGTCCTCCAAAGCGAGATCGCGGAGCGGTTCGGCTACCCGGTGGACTTCGGCGCGGGGCAGCTCATCTATCTCGAAACGGTCGCGGCGCCGGTCGAGGGCGTTGGCCACTTTGAGCCGCTGCGGCATTACGCGGAGGTGCATCTGATCCTCGAGCCGGCCGAGCGGGGGAGCGGCATCACAATCGACAGCATCGTGCCGGAAGACGTTCTGGCGCGGAACTGGCAGCGGCTGATTTTCACGCACCTAGAAGAGACGGACCACATCGGGGTGCTCACGGGGGCTCCGATCACGGACATGCATATTACGCTGGCGCGGGGGCGTGCGCACGACAAGCACACCAGCGGCGGCGACTTCCGGCAGGCGACGTACCGTGCGCTCCGGAACGGTCTGATGAAGGCTGCTGCGGACGGGCAGGCGGTCCTGCTCGAGCCGTGGTTCGCCTTTGAAATCGAACTGCCGGCGGAAACGGTCGGCCGCGCGATGACGGACCTCCGGCAGATGGGCGGGGAGTTTGCGCTCGACCAGCGGGGGTCCATGGCCGTCCTGACGGGGTCTGCGCCTGCGGTCGGGCTGCTGGACTATCCGGCGGCGGTGACGTCGTACACTGGCGGCCGCGGGCGGGTCGTCTGCAGCCTGGCCGGCTACGAGCCGTGCCACAACGCGGCGGAGGTCATCGCGGAAGCGGGCTACGACGCGGAGCGCGACGTCGACCACCCGGCGGACTCGGTCTTCGTCTCCCACGGGGCGAGCGGCATCGTGCACTGGAGCGAGGTGGAGAAATACATGCATCTCCCGTATGCGCTCCGCGAGCGGCGGCACTTATACAACATCGACGTGGCGAAGGACGCCGCACGGGATACAGCCGCGCGGGTGCAGTCTGCGATGCCGGCAGGCGATGCGGAACTGCAGCAGATCTTTGAGCGGACGTACGGGCCGGCAAAGCAGCGCAGCGGCAAGGCCGCGCGCGAGTACCGGGCGGGCAGCGGGCAGGATAAAAGCGACTGGGTTGACAGCCGCACCCCGGAGGAGCGGGCCGCCGCGGCGGCTCGGAACGAAGAGATCCGCGCGCAGCACGCCCGCAGCAAGCCGTCCGGGGACGCCGGCGCGCCGCCGGTCGTCATCATCGACGGCTACAACC
This sequence comes from Mogibacterium sp., assembly GCA_017433975.1. Classification (GTDB taxonomy): domain Bacteria; phylum Bacillota; class Clostridia; order Peptostreptococcales; family Anaerovoracaceae; genus RGIG2439. The sequence goes on along the minus strand of JAFRGD010000022.1, from coordinate 67,499 downwards.
TGATCAACGCGAACGATGAACTCAGCGAGCTCGCGCAGCTCGACATCAACGCCGCGCGGGAGCAGCTCATCGACCGGCTGATCAACTACCAGGGTTACACCGGCGCCGAAGTCATCGTCGTCTTCGACGCTTACAAGGTCCCGGGCGGCGCGGGGTCGACCGAGGAGCGGTTCGGCGTCCGGCTCGTCTTCACGATGGAGCGGGAGCCGGCGGACATCCGCATCGGCAAGATGACGGCGGCCTACCGCGGCAAGCGCCAGGTGCGGGTCGTTTCTTCGGACAACCTCGTCCAGCAGAACGCCCTCGGCCACGACGCGCTCCGCACGTCTTCGCGGGAATTCGACCGGGAGCTCCGCCAGACGGAGCAGGCGATCCGCAGCCGGATCAAGTAGTTTCGCCGGCAATCCGCAGTCGGGTCAAGGAGCAACGACCGGCGATCCGCAGCCTTTTATACGATATTCGAGTTAATGTTTTGAGGGAGGTACGTTATGTTCCGGAAAATGAGAAGATTTAAGCAGTTATTGTCAGAAGAGGAGACGAGGGCGGTCCTCGAACAGGGAAAGACCGGCGTTCTCGCGGTCTCCGGTGACGACGGGTATCCGTACGCGGTCCCAATCAACTATGTGTATGCGGACGGTTGCATTTATTTCCATTCCGCGAAGGCGGGGCACAAAATCGACGCGATCCGGGCGGACGAAAAGGTTTCGTTCTGCGTCATCGCGGAGGACCGGATCGTACCGGAGGAGGTCACAACGTACTTCAAGAGCGCAATCGCCTTCGGGCGGGCGCGTATCCTGGCCGGTGACGAAAAATACGCCGCGGCGATGCGCCTCGCCGGCAAATACAGTAGCGACTATCCGGAGGTGGTCGAGGAAGACATGCGGAAGAACTTCAACAGTATGGAAATGGTGGAGATCCGGATCGAGCACGTCACGGGCAAGCAGGCCATCGAACTGGTCCGCGCGGCGCAAGCTGCACAGTAAACTTACTGTACAAAACTATTTAAGCACTTGCATGTCTTTTGTGGGAAAAGTGCTTAACAATCCAAATCCGCACATCTCTGATAATGGAAATCTTCGCATATCCGTCGGGCGTTTGCGTTGCAGACACGGTTTTTTCAGATAATTTTGACAAGTATCTGTTAAGAAAAGCGTTGTTGAGCCAGTAGACTAGGAATATTTGCAGATTATCCAGTGACGAAAACCATCTAACGACTATTATTTAAGCATTTTCTTTTCAAAACAACGGAAGTGCTTAAATATTTTTGTACAGAAAAAAACCGTTGATATTTCAACGGTTTGGTCGGCGTGATGAAGGAACGGCGCAGTGCAGAAAAGATGAAAACGGAAACCCTCCCCGGTTTCACGCAGAAAAGATGAAAACGGGAAGCGTTCCCGGTTTCACGGGTTGCGCGGTCGGCGTAACGCAGGCGCAAGGGAACGGTTTACTGCTCGAGGGCCTCGGTTGCGCGCCAGTAGCGGTACTCGAAGTACCAGATCGCGAAGGTCAGCAGGACGGACACCGCGATGTTGACGCGCGCGTTCTGATAGAAGACGATCATCAGAATCACGAACGCCACCAGCGTCAGGAGGAACGGCCGCAGGAAGTGCGCGGTGCGCCCATAGCCTTTGGTGTACGGAACCGTCAGGAATAGGAAGACGTAGTACATTACAAAGCTCACGACGAGGAAAATCGTCTTCGGAACCGCGGCAATCTCCGGCTCGTGCATGAATTCGAGGGCGGTCGTCAGGTTGCTGAGCGAAAAAATGATGAAAACGTGGATGAGCATGTACGTATTGCCGCTGATCGACATCTCCCGGTCGAGCAGGCGGTCGTACAGGAAGCCGTAGCTCATGAAGAGGCCGACGACGATCAGGAAGCCCATGAGCGAGAAGTACACGCTGCTCACGCTGAAGTCGTCCCCGAAATACCCCGAGATGGCGATAATCATTTCGCCGAACGTGAATACGATGTAGAGCATGATCCGCTCCGTCAGATGCGAGAAGTCGACCGCCATGAGGTCGGCTCTTTTGCGCCCGAGAAACGACACGAAGATCCCGAATATCATCGCGAGCGGGGTGAGCGGCAGGCCGGTCGGCGCGTACAGCAGGATTCCGATGACGATGATCGCGGCCTGAATGCCGAGGCCCCGCATGTGCTGGCGGAGGCTCGCGCCTTCCCATGGGGCGGTCGCCTGCGTCGAGCGGTATTTAAGGTAATACTGCACGAGGAGGTTCAGGACAATGAGGAGCCAGGCGATGTTGTAGCGGTAGAAGTGCGTCTGCCAGTGCACGCGCGTGCTGTCCGCCATGTAGTATAGCAGGTACATGTTGATGAAGAGGCCGACGTACTCCGAGAAGTCGTTGGACCCGAACCGGTTGATGAACGTCGTCGTCATGTACCAGATCTGAATCGTGATCAGGGTGCAGATAAAGTAAGTCAGAAACGTGCCCGGGGCGATGAAGCCGCCCGAGATGTGCTGGACGAGCGAATTGTTCCGGCCGATAATATATACAAAAATCAAATCATAGATAAGCTCTATGTATTCGACTTTCTTTTCTTCGTGTTTCAAAAAATCGAGCATTTGACACCTCGGCGTGTTACAATATCTAAGGCGGAGCCGTTCGGTACGAATTCATCATACCACAACCCGGCGGCTTTTCATAGGACGCGGTTAGAGAAGAAAGGGTGCAACTGTGGCAAAAAATCTCGTGATTTATTACTCCCGCAGGGGACAGAACTACGTCGGCGGCAGCGTCCGGGAGCTCGAGCGCGGAAACGCGGAGCAGCTCGCGGAGTTCATCCGGGACGCGTGCGGCGCGGACCTCTTTGAGATCGAGACGGTCAAACCGTATTCCGAGGACTACATGAAGTGCACGGAAGAGGCCAAGGCGGAGCTCGCGGTAAACGCCCGGCCAAAGCTGAAGGCGTATCTGGCGGATATTTCGGAGTACGACAACATCTTCATCTGCGGCCCGTGCTGGTGGGGAACCTACCCGATGGCGGTCTACAGCCAGCTCGAGCGGCTGAACTTCCGCGGCAAGCGGGTGCTTCCGGTCATGACCCACGAAGGATCGGGCTTTGGCTCGGCCGAGCGCGACCTCCGCAAGGCCTGTCCGGGCGCGTCGTTTGCGCGCGGCCTCGCGGTCCAGGGTGGGATGGTTCCGGGCGCCCGGGACCAGGTCGAAAAATGGGTGAAACGCAATCTGAAATAGTATATTGAATCATAAGCGGTTCGGAGGGCTCGTGGCAGCGGGCTCTTTTTTCATTCCGCTTGACAAGCGCGGAGAGGGGGAGTATGATAACGGCGGATGCATAACAAGTGTTGCGCAACAAATGTTTCCAACACACGAAAGTCAGGTGGACCATGGCTCCAAAGGTCAAATTTCAGAAGGAAAATATCGTCGAGGCTGCGCTGAACGTGGTCCGGACGAAGGGAATCGACGCGGTCACGGCCCGCGAGGTCGCTGCGGAACTGGGCGTTTCGACCCGGCCGATCTTCACATACTACGATACGATGGAACAGCTCAAGGCGGACGTCTACGAGCTTGCGAAGAGCCATTACCAGGATTACATCCAGCGCGGACTCGCCTGGGAGATCCCATTCTACGGGGTAGGGCAGCAGTACCTGCGCTTCGCCCGCGAAGAGCCGGAGCTGTACAAACTGCTGTTTTTGACGAGGCCGAGCGAAGCGAGCGGCGGCGCGATGGAGGCGCTGGTGTTCACGCAGGACCTGGTGCGCGACTCCCTAATGCAGATTTACAATATGGACGCGCACACCGCGGACTGCTATTTCCGGGATCTGTGGCTCGTCGTATTCAGCTTTGCGACACTGATCGTGACGGACGACTGCCCGTACACGGACGAGGAGATGGGGCGGGTCCTCTCCGAGGTCAGCCTGGCGGTCTGCAAGGCGTACAAGGAGGTTCCGGGCCTGCCGGAGGGACGCTACGACAGGGATGCGGCTTTCCGCGAACTTGTGCAGCAATAGTGATGAACAACAAGGAGAATGCAATGATACTATATACCGAGCGCCTGATTTTGCGGCCGTGGGAAGAAGCGGACGCGGAGGGCCTTTACGAATACGCGAAAGACGACCGCGTCGGGCCGATCGCCGGCTGGCCGGTGCACACGAGCGTGGAACACAGCCGCGAAGTCATCCGGACGATTCTGTCAGAGCCGGAGACATACGCGGTTTGCCTGAAGGAAGACAACCGGGCAATCGGATCGATCAGCCTGATGGTCGGCCAGCAGGCCGGCCGCGACCTGCCGGAGGGCGAGGGCGAGATCGGGTACTGGATCGCAGTTCCGTTCTGGGGCCGTGGTCTCATCCCGGAGGCAGCGCGCGAGGTGATCCGCCGCGGCTTCGTCGATTTTCATCTTGACACGCTCTGGTGCGGCTATTTCGAGGGAAACGTCAAGTCCCGGCGCGTTTCGGAAAAGTGCGGCTTTACCTATCACCACACGAATCATGACATTCTATGGAAGGCGATGGGGGATATACGGACGGAACACATGACGCGGCTGACCCGCGAGGAATGGAAAAATAACTTTACAATAAAAAAATTATCGGAAAGTATGATTCCGAACGCCCTGGACCTCGCATGGAAGGTCTTCTTCGAGTATGAATCCCCGGATTATTCCCCGGAGGGTACGGAGGAGTTCCGGCGGATCATCCACGATCCGGAGTATCTGGCCGGCATCGAGTACTACGGTGCGTTCGACGGGAACCGGCTGATCGGAGAGATTGGGATCCGGCCGGACCGGTGCCACATCTGCTTCTTCTTTGTGGACGGCGGCTATCACCGGCTGGGCGTCGGAACGCGGCTGTTCGAGCGGATCAAAGAGGACTTCCCGGGGCGGACGGTGACGCTGAACTCCTCGCCGTACGGCCTGCCATTCTACAAGGCCATCGGCTTTCTCCCGACGGAAGAGGAGCAGCTCGTCAAAGGGATCCGGTTCACGCCGATGAAGTATGAGGAGAAATATGGACGAACAATTTGATTTACAAAAGTACCTGTCGGACGGGGTCGAGCAGATCGTGAAGGACGCGCTCAAGGCGACCCTCAAGGACCCGCGCGAGAGCGCTTTCCTCGTACGGTTTGCGGCGGCCTGTGCGGCTGCGGACCGCAGGCGTGAGTCGAACGAAGCGCAGGGGCTGCACGTGCCGTCCTACCTCATCGCGAGCATCACTTCGAGCTGCAACCTGCACTGTGAAGGGTGCTATTCCCGGGCGAACAACGCAACGGTCGACTGCGAGCCGTCGAAGCAGCTCACAGGCGACGAGTGGTTGAAGATCTTCCGGGAGGCGGAGGACCTCGGCGTCAGTTTCATCCTGCTCGCGGGCGGTGAGCCGATGCTGCGGTGGGACGTGATCGAAGCGGCGGGGACCCTGCGGAACATCATGTTTCCGGTCTTCACCAACGGGACGTTCCTGACCGCCAAGCACCTGGACCTGCTGGATCGCAGCAGGAACATCGTGCCGGTCATCAGCATCGAGGGCGGCCGCGAGGAGACGGACGCGCGGCGGGGCGAGGGTGTGTACGATACCGTTCTCGCAAAGATGAACCAGCTCCACGAGCGGGGCATCATCTACGGCGTCTCGGTCACCGTCACGAAAGAGAACCTCGAAGAGGTCTTTTCCGACGCATTCCTCGATACAATGCGGTCGCGCGGATGCAAGGCAGTATTCTACATCGAGTTCGTGCCGGTCTCTGAGGAGGGCGCACACCTCGCGCCGGATGACGCGGACCGCGCATTCATGACCGCCAGAATCGACGCATTGCGCAGCAGCAAACAAGATATGATTTACATCTCCTTTCCGGGAGACGAGAAGAGCTCGGGCGGTTGCCTCGCGGCGGGCCGCGGCTTCTTCCACATCAATTCGCACGGCGGCGCGGAGCCTTGCCCGTTTTCCCCGTATTCCGACATCAACGTCCGCGAGACGTCGCTCCGGGAGGCGCTGAACTCACGGCTGTTCACGACGCTCCGCAGCGAGGACGTCCTCTCAGGGGAACACATCGGCGGCTGCGTGCTTTACGAGAAGAGAGACCAGGTTGAGGCGATACTGAACCGGGAGATTTGAAATGACAGAGCGCAGTTATCAGGATATCAACGCGGAGACCATCGACCGGTGGGTCGAGAAGGGCTGGATCTGGGGAACCCCGATCTCGCATGAGACGTTTGTCAACGCAAGGAACGGTGTGTGGGACGTGGTCCTGACGCCGCTGAAGCCGGTGCCGCACGAGTGGTTCGGCGACCTGCTGGGCAAGAAGGTCCTGGGGCTCGCGAGCGGCGGCGGGCAGCAGATGCCGGTCTTTGCGGCGCTCGGTGCGGAGTGCACCGTGCTGGACTATTCGGAGCGGCAGCTCGAGAGCGAGCGGTTCGTCGCGGCGCGGGAAGGCTACGCGATCCGGATCGTCCGCGCGGACATGACGAAGCCGCTTCCGTTCGACGACGAGGAGTTTGACATCATCTTTCACCCGGTATCGAATTGCTACGTCGAGGAAGTCCGCCCGATCTGGAAGGAGTGTTACCGGGTCCTGAAACACGGCGGGTACCTGATCGCGGGCGTGGACTACCATGTCAACTACATCGTCGACAACGAGGAGGAGCGGATCGTCAACACGCTGCCGTTCAACCCGCTCCGGAACCCGGAGCAGATGCGGCAGCTGCAGGCGGACGACTCCGGCGTGCAGTTCTCGCATTCGCTGGAGGAGCAGCTCGGCGGGCAGCTCGAGGCGGGCTTTGTATTGTTGAATTTGTATGAAGACACGAACGGCGAAGGCCGGCTTCACGAGATGAACATCCCGACGTTCCTCGCGACGCGCGCCATGAAGCCATGACAACAGGGGAGAGGACCCAAATGGAAACCGAACGGCTGATTCTCGACGGAATCCGGGAGACCGACAAAGCGGACTATTTTCACAACATTTCGCACGACAGGAAAGTGCTAGAGACCTTCGTCTGCCGCTATACGGAGACGCCGGACGACCTCGACCTTTCGGCGTATGTGACGAACCCGGACATGTTCGCCATCCGGCTGAAAGCGACCGGACGGCTCATCGGGATCATTTTGTATTTTGATAAGACGGACGATTCCTGCGAGATCGGCTACGGGATCGGGTCGGACTACTGGGGCCGCGGCTACGTCACCGAGGCGGCCCGGCAGTTCATACAATATTTGTTCGAGGAGAAGGGCTTCCGGACCGTCAAGGCGTCCTTCTTCACCGGCAACGACGCGTCGCGGCGCGTCATGGAGAAGTGCGGCATGACGTACGACCACTTTTCGGAAAAAGAACTCACATATCTTGGCGTGGAACGAGACCTGACATATTACTCTATTCATCAACTATGAACGCTATTATTGAGAACATCGAAATGCTCGGACCGTTCTTCGCGGCGGTCTGGATCCTGACCATCGGGCTCACCATATTGCGGCCGCAGCGGTACTTCAACAGCCTCCTGCTGATGTTCGCGCTGATGGTCACGATGATATTCATCGCGAACTTCTTCAGCGGGAACGGGGCGGGATACATCCTGCTGGCGTGCTTCCTGCTGGTGATGCTTGGGCTATTTCTGGTCCCGATCCTGCTGATTTTGAACGGAATCCAGATGATCCGGCGGGAGTCGGTCTGCGCGGCGCACCTGCTGTCTCTGGGGCTCGGGGTGTTCGTTGGAATCGGTGAGATCGCGACGGTCGTTTATGTGCTCACCCTCGACGAGCCGACCGTGTCCTGGACCGTCAACCGCTGGATCATGCTCCTGGCGTTCACTGTGTTTTACTTCAGCTATCTCATTCTGAGCTTCGTCGTGTATTCGGTTTTCATCCAGATCCTTCCGCACCGGATGGACTTCAATTATGTCATCATCCACGGCTGCGGGCTCGCGGACGGCGAACGGCTGACGAAGCTTCTCTCCGACCGGGTGGACAAGGCGATTGAGATCTATCAGAAGTGCAAAGTCAAGCCGGTCATCATCCCGAGCGGTGGGCGGGGGAGCGACGAGAAGCTGAGCGAGGCGCAGGCGATGAAGAATTATCTCCTGAGCCGTGGAATCCCGGAGGAGCAGATCGTTTTGGAGGACCGCTCCGCCACGACGCGGGAGAACCTGATCAACTCCAAGGAGATCATCGACGGGAGAGAAGGCGGGAGAAAGACCGCGCTGGTATCCAGCAATTATCACATTTACCGGTGCCTGCGGATCGCGCGGTCGGTCAGGCTGAAGTGCACCGGAATCGGTTCCCACGTCGCGTTCTATTACTGGCCGTCGGCGCTGATCCGGGAGTTCATTGCGGTCTTTGTGACCAAGGGCTTCCTGATCCCGGCGCTCATCGGGTATGCGATCTTCATCAGCCCGATCCTGTTCTCGTTATTAGCAGGATAACCATGTCCGGCATCCAGCCGAACTGAAAATAAACAAAAAAACCATAGAAGGAGCAAGACTATGTTAATCATTGAACGCCTGACGAAAACCTACGGCGAGAAAAAAGCGGTGGACGACCTGTCCCTGCACATCCGGCCGGGGGAAATCTACGGTTTCATCGGCCATAACGGCGCCGGTAAGACCACCACGCTCAAGAGCGCGGTCGGGATCCTGCAATTTGACGAAGGGAATATTATCGTCAACGGTACCTCGCTCAAGGATGACCCGGTGAAGTGCAAGCGGCAGCTCGCGTACATCCCGGACAATCCGGACCTCTACGAGTTCATGAGCGGTATCAAGTACCTGAATTTCATCGCGGACATCTTCGGCATCCCGTCCGATGTGCGGCAGGAAAAGATCCGCGAGTACGCCGATTTGCTCGAGCTGACCGGCGACCTCGCGCAGCCGATCTCCGCGTATTCCCACGGCATGAAGCAGAAGCTCGCAGTAATCTCGGCCTGGATCCACGACCCGGCGCTGATTCTGATGGACGAGCCGTTCGTCGGCCTCGACCCGAAGGCGTCACACCTTCTCAAGGAGATGATGCGCGAGCACTGCGACAAGGGCGGCGCGATCTTCTTCTCGACGCACGTGCTGGAGGTCGCGGAGAAGCTTTGCGACAAGGTCGCCATCATCAAGCAGGGACGGCTGGTCAAGGCCGGCACGATGGAGGAAGTCAAGGGCGACGACAGCCTCGAAGAGGTGTTCCTGGAACTGGAGGCGGAGTAAATGTTTTGGATTCTGTTAAAAAAGCAAGCCTCGGAGGTTTTCAAGGGCTACTTTTATGACGCGAAGAAGAACCGCATGCGGTCCGTCCCGGCGATCATCGCGTGGTTCGTGTTCTTCATCGTCATCATGGTCGTCTTCCTCGGCGGCATGTTCACCACGCTGGCCCTGAGCCTGTGCGCCGGTCTGGTGAGTGTAGGCGTCGGCTGGCTGTATTTCCTGCTGATGAGTGGACTCGCCGTCGTACTGGGGGCGTTCGGGAGCATCTTCAATTCCTACACCAGCCTCTATCTCTCAAAGGACAACGATCTGCTTTTGTCCCTGCCGATTCCGGTCCGGACGATCATCGCTGCGCGGATCGTGAACGTCTATCTGCTCGGTGCCATGTATTCCGCGGTCGTGCTCCTGCCGACCCTGATCGTCTACTGGGGGTTGTTCGGCGCGACGGCAAGGACCGTGATCTGCGGAATTCTGCTGTTCCTGATCGTCACGGGCTTTGTAATGGTGCTCGCCTGCCTGCTCGGCTGGGTGGTCGCGAAGCTCAGCCGGCGGCTGAAGAATAAGAGCTACATTACGGTTCTCCTGACGCTTTTGTTCATCGGCGTTTACTATTTCTGCTATTTCAAGGCCAATGCCTTCATCCGGGAGCTCATCCTGCACGCGGAAATCTACGGTGCAAAGGTCAAAGGGAAGGCCTACGCGTTTTACCTGTTCGGCAGGATCGGGGAGGGCGACTGGGTTGCGACAGCGATCTACTTTGTCGTGATGGTGGTGCTCCTCGCGGCCGTCTGGACCGTGTTGACGCGCAGCTTCCTGAGCATCGCGGTAGCCGGCGGAACGACGACAAAGGTGCGTTACGTCGAGAAGACGGTCAAGAGAAAGAGCGAGTTCGGCGCGTTACTCAGCAAAGAGTTCACGCGCTTCACCTCCAACGCGAACTACATGCTGAACAGCGGCCTCGGGATCCTGATGATTCCGGCCCTCGGCGTCCTGCTCCTGCTCAAGGGGAGAGAGCTCTGCGCCGTGATCAACGATGCTTTCACGGGCCGGCCGGACAGCGGTGCGATCCTGATTTGCACCATGTTATTCATGCTGGCGTCCATGACCGACACGGCGGCGCCGTCGATCTCTCTGGAAGGGAAGAGCCTCTGGATCCCGCAGTCGCTGCCGGTCACCGCCAAAACCGTGCTCCGCTCCAAACTGTCCATGCAGCTGATCCTTTTGATGATTCCGATGACGTTCACCGTGATCTGCGCGGCGGTGGCCGTGCCGGGAATGGTTGCGGTCAAGTTGCTGGTCTGCTGCATTATACTGGTTTTCGCGGTATTCTACTCCGTCTGGTGCATGGTCATCGGCGTGCGGATGCCTGTCCTCCACTGGACGAATGAAACGGCGCCGATCAAGCAGAGTGGGGGCGTCATGCTTGCGCTCTTCGGCGATTGGGGCCTCGCCATCGTATTTGTGATACTGTATCTCGCCGTCGGTTACAAACTGGGCGCGGTCGCTTATCTGGCGCTGTGGACGGTCGTGTTCGCCGCCATTGCACTGCTGCTGCTCCGCTGGTTGGACACCCGCGGCGCGAAGGCGTTCGAGGCGCTATAGTCCCCTCGGAATCCCCATAGAAACGAAAAAACGGCCCGTAGAGGCCGTTTTTTATGCGTTCTGTTAGAATATCGTGTCGAGCAGCTCTTCGGCCGTTATACCGCCAAATATGACCGCGAAGTCTTCTGGCGGGATCGACGCGAGGGCTGCACGGACGGCCGGCTCCTCGTACGGACAGCCGGTCAAAGCGTTGGTGACCGGGTCGATCGGCGCCCTCGCCATGAAGTCCCCGTAGATGACCGCGTCGCGGATGACGCCGCCGTCCACCTGCAGGCAGGTCTCCACCGTGCCGCCCGGGAACCGCTTCCGGTTGGTGACCGTAAACGCCGGCGACCGGCCGTAATTCCACTCCCAGGTATCGTATTTGGACGATTGGAGCGAGTGAATTGCTGCCTGGTCCGCCGCGGTCAGTTCGGCCGGGAGGACCGTCCCGCCCGCGAGCAGGAACGACAGGAGGTACTGCCAGAACGCGTCCATGGTCATGTCCTCGGCGAGCAGCGGGCGGATGTTGCCGACGCGGCTCCGGACCGAGGCGACGCCGTGCGACTGCATCTTGAGCGGGTCGGCGTTCAGCGCCCCGGCAATCATGTCCGGGTCGACGTCAAAGAGCAGCGTACCGTGGTGCAGGATACGCCCCTCCAGGATCCGTTGCGCGGTGCCGGAGACCTTGCGGCCGCTCACCAGGATGTCGTTCCGGCCCGATGCGGACGCATCCAGCCCGAGCTCCTGCAGTGCCTGCACGATCGGCGCGGTAAAGCGCTCCTGGACCACCCGGTCCTGCACCGCAGCGTCGGTGATAAAGGAGTAGTTGAGGTTCCCGAGGTCGTGATAGACCGCGCCGCCGCCGGTGGTGCGCCGGACGACCGAGATGTCGTTGCTACGCACGAAATCCGCGTTGACCTCCCGGTACGCGTTCTGATTGCGGCCGAGGATGACGCTGTTCCTGTTCTGCCAGAGGATCAGGATGTCGCCCTGCGTGCGGGTGGAGAGAATGTATTCCTCGAATGCGAGGTTCCGGTGCGGGTCCGTGGAACCGGTCTCGTAATAGGTTGTGTAAGCCAAATCATTTTTCATGGCTCAATGATACCATACTTTTGCCGGCGGCTCCACCATCACCGCAATTACACCCCGCTGTCATTTCCGGGACACCGTCCAATCATTGCGGGATGACCTGTTTTCGGGTATAATTTAGTGGGATATTGTGTGACCATGCGAAATTGCGCAAGAAGGAGAACGAAAATGGGCTTTTTTGACTTTTTTATGGGACCGAACATCAACGAGGGCCTGGAGAAGTTTCAGAAGACGCCGGGGGCGGTGCTGCTGGACGTCCGGGAGCCGAACGAATACGTGCAGGGACGCATCCCGCAGAGCAAGAACCTGCCGCTGGACAAGATCGACCGCATCGGTACTTTTGTTCCGGACAAGAACACCCCAATCTTTACATATTGCCTCGCGGGAACCCGGAGCAGCCGCGCCGTGGCGTATCTCAAGAGCCAGGGCTATACTTCGGTGACGAATATCGGCGGGATCAACCGTTACAAAGGCCGCATCGTATAGGTTGTGCGGCGTGTCAATCGGGAGGACTGCATGGAGAGGATCGCAAGCTTTACCATCAATCATCTGGAACTGTTTCCGGGACTCTACGTCTCACGGCGGGACAGCCACCAGGGCGTCGTCGTGACGACGTTTGACCTGCGGATTACGGCGCCAAACCGTGAGCCGGTCGTTGACGTGCCGGCGCTGCACACGATCGAGCATCTCGGCGCGACGTTTCTGCGGAACAGCGCGCGCAAGGACGAAATCGTCTACTTCGGCCCGATGGGCTGCCGGACCGGCTGCTATCTGGTGATGTTCGGGGACCTCACGTCGGAAGACGTGTTTGATCTGGTCCTCGAGATGTGCGACTTCATCATCGGCTTCGAGGGCGACGTCCCGGGAGCCGCGCCGGATCAGTGCGGGAATTATTCCGAGCAGAATTTGAACATGGCAAAATATTACATTCGCAAATACCGCTCCGAGCTGTCGGAGCACCGGCGTTTTACCTATCCGGAGTGAAAGGAGACGCGATGAAAAACAAGAGAATACTGGCAATTCTGCTGGTGCTGTTCGTCACGACGCTGACACTTGCCGGCTGTGCCGCGGATACGAGAACCGCGCGGAGCAGCGCCTCCGCAGTGTTCGGTGAGGGGGAGGATGAGGCTGCAGAGGAGCCGTTGACTGGGACAGATGAAAACGTCACGGACGGGCGGAACCTGTACGATCAGTCCGACTTCTACGAGGAAATCCCGGAGTGGAACGGGGTACCGTTCTATTACCTGAACGGGAACGTTCCGTCGTTCGCGGAGGACCAGGTCTGGACAAAGACCCAGGAACAGCTGGACGAGCTGGACGACCTCGGCCGCTGCGGAACCGCGATCTCCTGCATCGGCGTGGACGGCATGCCGACGGAAAAACGCGGCAACATCAGTGAAATCAAGCCGACCGGCTGGCATACGGACCGGTATGACTTTATCGAGGGCGAGGCGCTGTTCAACCGCTGCCACCTGATTGCGCACCAGCTTTCGGGCGACGATGCGGTCGACCGCAACCTCATCACCGGAACGAGCTACATGAACCGCGAGGGGATGCTGCCGTTCGAAGAAGCCATCGGCGATTACGTCCGGGCTACAGGCAACCACGTCATGTACCAGGTCACGCCGGTCTTCGTCGGTGAAGAACTGGTCGCGCGCGGCGTGCACATGGAGGCGGTCTCCGTCGAAGACGGCGGGGCGGGCATCTCGTTCAATGTCTTCTGTTACAACGTGCAGCCGGGCATCGAGATCGACTACGCGACGGGCGACAACCAGCTCGCGCCGACGGTCGACGAGCCGACGTGGGAAGAAGGTCAGTACTACGGCCCGGTCGTGGTCTGTGGCCCGGCCACGAATGACGCGGTCGGCGGGGACCCGGCGCTGGAAGCAGCTGTCGTGCCGGAGGAGGAACTCTCTCCGGAAACCGACGCGGAAGTTACGCAGAAAACTACAGAAACTGAATCTGCTGAAGCAACGGAAGGACGAGTAGTATTAACAAGAGAGAACTGTAGATATGTGGTTAATACCAGGTCAAAGAAATTTCATTATCCTTCCTGCAGTAGCGTTGATAAGATGGCAGAACAGAATACATTGTATACAGATGAAACAAGGGAAGAATTGATCGAACAGCATTATGAGGCTTGCAAAAACTGCAATCCATGAAGAGGACGAGACCGATGAAACAGATGAAACGCAAAATTGCAGTTCTCATTGCCGCCGTGCTGCTGGCGGCCGTGGCTTTGACGGGCTGCGGCGGGGGAGGCGGCGCTTCCGGCGTGCCGGTGCTCAAGACAGTCTATCCGGACCTCGCGGAGTACGCCAAGAGCGATTACCACTTTGCCGCCCGCTACGACGAGGCGACCGACATTCTCCAGCTCGACTTTTACGAAGACGCTGACGTGGAGGCCGTCTTTAAGATCCTGAATTCAGGCATCGAGGGCAAGCACATCGGGTCGATCATGTTCTGCGCCCGGTACGGCCCAGACGAAGACACGATGCAGCGGATCTGCGACGGGATCGGTTCGCTTTCGTGCGAGTCCATGGAGATGCTCGGCGTCGATACGCAGATTCTGACCTGCTGCGTGTACAGTTGGCTGGACGTGTTGCCGAAGGTGGAGCGGCTTTACGTCCCGAACGCCGTCTGGTTCGACCGTTACAATGACGAACAGCGGGAAAAGATCGCCTGCGTCAAGACAGTATGGACAGAAGACGCGGAATTCCGCGGGATCGACGCGTTCTCCGGGCTCGAAGAGGTCGGCATCCATTACACGATGGACTTCAGCAAAATCGAAGGCGAGGAGCCGGCTTCCGAAGCAGCGGAGGAGGATGCGGACGGAGAAGAAGCTGCAATCGAGCCGGTCACCTTTAACGAAGACTATGACCGGGCCGAGTTCATCTTCCCGCTGCGGAACTGCCCGACGCTCCAGCGCGTCATCATCGCGCCGGACCAGATCGCGTACGTCCCGGAGTTGAGGGGGATGGAGTTCATCTGCGCGATCAGCCAGGTTCGCCCGGACCTCCTGATCAATCCGCCGGAGCAGCCGCTTTCGCGCGACAACCTGGTGCAAGTCACGGAGCTGACCGATGCGCCGGACGCACCGTTCCATTCCTCGATGGCGACGGTTTACAATGATTTTGTCTTGTATGACGTCCAGGATTGTTATGAGAAGGCGACCGCGTTCACGGTCAAGGACGGGCTCCCGAAGCTCACGGGCAAGGCCCTCGTCTACATGGGGACGCCGGACACCACCGGTTACACGGAGGACCGGGTGCTCCATTCGCGGGGCAAGGTCCTTACGGCGGACGAGCTCGGGACCGGCATCGCGTTCCCGGAGCGGACGGGTGACTACGACTTCTTCGTCTATGCGTATCCGACATACAAACAGGTCGGCGTCTACTCCCTTGGCACGGAGGCCTATCAGGAGACCTATTATGTTCAGGTCTTCGACATGAAGAACCAGGCCGCGTACAAACCGCAGCTGGTCGTGGTCGCGGACCCGCCGCAGACGATCTCCACGTCGGGGACGCCGGCCCGTTGGTCCGGTCACGTGGACGAAGACGAAATTTATGAGGCAATCAGAAAGATGGCGGAATAACCGCCGTCTTTTTTTCGTCGCGCGAGTCGATTGATGAACCGTCCCTTTTGGGTTATAATAATAAAGGGACTAAGGAATCAGGAGTGAACATGTATCGAATTGTAGTCTGCGATGATGAAAAAGTGATCCGGGAGTCCATCGTCAAGGCCCTCGGACGGTATCAGAAAGAAAACGACGTGGAGCTCGAGGTGCTGGAGTTCGCCTCGGCGGACGCTTTGCTGGTGGGGTATCCGAGCGATGTAGATCTGATCCTGCTGGATATCAGCATGCCGGGCGTGGACGGAATGGCCGCCGCCAAAGAAATCCGCTTGTTTGACACGGAAGTCTGCATCATCTTCATCACGACGATGTACCAGCGGGCGATCGACGGCTACAAGGTGCGGGCGTTCGGCTTCATCCGGAAGCCGGTCAGTTACGAGGAGTTTTCGCATGAGATCAGCGCCGCGCTCAAGAGCATTCACCGGAGCCGCGAACGGGACCACTATCTCACCGCCAAGGCTTCCGGCAAGTCTTACCGGATTCCGGTGTCTGCCATCAGTTACTGCGAGGTCCGCGGCCATACGATGAACCTTTGCGTGGACGGCGACGTGCGCGAGTACCGGTATTCCATCCGCGAACTCGAGGAGGATCTGAAGGCGCACGGCTTTTTCCGCTGCCACGCGAGCTTTCTCGTCAACTGCGAAGCGATCAGTGAGATCCGGCAGACAGACATCTTGTTGAAGGACGGAACCGTCATTCCAATCAGCCAGCGCAAGAAAAAAGAGTTTCTGAGCGCGTTGTCGGAGTATCTTGGAGAACAAATATGAATTCTGCCGTTGTTTCCGGTTCACTCATAGATGTACTTTCCTATGCAATTGAAATGGCGGTCGTCGTCTGGTTTTTCCAGCGGATGCGGCCGCGCGACGCGTCGGGCAGCAAGGTGCGGACGATAGCCGGCCACGCTGCTCTTCTTTTGATTCTCGCGATTTATCTGACGCCGCTGAACGCCGGCATCAGCGCGTTTTCCGCGGAAAACTTCCTGATTCAGATCTTCCGGATGGCGCTGCACCTGGTTCCGGTTTTTCTGTATCTTCTGCTGACCAAAGAAACGACAGCCCCGATTGCGGCCTATCTGGCAGCATTCATGACTGCGATCTACCTCACGGCGCAGAACCTCCGCGCAATCATAATGACATACGTAATTATTACACCGCCTCATACCGCCAGAGGAGAGGGATATATTGCCGGATTGATTGTGACCGCGGCTGTGGAAATCGCGCTGGCCGCCATCGCGCGCAGCCTGATTCTGCCGCAGTATATTGATCAGATCGACCGCAACCGCATCACGCTGATGTCGATTGTTCTTTTCATGATGGTCTACTTCAAATGGATGCTGACGGCGATCCGGGAACTCAACATGGGCGGAGACCGGACGACGATGGTATCGTTCTCTCT
Source organism: Mogibacterium sp. (assembly GCA_017433975.1). Lineage (GTDB taxonomy): Bacteria > Bacillota > Clostridia > Peptostreptococcales > Anaerovoracaceae > RGIG2439. Next base: position 50,647 of record JAFRGD010000022.1, on the reverse strand, counting down.
GGTCACGTCGTTTGGCCTTTATCTGGTGCTGCTCTTGTATGATTACAGTCGGCGGCTGCTTTATGAGAAAGACTCGGCGGAGCACGAAAAACTCACGCTCCAGTACGAAGTCCGGAACGCGCAGCGCGAGATGCAGGCGAGCACGGACATCCGGCGGCTGCACCACGACGTCAAGAATCATCTGCTCGCCATCAAGAGCATGGCTGGGGACAGCGCGGAGATCGATCAGTATCTGAACGAACTCCTGCCGCAGTTTGAGGGATATGAGATGCAGGTGCACACCGGAAACCAGATCGTTGACGCGATCTTGTCCGAAAAGGTCCGGCAGGGGTCGCAGGACGGGATCCGTTTCAATATCGTCCTCGATCTGACCGCGCTTCAGTTCATGAAAGGCGTAGATCTGATTACGATTTTCGGAAACGCCGCGGATAACGCTATCGAAGCACTCCGCAAGCTCCCGGAGGGCGAGGAGCGGTATGTTTACATGAAGAGCAGTTCCTTCGCAAACAACCTGCTGATCAAGATCGAAAACCGGTACGCCGGCACGGTCGTCATGAAAAACGGCGTTCCTGTGACCAGCAAGAAGGACAGCGAACTGCACGGCATCGGCGTCGGCAGCATCCGCAACGCCGCAGCGCGCTACGGCGGCACGGTCGGCGTAAAGAGCGACGACGACACGCATCTGTTCACCCTGACGATCATGATCCCGCTGCCTTCGGACTCATGACAGAAAGCTAAATATCCCAAGGTCAAATGAACCGGCCCGGTGACAAACCGGGTTTTTCTTTTGCAGTTAAGACAGTAAAAATCGCACTTACGGCAAAGCGGTTGTCTGTGGCCGGCAAAAGAATATGATGTAGAAAAAGCAATACCACATTTTTGCAAAAGAGAAAGGGAAAGAAATGGATAAGAAAGCAACCGAAAAGAAAAAAGCAGTGCGGTTCTTCGCCGTCACGATGGCGATCCTGCTGATCTGCTCGATCATGATCTGGGGCTTCCAGACCGCATGGGGCAAAGTCAAAGTAGAAAGAATCTACATCAATTCGCAGGACGGCTCGACCGTCAGCTGCCTGATCTACATCCCGGAGAACGCGACGGACGAGACGCCGGCGCCGGTCGCACTGATCTTCCACGGCCGTTCCAACCACGCGCACTCCAATGACACATGGAGCATGGAGCTCGCGAGACGCGGCTTCGTCGTTCTCTCTCCGGACCTTCAGGGCGGCGGTGAGTCCAGCCCGGACGTTGACAGAAGCGTGCAGGCCATCACGACCGCGGAATACGCGAACAGCCTGAGCTTCGTCCAGAAAGACAGCCTGAACCTCGTTGGATACTCCGCCGGCACCCAGACCGTTCTTCAGACCTACCACGCGATGCCGGATAAGGTCAACAGTGTCTGTGAAGTCTTCGGACCGTTCATGATGATGCTGTCCGGCGGCTTTGAGGACGTCGACACCAACTTCGGCCTAATCAAGTCCACCGCAGACCAGTACGACTATTTCTTCATCGGCGACCCGGACGCTTGCCTCGAAGCGATGAAGGGCATGTCCGGAATCGAGAACCTTGAGATCAACAAAGACTTCGACCGGAACGGCAAGCTGTTCCGTTACGCGCAGATCGACGGCACGCTGCATCAGACTGGTAACATCAGCGGCGCGACCATCGAAGAAATCGTTAAGTTTGAACATCAGGTCGTCAAAATGCCGGTTGAGCTGGCGGACAACGACTTCGCCTGGAAGGGCCAGCAGATCTTCTCCGGCATCGCCTGCATCGCGATGATGTTCCTCCTCGCGGCGATCATCAACCTGCTCATGCAGAATGAATTCTTCGCGAGGGCTGCCAACGAAGTCCCGACTCCAAAGAACATCCGTAAAGGCGCTAAGGCCTGGGCGATGGACATCCTGTTCTCCCTGGTCATCCCGGCACTCATCTTCGTACACATTTCCGCATACACGATCAAATGGACCGGCCTCGGCACCAAGTGGGTCAAGATCCTGCCTTCCGCGAACCTGAACGGCATCATGGCATGGCTCATCGTCCTCGCGATTATCGGTATCGTCCGCATGGTCATGAGAGCGAACAAGGCCAAAAAAGAAGGCACCCAGCTGACCCTCGGCGACTACGCGCTTGACGCGGACGGCGTCACCAAGATCGACTGGAGCAAGCCGGCCAAGGCGCTCCTGATGGGACTCATCGCAGCAGTCTTCGTCTTCACCTGGCTCTGGCTGATTGAGGGCTTCCTCGGCATCAACTACCAGGTATGGAACCTCTCGACTTACCTTAAGATCAGCCCGATGAGAATCACCCGCTCGATCCCGTACATCCTGATCATCTTCTTCGTAATGTTCGTCGGCAACATGACGCAGCGCTGCCTGCCGAGCACCGGTAACGAAAAGAAGGACATGTGGAGACACGTCATCATCAACATGGTCCTGACCGCAAGCGCGCTCTTCGTCCTGCTCCTCATCCAGTACGGCGGCTCCATGCTGATCGGCACCGGCGAGACCATCATCCCGCAGATCGACATCTACGGCACAGGCAAGAACACGAGCTCCGGATCGCTCGACTTCGCGTTCGGTTACTGCTACATGATGGGCGGCACCACCGGCGTGGTCACGTACCTCTACAGAAAGTACGGAAACATCTGGGTCGGCGTCATCCCTGCAGCGATCTTCGCAGGTCTGGTCACACTCTCCGGCTTCACCCTGCTTGGTTAATGAATCGATATAACTACGTATAACAACCTGACAGCCCGGCCTTATGACCGGGCTGTCGTTACCTGAAAGGAGAACAGAAATGAAAAAACCAGTTGTAGTATGCGGACTCCCGGAAAGCAGATTTGAGAAATACGGCGTTACCTGGCCGGAAGACTGGGACGTCAGATATGTAAATCGTCAGTATACATCGGAAAACCTCGCGGACGCGGACTATCTGCTCGTCGACGCGATGGACGACGTGACGGCCGAGATGATGGACTGGGCGCCAGAGCTCAAGGTCATCCACAGCGAAGGCGTGTCCTTCAACAAAATCGACATCGAAGCAGCCAAAGAGCGCGGCATCTGTGTCTGCAACAACCGCGCCGTCAATAAAGTCTCCGTTGCGGAGCACACTGTCATGCTGGCCCTCGCAGGTGTAAAGCGCGTGACCGTCCTTGACAGCCTGATTAAGACGCAGGGCTACAAGGCAGCAAGCGACTGGTTCCTCGCGAACGGCGTGTGTGAGATCGCCGGCATGACGGTCGGCATGATCGGCATGGGTGCCATCGGCCGCGAAGTCCTCGCCAGATTCAAGGGCTGGGACTGCAACCTCTGCTACTATGACCCGTTCCGCATGCCGGAGGAGGCCGAAAAGGCGAACAACCTGACCTACCTCGAACTCGACGAGCTCTTCGCGAAGTCCGACATCGTTACCGTTCACGTCCCGGTCGTTCCTTCGACCGTCGGCATCGTCGGCTGGGATCAGATCAAGGCGATGAAGCCGGGCGCGGTCCTTGTCAACGTGTCCCGCGGATCCATGGTCGTCGAAGATGCCCTGGTCTGGGGCCTCGAGAACGGTGTCGTCGGCTGCGCAGCGCTTGACACGGTCGACCCGGAACCGATGCCGGACGACCATCCGTACCGCAACCTCAGCCCGGAGGCGATGGAGCGCGTGATCTTCACGACGCACTCCGCGGGCCGCACACAGCAGGCGTTCCGGCGGATGCTCCAGTGGGCCGTCGCGGACTTCCAGAAAGCGGAAGCGGGCGAACTCCCGAACAACATCGTGAACGGCGTCAATAAGCTGCGTTAATGAAAAGGGACTAGAGATTAACCGCTTAATCCGTCAGTTAATGGAATCGCTTCATTGAGGAGGTTCATGATGAACAAAAAGCAATCAACGCTATCCATCGCCATCGGCGTCGCCTGCGTGTGGATGGGAACCCACTTTGGACCGGGCGTTGCCTCCGGTACGCAGATCCTGGTCTACTGGGTGAAGTATGGTGCCTGGGGCGCCTTCGCCAGCATTCTGGCAATGTGCCTGCTCGGTTACTGCATCTGTTGCTCCGCGGAGTACTCCCGCATTTACAAAACGTATAACTACGCGGACTGGACGAACAGCGTCTGGGGCTTCAAGTGGATCGTTTATCTCCTTGACTTCTCGTTCATCATCGTCATGATGACAGCCCTCGGCGGGTCGCTGAGCGCGATCGGAAACCTGATGTTCAACCAGTTCGGAATCAACTACTGGATCGGCGTCGGCCTGGTCATCATCTGCGCGGCGTTCCTCTGCGCCTTCGGAGCGAAGCTCGTCGCACGGTCTTCTTCCTACATGATGTACCTCGTGCTCGCGGTCCTCGCCATCATTATCATCATGGCAGCGTTGTCCGGCCAGCTGCACCTCGGCGAGGCGCTTGCCAACGTCAAAGCGGGGCAGGTCGCCGGCATCAAGCCGAGCCTGCTCGGAGCACTCTGGAGCGGCGTGATCTACGCGTCCTTCCAGGCGAACGTCATCGGCAACATCTCATCCGTTTCGGGACAGCTTCCTGACAGAAAGACCACCCGGCTGGCCGCAATCATCGGTATCTGCGGAAACGCAGCTATGCTGGTAGCGCTGACCCTGTTCTTCCTGGCGTCCACAACGATTCAGGGATATGACGTGATGGATACTGCAACCAATCCGCTGCCGTTCTATGGCGTACTGACTGCGCTGGGCTTCTCCGGCATCAAGCTGGTTTATGTTCTGACCGTATTCGTCGCGGTGCTGTCCACGGCTGTCGGCTTCTGCTTCGGCGCCATCGCCCGTTATTCCAAGCTCTACCGCAAGCCGGAAGAAGTAACCCCGGGCAAGGACGGCCTCCTCGTTGCGGTTCTGCTGCTCCTCTGCGCCGCGGCCTCCAAAATCGGCATCGTCAAGCTCGTATCCACAGGATATACGATCCTCGGCTACCTGAACCTGCCGCCCCTGATCTTCCCGGCGATCGTGCTCGCGAACCGCAAGATCAGAAAGAAATACCTCAAGGAGAACAACATCGACGCTCCTGGAGTCGAGTAATGAACGCAAAAGTCATTTTCCTTTCTTAAACTGTTATAAATCTACAAACGGCAGAGACCCGCGTTACCGGCGGGTCTTTGCCGTTTATTGCGTTTTCCTACACCGCTCCGCCACACAATGTTAATGCGCGGCACGCATTTTAATGATAGAATAATCCAGTAATCCCATGGTTAGTAAGGGAGGTCTTGACATGAATCAGATGAAAAAAGGACTGGCATTCATCCTGACTGCGGCGCTGCTCATGACGTTTGCAATCGCAATGTCGGGCTGCTCCGAGGAAAAGGAACCGGAGAGCCCAGCGGGCACCGTTCTGCGCGAGGCGCTGAGCAGCGAGGAGTTCGACGCGATGGCGGCGGGAATCGCGGACGGCAGCGACATGCCGGTGAGCGTGCTCTGCTATAAAGATAACAGTTATTCCGACGAGCTGACGGACCCGGAGGCGATTGCGGACCTCTGGACGGGCCTCTGCGACGTAGCCATCGACAAGGAGAAGCCGGTGGACGTCCCGGACATCGACGACGGCACGGCTTACTTTGTATTCAAGTGGGCGGACGGCAGGACCCGCACGTTCACGTTCCTGATGAGCGACTTCTTCTCGCCGGACAACGGCGCGACGTACTACGCCGTGGTGAACCCGGCGCGGGCGAACACCGTCATGAAGGCCGCCTTTGACTACATCGCGGAAAAGAATTCACAGAGTGACGGAACCGGTCGGAAGATCGAGTTCAACATGATTTCAGGCTTCTATTGGGATGGTGACGGCGACGGTACGGAAGAGTACTACGAAATCGAGCACTATGCGAACGGTGACGAAGCGCCGGACGCGATCGAAATCAAGGGCGACAACGGCAGCGTGTTCCTGGACCGCGCGTACGAGATTAAGGAGATCAAAGCTTATCCGGACGACGAGGGCGGCGAATTCCTGGTGATCAAGTACACGTTCGGCGACTACTACTCACACGACGCGTTCGCGTTCGCGGAGCTCCGAATCGTGGACGGCGTGCTTACGTCGGAGATGCTCGAGAAGTAGGGCGGCAAGGCGGCTGCGGCTGCCACCGGTTGACATACAATCGATAAACTGATACAATAATTGCATAAAATTTAATTGCTCCGTCACCCGACGGAGCAAGCTTTTATGGGTTGTTTTAGGAGAGTGACATCCATGAGCAATGACAAATACGCCAGTATCCGGCTGGAGAACCAACTGTGCTTTCCGCTGTACGCCTGTTCCAAGGAGATCATCCGGAAATACAAACCGTTTCTGGACAAACTCGATCTCACATACACGCAGTACATCACGATGATGGTGCTGTGGGAGGAGCAGGAGCTCAGCGTGAAGGAGCTCGGGAACAAGCTGATGCTGGACTCGGGGACGCTGACGCCGCTGCTCAAGAAACTGGAGCGGAAGGGCTACGTCACCCGCGCGCGCTCTTCTGCAGACGAGCGCAACCTGATCGTGTCCATAACGCCGGTCGGCATGGCCCTGCGGGACCAGGCGCTTTCGGTTCCGGCGTGCATGAGCAAGTGCGTCAATCTGAACCCGGAGGAGGCAGCCCAGCTGTACGCGCTGCTCCACAAGGTGATCGACGGGCTGAGCGAATAATGAGAGAACGCTATTGCAACCAGCTTTTTTATGGAGGAGAAAGAAATGAGAGACGACCTGAAGGGAACCAAGACACTGGAAAATCTGATGACGGCGTTTGCCGGCGAGTCCCAGGCCCGGAACAAGTATGACTACTATGCCAGCCAGGCTAAGAAGGACGGTTTTGTCCAGATCCAGAAGATCTTTGAGGAGACCGCGCTGAACGAGAAGGAGCACGCCAAGATGTGGTTCAAGCTCGCGCACGGAATCTACGATACCAAGACCAATCTGCTCGACGCGGCGGCCGGCAAGTATGAAGAGTGGACCGAGATGTACAAAGAGTTCGCGAAGGTAGCCAGAGAAGAAGGCTTTGACGACATAGCGGACAAGTTCGAAGGCGTCGCGGCCATCGAGAAGAGCCACGAAGAGCGTTACCGCAAGCTCGCTGCCAACATCGAGAACGGCGAAGTCTTCGTCAAAGTCGGTGAGAACAAGTGGCAGTGCCTGAACTGCGGCCACATCTACGAGGGCGAGGCCGCGCCGGAGAAGTGCCCGGTCTGCGACCACCCGCAGGCGTACTTCGCGATCCGCGCAGAGAATTATTAATCCCCGCCGCAAGGAAAGGAAGCAATCAAATTGGCAGATGAAGTAATGACAAAACTGATGGCCGAAACGCGCCCGTACTGCGACTGGGCGACGTTGGAGTCATTTATGGTGCAGGCGTTTGCAAAGATGGGCGTGCCGGAGGACGACGCGGCCGTCTGCGCGGACGTCCTGATGGAAAGCGACCGCCGCGGCATCGAGAGCCACGGCGTGAACCGCTTCAAACCGATCTACATCGACCGGATCAAGGCCGGCATCCTGAACCCGGTCACCAAGCTGGACGTCATCAAGGAAACCGCGACGACCGCTGTGCTGGATGCGAACGACGGCATGGGCATGGTGGCGAGCAAGCGGGCCATGGAGATGGCGATCGCCAAGGCAAAGCAGTACGGGACCGCGTGCATAGCAGTCCGGAACTCTTCGCACTACGGAATCGCGGGATATTGGGTGAGCATGGCGACGGACGCCGGGATGATCGGAATCACCGGTACCAACGCGCGGCCGTCGGTCGCACCGACCTTCGGTGTCGACAACATGATGGGGACCAACCCGATCACCATCGGCATCCCGACCGACGAGGCGAATCCGTTCCTGATCGACTGCGCGACGTCCATCACGCAGAACGGCCGGCTGGAATACTATGAGCGTATCGGGAAGGAAGCCCCTGAGGGCCTGGTCGTCGGCAGGGACGGGGAGCCAATCACGGACGCGGGAATCGCGCTTCGTGCCATCCGTGCAGGCCAGGCGGCCCTCGCGCCGCTCGGCGGCATCGGCGAGGAACTCGGCGGGTACAAGGGCTACGGCTACTGTACGGCGGTCGAAATCCTCTCGGCGGCCCTCGCGGGCGGCATCTTCATGAAAGATATCAGTAACGTCGACGCGGAGGGGAACCCGCGGCCGTACCACCTCGGCCATTTCTTTATCGTCATCGACCCAGAGGCCTTCATCGGCAAGGAAGCGTTCGGCCGGATCGCCGGCGAGATCTGCCGGCAACTCCGCGCGAGCGCCAAGGCGCCGGGCCACGACACGATCTACGTCGCGGGCGACAAGGAATGGATCACTAAGGAATACCGCAAGGACCGGGGCGTCCCGATGAGCGACGCCGTCCAGCGGGAGTTCATCCAGGTCAGAGACGAGCTCGGAATCGACATCGTCTTCCCGTTCGAATAATCGTTGCTTTTGAGAGCCCGGATGAGTATAATTGACGTGTTGGAATCAAAGCATGTCGGGAGGAATCGATGAAGAGAATCTTAGTACCGATCGACGGTTCGCCGCGCAGCCTGTTCGCCTGCGAGGAGGTACGGCAGAGCTTTTCGCCGAGCGCGTTCGAGGTCATTTTACTGATGGTCAACGAGGCGCAGACGTATGCAAAGGACGTGCCGGACAACGCCGACGAGATCGCGGCCGAGATCGAGCGCAAACTGGACGAGGTCGCGCAGGACCTGGACAAATACCAGGTCATCAAGCGCACGGCCAACGGCAAGGCGGGTCCGCGGATCGTCGAGTGCGCCAAGGACATGGGCGTGCAGATGATCGTCCTGACCCGGTCGACCAAGCCGAACCTCGCCAACGTGATCGGAACGACGGCCAAATACGTCATTTCGTACGCGCCGTGCAACGTCATGATCGCGCAGGAGAGCCGCGCGGGGTCGCTCGAGACTTACCGGGGACTTATCTACCGCAAGGCGGAGAGCGTCGTCAATCTGCGGGGCCAGCTCTCGCTCAAGCAGAGTGAGTGTCTGCTGCCGTGCGTCAAGGGCGACACGATCTATCACGTCGACGTGACGCGGGGCCGGGTGCGGCTGCTGCACACATCGTACAATTCCAACACTCGGGACTGGGACATTCCGCCGCTGAACGGGCAGCGGGAGTTCTACGACATCACCGAGGGTGAGTCCGTGGACATCCCGATCAACGCCGAGAACGCGACCGGCAGACTGGACCGGATCCGGATCGTGAACCGGAATATGAAGACGGAGGCTGTATTCAGATACAGGATCACCAGACCAACTACATAGGAGGAGCAAGATGAGCAGAATTAAGACCGTTTCGACGAGAAACCTGAGCAAGACCGTCGCCAAGGGCGGCTGCGGCGAGTGCCAGACGTCCTGCCAGTCGGCGAGCAAGACTTCCTGCAGCGTCGCCAACCAGCAGTGCGAGCAGGCCAAGGCAAAGAAGTAAGAGAAGGGTATAAGGGGTGCTGCGGCGCCCTTTTCCTCTTTCTATCACTGAAATTGCGCTGACAACAGGGATCGATGATTCATCAGTATAAACTGAATGGCTATAACATTGTCATGGACTCAAACAGCGGGGCGGTACACTGTGTCGACCCGTTTGCGTATGACGTGATCGCCGCCGCGGACCGCGCGCTCGGCGATTGTTTTGCGTGCGCTTCCGGCGGGGAAACCGCGGCGGACGCAGGGGTTGCAAAGGACGCCGGGGCGGCGTTTGCCGCGTGCCGGGACCGGATCGCGGGCGAGGCGCTTGCGTCGTGGCCGGAGATGACCCGTGCGGACGCGGACGAGGTACTGGACGACGTCGCGGACCTGATCGCGGAGGGGCTGCTCTTTTCCGCGGACCCGTACGAACCGTACGCGGACGCGTTCAAAGCGCGGCAATCAGTCCTCAAGGCAATCTGCCTCCATGTAGCGCACGGCTGCAACATGGACTGCGAGTACTGCTTTGCTGGCAAGGGCGATTACAGCGGCAAGAGCGGGATCATGTCCCTCGAGGTCGGAAAGGCCGCGCTGGACTACCTGGTCGCGCACAGCGGGGCGCGCCGGCACCTCGAGGTGGACTTCTTCGGCGGCGAGCCATTGCTCAATTGGGACGTCTGCAAGGAGCTCGTCCGGTACGGCCGGGAGCTCGAGAAGACGCACAACAAGATCTTCAACTTTACGCTGACGACCAACGGCGTGCTCATCGATGACGACGTGATCGACTTCACGACCCGCGAGATGGGGAACGTCGTCTTGAGCCTGGACGGCCGCAGGGAGACGCATGACCGCATGCGCCACAACAAGGCCGGCGGCGGCACCTACGACCGAATCATCGGCAATTTCAAGGCGTTGGCGGCTGCGAGAGGGCAGGAGCAGTACTACGTCCGCGGGACGTATACCGCTTACAACAAGGACTTCGCGGCGGACGTCATCGCGATGGCGGACCTCGGCTTCCGTGAGACGAGCATCGAGCCGGTGGTGGCCGATCCGTCGGCGCCGTACGCGCTGCACGAGGAGGACCTTCCGGTTTTGTTCGAGCAATATGAGAAACTTGCCCTCGAGATGCTCGACCGCGAGCGAAGAGGGGAGCCGTTCAAGTTTTATCACTATACCGTCGACCTCACCGGCGGCCCGTGTATCTACAAACGGGTGTCCGGCTGCGGCGTCGGGACGGAATACATGGCGGTCACACCGACCGGAGACCTGTATCCGTGCCACCAGTTTGTCGGTGACGATAACATGTTATTGGGCAATATCTACGATGGCGTGGCGCATCCGGAGGTTCTGGACGTTTTCGCGTCGGGAAACAATATTTACACGCGCGATAAATGCCGCGGCTGCTTCGCAAAACTGTACTGTGCGGGCGGCTGCGCGGCAAATAACTATCATTCCAACGGGGACGTCGATAAAGTTTACGAATTCGGCTGCGCCCTACACCGCAAGCGCATCGAGTGCGCCGTGATGATGAAGGTCGCAGAGGAGGAGATGTAATCGCCTCTAGAGGAATAATTGCGTCAGGACGATGATCCAGACAGGAACGGTAATGATCGAAAACAGCGTGGTCTGCGCAACAGCTTCCGCGATGACCTGGCTGTTTTTGTTATGGTACTGCGCCAGCGCCGCGGAGCTCACAGAGGTCGGGAAGATCATGGTGATGACGAGGCCGACCTTGAGGGCGTTGTTCAGCGGGAGCGGCAGGACGATGAGGAGCGTCGCCAGAGGAATCAGAATCAGCTTGTAAACCGACGTCATGGCGAGCGCTTTGTTCCGGAGCGCCTTGCCGATGTCGGACTCCGCGAGCTGGATGCCGACGACGATCATCGACAGCGGAATCGTGACGTCACCGATCGTTCCGATGATCTCCATCGGATAGGCAGGCATCTTGATGCCTGCGAAGAGCATGATCGACGCCACGACCGGGACGATCGTGATCGGTTTGATGAACGGCTTGATTTTTTCTTTGAAAGACGTCTGCTTGCGCTCTCTCTGATCGCCGTAGTTCAGTTGCAGGACGCCGATGACATAGAGATACAGGTTCAGGCTGATGTTTTCGATGATGAGATAGTACGGGATTTCTCCCGGGAAGGCGGCCATCGTGACCGGGATGCCCATGAAGCCGTTATTGGAAGCGGTCATGGCAAGGGAGATCTCGTTCGGGCTTTGGAAGCGGAGCTTTCTCGAGAGAAACAGTCCGATGAATCCGTAGATTCCATAGAGTAACGTCCCGCCAATCAGTGCAATGAGCGTGTTGGCCATCATGCCGTCGGTCAGCTCCTTGCTCAGGATCGAGTCGAAGAGCATGCACGGCGAGGTGACGGTGATCAGGAGCGGGATGAGATATTTGGTGGACTCATACGGCAGGATGCGCAGTTTGTTGCACAAAAAACCAACCGCCATGTAAATAAATACAACCAACACCTTGCTAATGATCACAGCCATGACCGGGCTCCTTTCCGGCGCGATGCACTTTCTATACCAGTAAAATATACAACAATATCTTTTTTCTTTCAAGGAACAGTTGTGGTATAATATTACTGAATTTTTGGGAAATAGGGGGCCGGCAATGGAAAAAGTCGTCATCGCGTCAAGAAATCAAGGCAAAATCGCGGAAATCAGCGCCATTCTCGCGAAATACGGGATGGAGGCGGTTTCGCGGGACGACGCCGGGGTTCCGCCGTTCGAAATCGAAGAGACGGGCGAGACCTACGAGGAGAACTCCTATCTTAAGGCCAAGGCGGTCATGGACATCACCGGGACCGCGACGCTTGCGGACGACTCGGGGCTTTCCGTCGACACGCTTTCCGGCGCGCCGGGCGTGTTCACCGCGCGGTACGCCGGCGAGAACTGCACCTATTACGATAACAATGTGAAACTGCTGGGCGAACTCCGGGGCGTGCCGATGGAGGAGCGGACCGCGACCTTTGTGACAGTAATCACGATGCTCTTCCCGGACGGTACGAGCATCGTCGCGCGCGGCGCGTGCCCGGGCAGGATCGCCGAGGCCCTTTCCGGAGACCGCGGCTTCGGATACGACCCGCTGTTCATCCCGGACGGCTATGACGACACGTTCGCCGCGATGCCGGTCGAGGTCAAGAATACCGTCAGTCACCGCGCGAGAGCGCTTATGAGGCTCGAGGAACTCATCGTTGAAAGAGAAAGAGAAACATCTGGCGCCAAAAAAGAATAACTTTACCAAGGATAACCTGGTCGCAGTGGTATTCCACATCTGGCGGCAGTTTGACGACGATTATTACGCCGGCTTCGCTGCCCAGGTGGCGTACTTCTTTTTCATGTCCAGCATGCCGACGATGATCGTACTGACGCAGATGCTCGGTATCTTTGACCTTTCGCTCGACGTCATCCAGTACTGGCTGGAGACCTACGTCGACCCGAACATCAGCGGCTTCATCATGAGCCTGTTCTCTTCGGACGGCGTGCATCTGACGAACATCATCCTTATCATCATCGCTCTGTGGGCGGCGTCCGGACTCGAGTTCGCGCTGTCCCGCCTGACCAGCCACGTGCTGACCGAGGGGCAGTACAAATACAACTTCTTCGTGGAACGGGTCAAAGTCATCCCGTCCGCGGTCCTCACGATGGTTACGGTCGCGTTCACGCTGATCATTTACGTTTACGGGACGCACCTGCTGGAGCGGCTGCTCGGCAAGTACGTGATCTTCCGCGTGCTGGTCGCGCTCCGGCTGCCGATCCTGATCGGGCTGTTCTTCTGTGTCATAGTGATGACGTACTATATTCTGCCGCGGATCCGCGTTCCGGTGGGGGCGCTGATTCCGGGCGCGATCTTCGCGACGATCGGTATCATGATCATCACGACCATTTACGGGGCGTACGTCGGCTATGTGGCGAATTACGACATTCTCTACGGTTCGTTCGCCAACATCGTCGCGCTGATGCTCTGGTTTTACCTGCTGTCCTGGGTGCTCTGCATCGGAGCGATGTTCAATAAGGCCTGGGACGACGTGACCGGCAGCGGACGGCTGACGCCGGACAAGATGAAACAATACCTCGAGCGGCAGAAGCGCCACGACAAGGACGTCTCGCTGATGTTCATCACGGAGGACGACAAATACAATCCGGAAACGGCTTCGACGGCGGTCCGCATGAGCTGCAAGTACGTCAAGGGGTACGAGGAGCAGCTGCGGCGCGAGAAGGCCGCCCTCGACGCGGAGCGCAAGGCATTCTGGGAATCACAGGATTTATACGAAGACATCTTCGAAGAAGAGTCCGAGGTTTCGAGCGATAATTAACGATCCATGAAAAAAATACTCTTCATTATGAACCCGAAGTCGGGGACGATGCAGGCCGCCAAATACCTGTCGGACATCCTGCAGATGTACTCGGCTGCGGGATACATGACAACCGTGTTGATGACCGCAAAGGCCGGCGACGCGCGGGACTTCGCCCTGCAGTACTCCGGCGATTACGATATCACCGTCTGCTCGGGCGGTGACGGGACGTTCAACGACGTCGTAAACGGCGTCCTCACGGCGGGGAGTGGCTGCCCGATCGGGTACATCCCGTCCGGCAGCACCAACGACTTCGCGACGAGCGCGGGCCTGCCGAAGCCGATTCTGGAAGCGGCCGCGCGGGTTGTCAACGGGACGCCCCGGATGTTCGACATGGGAGACTTCAACGGGCGGAACTTCTCGTACGTCGCGTCCTTCGGCGCGTTCACCAGCACGTCGTACTCGGTGCCGCAGAACGTCAAAAACATCCTCGGCCACAGCGCGTACATCCTCCAGGGAATCCGGGACGTCGTCAACATCAAGCCCGTCCACGCGGAGTTCCTCTGCGACGAGGGGACGACAGATGAGGTTCGCTTCGAGGGGGATTACGTCTTCGGCGCGGTCTGCAACGCGACCATCGTCGGCGGTGTGCTCAAGCTGGACCCGCTCGACGTGGACATGAACGATGGCCGTCATGAGGTGATCCTGATCGAGACGCCGCGCAACCTAATTGAACTAAACGAAACCGCGCTCGCGCTGCTCGACGGCTCGCTCAAGGCGCCGCACGTGCACTTCCACAGCGCGCGGGACGTCCGGGTACGCATCGACGCCGGGACGCACTGGACGCTCGACGGCGAGTACGAGGAGGGGAGCGAGGAGGTCCGCATCCGTAACCTGCGGAACGCGGTCCGGCTGATCGTATAACCGACCGAAAACAGTCAGTAATAGTTACAAACTTTTACCATACAACGCATTACAAAGGAGGAACAATCAATGGAGAAGAAAGGCTTCAAAGAGGAATTCAAAGAGTTTATCCTGCGCGGCAACGTCATGGACATGGCGGTCGGCGTCATCATCGGCGGCGCGTTCAAGGCAATCGTCGACTCGCTCGTCGCGGACATCATCACCCCGATCATCGGCATGGTTACCGGCGGCGTGGACTTCACGTCCCTGAGCGTCAAGGTCGGCGAGGCGGAGCTCACGTACGGCAACTTCATTCAGTCGATCATCAGCTTCCTGCTCATCGCGCTGGTCATCTTCTGGATGGTCAAGGGCGTCAACAAGGCGCGGGCAAAGAAAGAAGAACCTGCACCGGAACCGGAACCAGCAGCTGAGCCGGAACCGGATCCAAACATCGTCCTGCTCACCGAGATCCGCGACCTGCTGAAGAAATAGCATTAGATTCATGATGAAATCAGTGACAAAACTGCTTGTTGCGATTCTGCTAACTCTGGCGCTGCTGACCGGCTGCGGCGCGGCCAAGCCGGAGGAAACACCGGCCGAGGAACCGCAAACCGAAACTGAGGCGACGGATACGTCAGACCAAGACCAGGCGCCGGAGTCGGAGGACGCGGACACCCCGCAGGAACCGACTGCCTTCGCTTACGTCCACGACCCGCGGGAGAACCCGGAGGCGATGAAAGACGTCATCTACGACCCTGAGGCGGTCTACGGCTTCCGGCCGAACCCGGACTCCGACCGGCTCGGCGTCTACGCGGAATACGATTGGACCGACCCGGACTTCGTCGCGCAGGCGTACGCGGAGCGTAAGGCCTACCACGAGTCGCTGGATTCGATGACGGATATCCTGTACGACATGCGGGACAAGGGCGCGAGCATCGAAGAGATGGCCCGGGCAGTTTCGGAGGAGCGGAACCGTCTCCGCATGGAATCCTACAAGGACGATCCGGAGGGGCTGGCAAAGCTGAAGGAGAGCAATCTCAAGACCTACGGCCACGAGGACGGGCCGACTCCGGACGAACTGTATGAGAAGTACGGTTCGTGGGAAGAGGTCCTCCAGAAGGCCTTCGGGACCAACATGGGTATGGACGCGTGCTGCGGGCTCTACGATGAATACTATGACTTGTACATCGAGCTCGGGTACGTAGACGCAAACTAGCGGAACAATGAGAACACAAGAAAACCACCCCGTCGCCGGGGTGGTCTTCATATATTGGAAAGACGCGGAAGCGTCTCTAGGTGTGCCCGAGGGGACAAGACCCAATGACACACAACTGGCGGAGTTATTCCGGCGTGCAAGGCGTCTCCGGGTCGTTGGCGGCGATCTTTGGGCAACTCGCCATGAAGCCGTTGACGTGGTTGCACAGCGCCTCGAAGGTCTCGTTACTGATGTCGTGCTCGATCTTGCACGCGTCGTCCTCAGCGAGGTCCTCGCTGACGCCGAGCATCATCAGGAACCGCGTGAGCAGTTTGTGCCGGTCGTAGATCTTGGACGCGACCTCCATGCCCTTATCGGTCAGCTCGATCAGGCCGTCATCGTTCATGGTGATGTAGCCGTTCTCCCGCAGACGCTTGGTCGCGTAGGAGACGCTCGGCTTGCTCACGTCGAGGTGCCGCGCGACGTCAATCGAGCGGACATAGCCATTCCGCTCCTTGAGCATGAGCATCGTTTCCAGGTAATCTTCGCCGGATTTCTGAATCTGCATAGCCATGATGGTTAGACCTCCTTAATTCATGGGTTAAGGATAACATACCGTCGGAGAAAAAACAACAGAAAATGTCGCGGTTTTGCGAATGGGTATTCGCTTTTGATGCGCGATACTGTATAATATGATTACTCAGAAGAGTAAAAAATTCCAGGAGCGATCCTGAGGAAAGAGAGGTAAGAAATATGGCAAAATGGGTATGTTCAGTATGCGGTTACGTTCATGAGGGAGATACACCTCCGGAAAGATGCCCGCAGTGCAAGGTTCCGGCGGAAAAATTCAACAAGGTCGAAGAGGGTGAGATGGAATGGGCAGCCGAGCACGTTCTCGGCGTCGCCAAGGGCGTAGATCCTGAGATCATCGAAGGCCTCCGCGCGAACTTCAACGGCGAGTGCAGCGAGGTCGGCATGTATCTCGCGATGTCCAGAGTCGCTTACAGAGAGGGCTATCCTGAAATCGGCGAATATTGGAAGACGGCTGCGTTTGAAGAGGCCGAGCACGCTGCAAAGTTTGCGGAGCTCCTCGGTGAGGTCCTGACCGACAGCACCAAGAAGAATCTTGAGATGAGAGTCGAGGCCGAGAACGGCGCGACTGCCGGCAAGACCATGCTCGCCAAAAAGGCGAAAGAGCTCGGTCTGGACGCGATCCACGATACGGTCCACGAAATGGCTAGGGACGAGGCAAGACACGGCAAGGCGTTTGCTGGCCTGCTGAAGAGGTACTTCGGTTAATTATGAAACGCAGCGATGGAAAATCTGCCAGCAAGGAACGGTCCAAGGTCAGATGGCTGATCGGAAGTATGTTGTTCCTTACAGTCTATGAAGCCGCGCTTGCGGTCTATGCGCAGCACCTGCTGAAGAAAGACCGGGAAGCCAGATAGTCAAAGCATAGAGAAGAATGAGAAGAGGTTGGAGAACTGTTTCTCCAACCTCTTTTTTCATTCATCGTGTGAATCCGACCCCAATAACAAAACTGTTTACTGCAGGTAAGCGACCATGCCGCCGTCGACCAGGATGTCGGTTCCGTTGATGTATTCGCCGTCCTTGGAGGCGAACAGCAGGGCGACTCTTGCGATGTCCTCCGGCTCGCCGACGCGCTTGCAAGGGAACATCTGCGCGAACGCCGCGAAGTCGTTCTCGAGGTCGAAGGCCTTCTTCATTTCTTCATTGCAGTAATTGAAGATCGGGGTTTTGATGATGCCCGGGCTGATCGAGTTCGCGCGGAGCCACGGATTTGTCTTGGCGGTCAGCTTCGTGAACTTGATGATCGAGGTCTTGGAAAGGCTGTACATGAACTGTCCGACGTCGAGTACGTGGCCGGAGGCCGAAGCGATGTTGACGATGTTCGCGACCGGTGACTGCTTGAGCAGCGGAATCGCGTAACGGGTCGTCAACATGTACGCGCGGACCAGCAGGTAGAAGTTCTCGTCGAATTCTTCCGGTTCGAAATTATCGATCGCGCCATAGGTGCCGCGGCCGGCACAGTTGACGAGGACGTCCAGACGGCCGTCAAATTGTTCGCTGGCGAATTCGAACGCGGCCTTGATCTGCGCCGGATCGTACATGTCGCACTTGCATGGAATGTATTGTTCTCCGAGCTCTGTAGTCCGGTGGAAGTCACGGCCCAGTCCTACGACCGTGGCGCCTTCCGAAATAAACTTTTTGGTGATTCCAAGACCGATCCCGGAGGTCGATCCTGTTACGAGTACTTTGTATCCATCTAACTTACCCATCACAAATCTCCTTTCTGTTTATTTTACATACGATTACAACGAAAGCTGTTCTTGCGGTATCATTACCTGTTGCTACAAAAACTGTATTTCATATCGCGATTCTTGTAAATAAACAAACCCAGGACCGTGTTGAATTTTAATACACCGGCGATGAACTGTCTGTATCCGGAAAGAATCGTCTTGGGGAAGCGCATTCATTTGACGGAGACGCGAAAATGATGTATCGTTAAATAGAACACTGAGTTAATGATCAAGGAGGTGTTTCGAATCATGAAATACAATAAAACGACTGCGACGGGCGTGATGGGGGTCGCTTTGACCGGCGTGATCACCTTGTTGATCTCCATCTTGTTCACCAAGGCAAACGGCGCTTCGCAGGAAACAACGACAGCAGGGAGCAGCGAAAAATGACACCAGAACATGAAAAGAACAATGAACCGTTAAGGCAAGAGGTTTGCGTCCCGGTCCGGGACTGGGCGGAGGCAAGGGAAGAAGTCGCGGCGTGGTTCCATAAGCGGTGGGGCGTTCCGCTGGAGGCCTATCAGGAGAGCATCGACGACTGCCTGCGGATGGAAGGACCGGTGCCGCAGTGGTATGTCGTCCTGCGTGAAAATAAGATTGTCGCCGGCTGCGGCGTCATCGCGAACGACTTCCACGACCGGATCGATCTCACTCCGAATGTCTGCGCAGTGTACGTGGATGAGGAATACCGCAAGCAGGGCATCGCGGGATACATGTTGCAGTATGTCTGCGAGGACATGGCGGCCATGGGCATCCGGACATTGTATCTCGTGACCGACCA
The DNA here is from genome assembly GCA_017433975.1 of Mogibacterium sp. Taxonomy (GTDB): domain Bacteria; phylum Bacillota; class Clostridia; order Peptostreptococcales; family Anaerovoracaceae; genus RGIG2439. The sequence continues at coordinate 31,765 of JAFRGD010000022.1, read as the reverse complement.
CATCGGCTTTTACGAGAGATACGGATGGGAGTTCTACTGCATGGTCCACGGAGAAGAAGACGAGTTATCGCGGATGTACATCCATCGAATCTGATAAAAAAGTATGAGAGAGAGCCGATGGACGGCTCTCTCATTTATTCGTTTTAATATTTTTCGTTTTAAGTGTAACGTTTTTGTTCGCTTTTGCATTAACGGGTAGAAAGGCAGAAAGGAGGGGAAATTGATGCAGCCGAAGCAGTCCATGGAAGAGATCTACAAGTCTTACGCGATGACGGTTTATAAATATCTGCTTTCCATGACGCATGACGAGGACCTGTCCGAAGAGCTCACGCAGGAGACGTTCTACCAGGCGATCCGGACGATCGACCATTATGATGAGAGTTGCAGAATTTCCACCTGGCTCTGCGGAATCGCGAGGAATGTCCTGCGGACCTACCGGCGCAGGAACCCGCAGCACGAGGAACTCGGCGACTGGGACAGCCCGTCTCCGCCGGAGCAGGACGAGGTCATCCGCGCGGAGGAGCGGGTCCAGCTGATCCGCCGCATCCACGAGCTGCAGGAGCCGGCCCGCGAAGTCGTGTACCTGCGGGCGTTCGGGGAGCTGTCTTTCCGGGAGATCGGGGCGGTCTTCGGAAAGTCGGAGAACTGGGCGCGGGTGACCTTCTACCGCGGTAAGGAGAAACTCAGAAAGGAAGCGGAACAGAAATGACGAATCCAATGAATAAAGAGAATAAGATATCCTGCGAAGTGATCCGGGACCTCCTGCCGTCGTACGTGGACGGCCTGGCGAGCGACGACACCGCGAAGCTCATCGAATCGCACGTTGCGGCGTGTCCGGAGTGCAGAGCCATGCTGGAGAACATGCGGGCCGGAGAACAGGCCGCGCAGCAGCCGGACGAGTTCGACCGGAAGGAGATCGACTTCCTCCGGAAAAGCCGGAAGAAGGGCAAGCGGGCGGTCGCCCTCGGCGTCCTGCTGACGCTGCTGGCTGCGGCGGCCGCCGTCGGCGCGAAGCAGTTCCTGATCGGCTCGAAATACGTGGGAGAGCTGGCTTGCGATTTCAAGGTCGACGGCAGTCACATGACCATTGACGCTGAGGCGGCCGACAGCATTCACATCATCAAGGGCCTGGACTTCACCATTGAGGACGGCGTCGCTGTGGGTAAGGTCAAGGCGGTCCTTCCGGGACTCTATCACGGCGGCGGATACCACGGCGAGTTCACTTTTGACGAGGAGATCAAAGAAGTCCGGATCAGAGACCGCATTTACTGGGCCCGCGGAAAGACCGTTTCTCCGATGGCCTCCGACGTGTTCAACGCGGGGCACGATTACATCGGCGACGCGTCGGCAAACGGTGCGCTGCTGAGCGCGCTCCGGATGCGCGAAGACCTCGGTTCGCTTTACAGTGAACTCTCGACGGAGAGCGAGCCGTACGTCTGGACGATTGTCCTGGAGGAGGACCAGACCAAGTACAACCCGGCATACCTCGACAAGCGCCTCGAGGGGTATGGGTACGTGCTGCTCGGCTCGGTCGGAAACCTCAGCGAGGTCGACTTTAGATATGAGTTTGAAGGAAAGACTGTCGTCAAAAAGGTCACTTTGGACGACGCAACCGCGTTCTTCGGCAGGGACGTTAAGGTGTGCCGCACCGACGCCGGCGCGCTGAGCGAGCTCATGGAAAAGGCGGAAATCCGGTAAAACAGTTTGATGTGCCCGTCTTCTGTGGTATATTGGGATTGATCCAGGGAGAACAGGGGGGTGAACGTATGAAACTATCGGTCGTTTATGATTCCCGGTCCGGAAACACCCGGCAGGCCGCGGAGTGGATCGTCGAGGGAATGAGCGCGGTTCCGGGCGTGGACGCGAGGGCGTTTTATATCCGGGCGGTCGACGAGGACTTTGTGAAAGCGTCCAAAGGGGTCGTGATCGGCTCGCCGTCGTACTGCGCCCTGATGACGCCGGACATGCGGACGTGGCTCCTCGAGCGGGCTATGCACCTCGGTCTGGAAGGAAAGCTCGGCGGCGCGTTTGCGACCGCACAGTACACTCACGGCGGGGGCGAGCTGGTCGTGCAGCAGATTCTGACGAACGAGCTCTGCTACGGGATGCTCTGCTATTCCAGCGGCGGGGAGTATGGGCTGCCTTACATCCACGTCGGCCCGGTGGCGGTCAACGGTAACATGGAGTCTCACAACTCGCTGGACCTTTATAAAGATACCTTCGCGATCTTCGGGAACCGCTTCGCCCGCAAGGCGGCCGAGTTGTTCGGAGACCGCGAATAATAGCCGTAAATGGCTTTGTAACGCAAGAAAAAGCCCTCTCCAATAATGGAGAGGGCTTTTTTGGTTTCTCGTTGGAGATTAACGGTTGAGGCTGTTCTGGACAGCGACGGCAACCGCTACGGTCGCGCCGACCATCGGGTTGTTGCCCATCCCGAGGAAGCCCATCATCTCGACGTGCGCCGGGACGGAGGACGAACCGGCGAACTGCGCGTCGGAGTGCATGCGGCCCATGGTATCGGTCATGCCGTAGGAAGCTGGACCGGCAGCCATGTTGTCCGGGTGGAGCGTACGGCCGGTGCCGCCGCCGGAAGCGACGGAGAAGTACTTCTTACCCTGCTCGACGCATTCTTTCTTATACGTGCCGGCGACCGGGTGCTGGAAGCGGGTCGGGTTGGTGGAGTTTCCGGTGATGGAAACGTCAACGCCCTCGGCGTGCATGATCGCAACGCCCTCGCGGACGTCGTCCGAGCCGTAGCAGCGGACGTTGGCGCGCTCGCCCTCGGAGTAACGGATCTCCTTGACGACCTTGAGCTCGCCGGTGAAGTAGTCGAACTGGGTCTGGACGTAGGTGAAGCCGTTGATGCGGTAGATGATCTGAGCAGCGTCCTTGCCGAGGCCGTTCAGGATGACGCGGAGCTGGTTCTTGCGGACCTTGTTGGCGTTGCGGACGATACCGATTGCGCCCTCAGCGGCTGCGAAAGACTCGTGGCCGGCGAGGAAGGCGAAGCACTGGGTCTCGTCGCTCAGCAGCATGGCGGCGAGGTTGCCGTGGCCAAGACCGACCTTGCGGTTCTCGGCGACGGAGCCATCGATGCAGAAGCTCTGCAGGCCGATTCCAATGTAGCGGGCGGCCTCCTCGGCGTTCTTGGCACCTGCCTTCAGCGCGATCGCAGCGCCGACGCAGTAAGCCCAGCAGACGTTTTCAAAGCAGATCGGCTGGATGCCTTTGGCGATTTCGTAAGGGTCGAAGCCTGCGTTCTTGCAGATCTCGCGGCATTCTTCTACAGAAGAGATGCCATATTCAGCCAGTACGCCGTTGATCTTTGCGATGCGGCGGTCATAGTTTTCAAATAATGCCATCTTCTGCACCTCCCTTATTCCTTACGCGGATCGATATACTTGGCGGCAGCGTCCCACTGGCCGTAGTGACCGGTGGCTTTCTTGATCGCCTCGTTGGCGTCGATGCCGCTCTTGATGAAGTCCATCATCTTGCCGAGGTTGATGAACTCGTATCCGATGATCTCGTCGTCCGCGTTGAGCGCGATGCGAGAGCAATATCCTTCGGCCATTTCCAGATAACGCGGGCCCTTGGCGCTCGTCGCGAACATCGTTCCGACCTGAGAGCGCAGTCCCTTGCCCAGGTCCTCGAGCGACGCGCCGACGAGCAGTCCGCCCTCGGAGAAGGCGCTCTGGGTGCGGCCGTAGACAATCTGAAGGAACAGTTCGCGCATGGCGGTGTTGATGGCGTCGCAGACGAGGTCGGTGTTGAGCGCCTCGAGCAGCGTCTTGCCGATCAGGATCTCGGAAGCCATGGCGGCGGAGTGGGTCATGCCGGAGCAGCCGATCGTCTCGATCAGAGCTTCCTCAATGATACCGTCCTTGACGTTGAGCGTCAGTTTGCACGCGCCTTGCTGAGGTGCGCACCAGCCGATGCTGTGGGTAAAGCCGGAGACATCTTTGATTCCCTTGACCTGAACCCATTTTCCTTCCTCCGGAATCGGGGCAGGACCATGATATGCGCCCTTGGCGACCGGGCACATCTCGGTGACTTCTGCGGTGTAATTCATAAGCAAATCCTCCTGTTATAATAAAATACTGACAATTTCTGCCGAAAGCGGAAGTCATCAGCCGTGATTCAGCGGTTCGGTTTCCCAACGGGAAACGACGTTCCTGACGTGTTATTATACTTGATTCTCCCCGAAAAAGCAATGTTTCTTATAGAATACAAAATGCGCTTTTCCATCGCGGAATCCTTTTGTATAATAATAACAGCAAGTGACCTAAACCGCGTGAGAAATGGATTATTCAGGAGGGACGAACGATGCGGAAATACGACTTTGAATCGATCATCGACCGCCGCGGGATGGACGCGCTCGCCGTGGACGGGCTCGGCAAGATTCCGGGCTTTGCGCCGGAGCCGCCGAAGGAAGGCTTCGACGTGATCCCGATGTGGGTCGCAGATATGAACTTTAACGCGCCGGCGGTACTGACCGAGGCGATCGCGGACCGCGTCCGGCATCCGCTGTTCGGGTATTTCATGCCGCGTGACGAATACTTCCAGAAGATCATCGACTGGCACCGCGTCCGTAACGGCGTGGAGGGGATGGAACCGAAGCATATCGGCTACGAGAACGGCGTGCTCGGCGGGCTGGTCGCGGTACTGAACGCGTACATGCAGTCGGGTGACAAAGTGCTCGTCCACCGGCCGACGTATGTTGGTTTCACGGGCAGCATCACCGGCGCCGGCTACGAAATCGTCCACAGTGATCTGTATCAGGACGCGGACGGAATCTGGCGCATGGATTTCGCGGACATGGACCGTAAGATCAAGGAGAACAACATCAAGATCGCGGTCTTCTGCAACCCGCACAACCCATGCGGCCGCGCCTGGACCCACGAAGAGATGGAGCAGGCGGCCGAGGTTTACCGGCAGAACGACTGCATCGTGATCTCGGACGAGATCTGGTCGGACCTTCTGCTCTTCGGGAATAAACACATCCCGTTCCAGTCGCTGAACGACGACGCGCGGAACCGGACGGTCGCGCTTTACGCGCCGAGCAAGACCTTCAACCTCGCTGGGCTGATCGGGAGCTATCACGTCATCTATAACGATGAGATCCGCAGGAACGTCCGGAAGACGTCCGCAAAGAGCCACTACCACTCGATGAACGTGCTCTCGATGCACGCGCTCCTCGGCGCGTACACGGAGGAGGGCATGGAATGGGCGGACGAGCTCAAGGAAGTGCTTTCGGAGAACGTACAGTTCACCTGCGACTACCTTGAGAAGAACATGCCGGACTTTGAGACGACACGGCCGGAAGCGACATACATGCTCTTCCTCGACTGCGAGAAGTGGTGCAAGCGGACCGGAAAGTCGATGGACGACCTGCTGAAGGCCGGCTGGGACGTCGGCGTCGCGTGGCAGGACGGGCGGCCGTTCAAGGAGGGGTACTACATCCGCCTGAACCTGGCGCTGCCTCTCTCTCGCATCCAGGAGGCGTTCGACCGCCTGCAGAAGTACGTGTACTAAAACATTTTTTCAATGAATCACAAAGACATCGGGGAGGCATCCCCGATGTCTTTTTTTGCTCTGTACAAAATGAGAATCATTTTCAAATTCGGTTGACTGAGACCGGTCGAGCGAGTAAAATGGAAACGGTTTTCAAATTCGAAAAGCGGGAATCGCAAGCGACCATCCCGCAGCGATGGAGAAGGAACGATGAGCGAGAAGAGAAAAGCGAATTATCATACCCGGCAGCGGGACGAATTGACAGAGTGCCTGCGGTCGATGGCCGGCGGGCACATCACGGTCAACGACGTGTACCGGCGGCTCGCGGAGCAGGGGAGCCGGACCGGCATGACGACGGTCTACCGGCAGCTGGAGAAACTTGTGGACGAGGGGCTCGTGAACAAGTACACCATCGACGCGTCGAGTCCGGCGTGCTTTGAATACGTCGGCGCGGATGCGCACGCGGGGCAGGCGTGCTTCCACTGCAAGTGCGACAAATGCGGCAAGCTGATTCACCTGCACTGCCACGACCTCGAAACGATCCAGGCGCACCTGCTTGCGGAGCACGGCTTTCAGATGAACCCGTTCCGGACGGTGTTCTACGGGCTTTGCGAGGAATGCCGGCAGGCTTAGCGGCTGGATGCGGGAAAGGGACAGAAATGAAGAAGCATAATGGATTTAACACGGTCAAGGTGATTGTTTCGATGTTCCTAATGCTGGTTTTGCTGGCGTCCTGCGGCACGAACGGGGCAGGCGGTACGGAGGACGGCGCTTCGGATGAATCCGGGCAGATCACCATCGTGACGACGATCTTTCCGGCGTACAGCTGGACGCGGTCGGTCCTCGGCGAAGAGCGGTTGCAGGACGACGACGTCTCCTTGATCCTACTTATGGATAACGGGGTGGACTTTCACAGCTATCAGCCGACGGCCCGCGACCTCGCGACGGTTAAAAACTGCGACATGCTGGTCTACGTCGGCGGCGCGTCGGATCAGTGGATCGAGGACGCGCTCCGGGAGGACGCAAACCCGGACATGGTCGTGATCCGCATGATGGATTCGGTCGGGGACCGCGCGGTGACGGAGGAGGAGATCGAAGGCATGACCGTGACCGAAGAAGAGGGAGAGGAAGAAGAATACGACGAGCACGTGTGGCTGTCGCTCCGGAACGCGGAGCTGATCACCGGCGACATCGGCGTGGCACTTGTGGAAATCGACCCGGACCACGCGGACACATATAACGAGAACGCGGCGGCGCTGATCGGAGAGATGCAGGCGCTGGACGCGGAGTACGAGGCGGCGCTTTCCCAGGCGAAGAACAAGACACTAGTCTTCGGGGACCGCTTTCCATTCCGGTACATGCTGGAGGACTATGGATTGTCGTATTACGCGGCGTTCGTCGGGTGCTCCGCGGAGAGCGAGGCGAGCTTTGAGACGATCCGCTTTCTCGCGTCCAAAGTGGACGAACTCGGGCTCCGGTATGTGATCGCGGAGAGCGCGAACGGCGAACGGATCAGCCGCACGATCATCGAGACGACGCAGGACAAGGATCAGGAGATTCTGATCCTCGACGACATGCAGTCCTACCGGGAGGGCAGCGGGGACGAGACCTATCTCGACCGCATGCGGAACAACCTCGAGGTACTGAAGAAAGCGACCTCATAAACCTTCTTTTGAGGAGACCATTGAAGCAATGACAGTAGAAAACAAGAAAAACAATAAAGCACCGCTGATCGTCTGCAAGGACCTGACGCTCGGTTACGAGGGAAAGCCCATTCTGAAGGGTCTTTCCTTTACCGTCAAAGCCGGGGACTATCTCTGCATCGTCGGTGAGAACGGCTCGGGCAAGTCGACCCTGATCAAGACGCTGCTCGGCCTCGTGCCGCCGCTCGGCGGGACGGTCGAGCTCACGGGCGGGCTGACGCAGCGCGGCATCGGATACCTGCCGCAGCACACGGACGTCCAGAAGGACTTCCCGGCGTCGGTGCGGGAGGTCGTCCTGTCGGGCTGCCAGGGCCGGCGGAAGAACGGCTTCTTCTACAACAAAGAGGAGAAGCAGCTCGCGGCGGACAGCATGGAGCGGATGGACATCCAGGACCTCGCGAAGCGGTCCTACAGGGACCTCTCCGGCGGGCAGCAGCAGCGCGTTCTGCTCGCGCGGGCGCTCTGCGCGATGCAGCGGGTCCTGATCCTCGACGAGCCGATCTCGGGCCTCGACCCGCACGCGACGGCGGAGATGTACCAGTTGATATATGAACTCTATGCGTCCGGTGTGACGGTCATCATGATCTCGCACGACGTGACAGCCTCGCTCCGGTACGCGGAACACGTCCTGCATATCGGAAAACAAATCTTCTATGGAACGAAACGCGAGTACCTCGAGAGCGACCTCGGCAAGGCGGTGCTTGCGGCGGAAGGAGAGATCGGACGATGATAGCGACATTTATTACGTATCTACATTACTCGTACGTCCGGTATGCGGTAATCGTGGGCGTGCTGATCGCGCTCTGCTCCGCGCTGATCGGGGTGACGCTGGTACTGAAGCGGTTCTCGTTCATCGGAGATGGGCTCTCCCACGTGGCGTTCGGCGCGATGGCAGTTGCAAGCGTGATGCATCTGACGAACGACATGCTGCTCATCCTGCCGGTAACGATCGCCGCGGCGGTCCTGCTCCTCCGGACCGGCCGGAAGACCCGGGTGAATGGCGACGCAGCCATCGCGATGGTTTCGGTCGGTGCGATGGCCTTCGGCTATCTGATTATGAATATCTTTCCGGTTTCCGCGAACCTCTCAGGGGACGTCTGCACCACGCTGTTCGGGTCGATGTCGATCCTGACGCTGTCGAGGTCAGACGTGTGGGTCTGCACCATCCTGTCGCTCGCGGTGATCGTACTGTTCGTTTTGTTCTACAACAGAATCTTTGATGTGACCTTTGACGAGGACTTCGCGCGGGCGAGCGGGAACAACGTGGACCGCCTCAATCTGCTGATCGCGGTGATCATCGCGGTGATCATCGTCCTCGCGATGAACCTGGTCGGTGCGCTGCTGATCTCTGCGCTGGTCGTCTTTCCGGCGCTGTCCGCGATGCGGATCTTTGACAGCTTCCGCTCCGTGACGATCTTTTCCGCGGCGCTTTCGGTGTGCTGCGCGTTGTTCGGCATGATCATCTCCGTCGTCTGTGAGACGCCGGTCGGCTCGACGATCGTTGCGGTCGACGCGGCGGCGTTCTTCGTCTGCTGGCTGGTCGGGGCACTCCGACGCGGGAAACGTCCGGCTGCTGCACCGCTCGTGACGGTTCTGCTGATTGCGGTCCTGCTCTGCAGTTGCGGAGCGGGGGACAGTAAGGCAAGTGCCGGCCAGGAAACCGTGGCGCCGGAAGCGATTGAAGAAGAGGAAGACGGTCCGGCCGACATTGCGGAGGACCTTGCGGAAGAGCCTGGAACAGAGGACGTCTATCTGGATCTGTCGCCGCTGAACAGTACGATGACGGTTGCGGAGCTTTTCAACATGGCTGCCGAACCGGACGAATACGTAGGTAAGACGATCCGCCTCAAAGGGACCTTTGTGCTGGGCGAAGACGAGGACGGGAGTGTCATCTACGGCTGCCTCAACACGGACGCCACGCAGTGCTGCACCGTGGTCGTGCAGATCATTCCCAAAGAGCAATACCGGTATCCGGACGACTTTCCGGAGGAAGAGGAGGAAATCATCGTCGAGGGGGTCTTCGATATCGCGACGCAGGGGCAATTCCAGGACCTGATGATGACGGACGTAGATATCCTGAACTGAATAACGTAACGAATAAAGAATGAAAAAGGACGGTTCCCGGCAGCACCGGAAACCGTCCTCTTTAATTGCGTGAACTAAAGGACGCGGACGCGGAGGACGCCGTCGCCTGCGATCGCCGCGGCGGCGGAGAGGTCAGCGGAGTCCTTGACCAAAGCGATGGTATACTCGTATGGGCTCTCGGCGAAGCCGACGCGGTTGTTGCTCTGGAGCGCGACGATGTTGTCCGCGCCGACGGCCTCCGCGATGAGGTTGTCGACGGAGAACTTGAGGCCCTTGGTAATCACGCAGACTCTCTTGGTGCCGGCGACAGGTGCGACGGTGAGGTTCGGCAGGTTGACGCAGCAACGGACGTTACCGTACTGCAGGTAGTCCATGACTTCCTCGACGGCCATGACCGCGCAGTTGTCCTCGGCCTCTTCGGTGGACGCGCCGAGGTGCGGCGTCGCGACGATGCCTTTCTTTCCGATGTACTCCGGCTCGAGCAGGTCGGTCATGTATTTGCGCATCTTACCGGACTCGAGGGCTTCGACGACGTCGTCGACGACGATGAGGTCCGGGCGGGCGTAGTTCATGAAAATCACGCCGTCCTTCATCCTGGCGATGAGGTCCTTGTTGACCATGCCCTTGGTGGTCGGAAGCGACGGGACGTGGATCGTTACGAAGTCGCATTCCGGGACCATCTCCTCCGCGCTGTCGTAAAGCTTGACGTCAGCGGTCAGGCAAGGGTGCGGTTTGAAGGCTTCGTAGCCGACGACCTTCATGCCGAGCGCCTCCGCTGCGTTCGCGATTTTGGCGCCGATGGCGCCGAGGCCGATGACGCCGAGCGTCTTGCCGGAAATCTCGGTGCCGGCGAATTGTTTTTTGCCTTTCTCAACCTCTGTTGCGACGTCCCCGGTGAGGGTCTGGCCCCAGGAGATGCCTTCGTACATGTTGCGCGCGCCCATGATCATGCCCGCGATGGCGAGCTCTTTGACCGCGTTGGAGTTGGCGCCCGGCGCGTTGAAGACGACGATGCCCTGGTCCGCGCAGCGCTCGAGAGGGATGTTGTTGACGCCGGCGCCGGCTCTGCCGATGGCGAGCAGGTTGTCTGAGAAGTCCATGTCGTGCATCTTGAAGCTGCGGACGATGATGCCGTTCGCCTGCGCGACGTCGACGGTCAGTTTGAAGCCGTCGGTGAGCTTGCCAAGGCCGACCGGCGAAATATTATTTAAAGTCCCAATCAGATATGGATCCATGTCATTCCTCCTATTGATAACAGTAGCGGTTTCCTATATTTAGTATAGCATTGTTCTGGTTTACTTTCAATGTATGGGGTGGTATAATTTACGCAGTATCTATATATGGCATACATGGAGGTATTCCTAATGACAACCAGCAATAGAGTATATAATTTCTCCGCGGGCCCTTCGGTGCTTCCGGTCGAGGTTCTCGAGAAGGCTGCGGCCGAGATGCTCGACTACAACGGAACGGGCGAGTCGGTCATGGAGATGAGCCACAGATCCCCGGAGTTTCAAAAGATCATCGATGACGCCGAGCAGGACCTGCGCGACCTGATGAACATTCCGGACAATTATTACGTGATGTTCCTGCAGGGCGGCGGCACGCTGCAGTTCTCGATGGTACCGATCAACCTGCTCCGCAACTCGCACAAGGCGGACTACGTGCTCACCGGCAACTGGGCCAAGAAAGCCTATGAAGAGGCCTGCAAATTCGGTGACATCCGCGTTCTCGCGAGCTCCGAAGCGGACAAATATTCTTACATTCCAAAGTTCAAATCGGAGGACATCCGGCCGGACGTGGACTATGTCTACATCTGCTACAACAACACGATTTTCGGGACGCACTTCAACGAGATTCCGGACGTCGGCGACCACCTGCTCGTCGCGGATATGTCGTCCTGCATCCTGTCCGAGGAGATCGACGTGAGCAAGTTCGGTCTGATTTACGCCGGCGCGCAAAAGAACGTCGCGCCAGCGGGCGTGACGATCGTCATCGTGCGCAAGGATCTCGTCGGCTTCGCCCCGGCCAACACGCCGATTTACCTGGATTACAAGACCCACGCGTCCAAAGGTTCGATGTACAATACTCCGCCGTGCTACCCGATCTACATCGCGGGCGAGGTGTTCAAACACATTAAGCGCATCGGCGGCGTCACCAAGATGCACGAGCTCGACGTTCAGAAAGCGCAGCTGCTCTACGATTACCTCGACCAGAGCAAACTGTTCAAGGGCACCGTCGCCAAGGAGGACCGCTCGCTTATGAACATCACCTTCGTCACCGGCGACCCGGACCTCGACAAGAAATTCATCGCGGGCGCAAGGGCCGAGGGCATGATCAACCTCGCCGGCCACCGCATTGTCGGCGGCATGCGCGCGAGCACCTACAACGCGATGCCGATCGAGGGCGTCGAGGCGCTGATCGACTACATGAAGCGGTTTGAACAGGAGAACGCATAATTCAAGCATAATACCATGAAGGAGTTTTGAAGCCGGCGAATGAGAACGAAACCGACGGATAGACAGAGTAATCGTCATATCAGGAATAAGCTGATGGTGGTCACAATGTCCCTGCTGATGGCATTGGTGGGTTGGACCACCATCGGTTTTGATGTACCGCAAACCGGTGCGGCGCCGGAGGTCGACGCCGGCGCAGCCCTCGTCATTTCGGGCTCGACGGGAGAGATCATTTACGACTACCACTCCGAGCGCAAGCTGACCATCAGCGGGCCGGAAAAGATCATGGCCGCCATGGTTTTTGTCGATAAGATCGAGAACGAGGAGGACTATCAGAAGAAAGTCAAGGTGCCGCGGGAGGCCGCCAAGCGCGGTGACATGTTCGAAAAGGACGAGGAGGTCACGGTCGAGGCGCTACTGTATGCGATGCTGCTGCAGGACTCGGACGAGGCTGCCATTACGCTGGCGATTCATTTCTGCGGGTCGCATGAGCAGGCCGTGGCGGAGATGAACGCCAAGACGCAGAAACTCCGGCTGCTGGAGACCCGCTTCCACAACGTGACCGGCGGGTTCAACACCGAGCAGTATTCGACCGCCCGGGACGTCTCGGTGATCTTTTCTGCTGCGATGCGGTACGACAAGATCTACAAGATCATGGGCAGTACGACGTACACCTTGCCAAAGACGAACAAACACGGGGCGCGGACCATCATGACGACCAATCCGCTGCAGTTTGACGGGATTTCCTACAGCGGATCGTATTACGGAATTAAGGGCATTTCCAATGTTTACGATGGAAAGAGCGGATATATCGGGACGGCGTGGGTTGACGATATGAATATTATCGTTATCATGCTCGTCGAACCGCCCGGGAGCACATCCATCGACGCCAAGGCGCTCTTCAACTACGGCTTTTCCAACGTGACCAAGAAAGTCATCGTCAAAAAAGACCGTGAGGAGGGCAAGGTCAAGGTCCGCGGCGGTATCAAGACGCGCGTGCCGGTGTACACCGCCCGCAAGGGCTACGTTTACATCCCGCGCGAGGGGAGCGACGAGCTCGTCACGACGCAGGTCGAACTGTATCACGGCGTCCGTGCGCCGCTCACCGCGGGGGACAAGGTCGGCGAATACGTGATCTACGTCGCCGGCGAGCGGAAGGGAGCGGTGGACCTCGTCGTCAAGGAGGACGTTCCGGTCGGCTGGTATCCTTCGTATATTTACATCTCCAACAACGCGACGATCGCCATCGGCTCGATCCTGGCCATCGTCCTGATATTGATGCTGTGGAACGCGATCGCGAGCCGCAAACGGGCCCGCGAGCGGGCGGCGCGCCGCAAGGAAAAAATCCGGCAGGAAGCGCTCCGTCAGAAGGAACTCGAAGACGACCGCATGCGCCGGAACTGGACGTATTCCGGTACCTATACGTATACGACGGACAACCGGGATCGCAGGGAATGACCGATGTTCGTAATCGAGGATGAACTGAAAAAACTCCCGACGACGCCGGGGGTTTACATGCATAAAGACAGTCTGGGCGAGATCATCTACGTCGGAAAGGCGATCAACCTGCGCAACCGCGTGCGGTCGTACTTCCGCGATACCGCCAGACACGACCCAAAGGTGAGAGCCATGGTCGCCAACATAGCCGAGTTCGACTATATCAAGTGCGCGACCGAGATGGAGGCTCTCATTTTGGAATGCAATCTGATCAAGAAATACCTGCCGAAGTACAATATTCTTCTTAAGGACGACAAATCCTACCCGTTCATCGAAATCACGGTGTCCGAGGAGTTTCCGCGGGTCCTCAAGACACGGCAGCTGAAGCGCGGCCAGAACCGATACTTCGGACCGTATACGGACGGGACCGCTGTGTGGCAGATGATCCGGATGATCGGGGACATGTACCCGCTGAAGCGGTGCAAGACGCAGCGCTTTCCGGAGAACGCGCGGCCGTGCCTCAATTATTTCATCGGAAAGTGCAAGGGCGTCTGCATCGGTGCGGTGGACCGGGAGGAATACGCGGCCATGATCGGGGAGATCACCGACATCCTCGAGGGGCGGGACGCCAAGCTGATCAAGGCGCTCGAGACCCGGATGAACGAAGCCGCGGAGGAACTCAACTACGAGGAGGCGGCGACCTGCCGGGACTACATCCGGTCGCTCCGCTCGCTCGGGGAGACCCAGCGCGCGATGATGCAGGCCGACCGCGACATCGACATCCTGATCCCGCTTCGGACGGAGCGGAACACGATGGTTTCGCAGTACCGCGTCCGCGACGGCAAGCTCATCGGCCGCGAAGTGATCCATATGAACGACAGCGGCGCGGAGAGCGCGGAGGAGCTGATTCCGGCTTTCATCAAGCAGGTATATACCGAAAGCATCCGGCTGCCGCGGGAGGTGCTCCTCGCCAATCATGTGCCCGACGAGGCGCTGCTGACGGAGCTCCTGAACCGGATCAACGCGGATAATGCCGCATCCGGAACGGACACGGCGCACAAGACGAAGATTACAGTACCGGAACGCGGCGAGAAGCGCGCGGTGCTGGAACTCGCCAAGGCCGACTCGCTCGAACTGGTCAAGTCGCTGGATGAGCGGGCCGAGCGGGAGGCGAGCCGGCGGAACGCGCTCCGGGACCGGATGACCGAGCTGATTCTCGAGGCGGCTGCGGCGGACGGAATCACCGTCGTCCCGATCGAAGAAGGGGACGACCGCGAGTACCGCGTCGAGGCGTACGATATTTCGAATACCAACGGCGTCGACACCGTCGCCGCAATGGTCGTCTATGAGGGCCGCAAGCCGCTGCGGAACGATTACCGCAAGTTTAAGGTCAAAACCGCCGAAGGCGACGATTACGGCAGTCTGCAGGAAGTCCTGTACCGGCGGCTCAAGCGCGCAAAGGCGGGAGACGCGGGCTTTGACCGCTATCCGGACGTCTTCTTTATCGACGGCGGCCTCGGGCAGGTGCACGCAGTCAAAAAAGTCGTGGACGCGTTCCGCGTCCCGATTCCGGTCGTCGGCCTCGCGAAGGACGACGCGCACCGGACGCGGGCAGCGGTCTTTTCCGACGGGCACGAGCTCCCGCTCGCCGGAGACAAACTGTTGTACAGCTATGCCGGCAACATCCAGGAGGAAGTCCACCGCTTTGCCATCACATACCACCGGAGCCTGCGCGGCAACCGGGTGACGCGGTCCGCGCTCGAAGAGATCCCGGGCATCGGACCGGCGCGGCGCCGCGAGCTCCTCGCGCACTTCAAGAGTGTGGAGGCGATCAAACACGCCACGTACGAGGAACTGCTCGCGGTTCCGGGCATGAACCGCAAGGCGGCCGAGAGTATCATGAACTACTTTCAGGAGCGAAAAAGTAGTACTTGATATTTCAAAAGAATCGTGTTAAACTATCCAAGTATCTTAGAAAAGGAGATGGAGATATGGCTGATCAGATCAAGAACAACGCACCGGACGAAGAGGAAGAGGATATCATAACGCTGGAGTTCGACGACGGTACGGCTGTCGATTGCGTGATTTTCGGCGTATTTGAGGTCAAGGACAAGGAGTACATCGCGCTCGAACCGCTCGATGATTCCGAGGACATCTATATCTACGGATACAAGGACATCGACGACGACTCCTTCGAGATCATCGACATCGACGATGAGGACGAGTTCAACAAGGCGGCTGCCGAGCTCGACGCGATCATGGCGGAGATGGACGAGGACGACGAAGACTAATTTCAGTCGGTGGTTTACAAGCCATTTTGAATGGTGTATAATAACGGCGTGCCGGATATGAATGGGCACGCCTGATATGCGGATATGGCGGAATTGGCAGACGCGCACGGTTCAGGTCCGTGTGGTTAACAGCCGTGTAGGTTCGAATCCTATTATCCGCACCACGGTTACGGCAGTGGGGACGGTTCCGTTTGGCAACATTGCAATGAGGTGTTGTCAGACGGAACCGTCCCCATTGTACCGCACTGAGATACTTTCTTTTCAAAGGAAGGACGAGTCATGGACAACAGACCGATTGGGTTTTTTGATTCCGGCCTCGGCGGTTTGACGAGCATCCCGATTTTGAACAGCAGACTGCCGAACGAACGGGTCATATATTTTGGCGATACCGCCCGTACGCCGTACGGGTCCAAGTCCCCGGAGACGATCCGGGAGTTTGCCGTCGAGATCGTGGATTATCTGGTCAGCCAGGACGTCAAGATGATTGTCATCGCCTGCAACACGGTGACGGCGATGGCGCTGGACCTCCTTCGGGAGCGGTATCCGGACATTCCGATTCTCGGCGTCATCGAGCCGACGGCGCGCCGCGTCTGTGAGGACGGCGGCCGCAGCGTCGGAATCATCGGGACCAAGGTTACGATCAACAGCGGTGTTTATGAACGCCACATCAAGGCCATCGACAGCAGCATCCGGACGTACAGCCTGGCCTGTCCGGCTTTCGTTCCGCTGATCGAGGAGGGGATCATCGACAACGACATCATGGACCTCACCATCCGGTATTACATGGACGACTTCGTCGCGCACAACGACTTTGACCGCCTGATCCTCGGCTGCACGCACTACCCGATGATCGCGAGCAACATCATGCGCCTCTATCCGGAACTCGTACTGTATAACTCCAGCGCGGAGGTCATCGAGGAGGCCGCGGACGTGCTGCGCGACCGCGATCTGCTCGCCGGACCGAACGACGGCGCCGACCGCTATTACGCCAGCGACCTCTCGGACAACTTCCTCAAAATGACGAACAAACTCCTCGAGGGCAAGAGCGCGCGGATCGAAGTCCGCCGCATCGGCGAGTAATCGGCCGGAGAAATGCGAAAATTGACAAAGTTGCGCTTTTTTTATACAATATATTAGTTAAAAACTAATCTGCTGTGAGGTTTATAATGGAAACCGAGTTTAAATACCGCATCGACGACATCCGGCTGATCCATGAGATCATCAATGACCCGCTGCTGGATCATTTCATCAACCGGAGCCAGATCGAGGAGATCGAGATGCATGCGGTCTATTTTGACACCGAGGAACAGGATCTGCGGCGGGCGGGCATCGCCTACCGGATCCGGCGTGAGAACGACCGAATCACTGCGACCATCAAATGGGCCGGCAACGTCGAGAACGGTCTGCACTCGAGAGAGGAATTCAATCTGGTTATCAACGACGAAGCCTTTGCGGACAACCCGAATATCGACGTTTTTGAGTCGAGCGACGCTTACGACGTACTGTTCCAGGCAGCGGGGCACAAACCGCTGGTTAAGACGGTCGAGATGGATTTCACCCGCCAGATGGTCAAAGTCGACACGGGCCTGTCCATCAGCGCGCTTTCGTTCGACGTCGGGACGGTCGCGGGCCGGGAGCGCAAGAGCGACATCATGGAAATGGAGCTCGAGTGGTACCACGGCAACGAGGAGGACTTCCGGGACGTCGCGCTTTCGATCGCGGACAAATACGGCCTCGAGGCGGAGAACGCATCCAAGCTCCAGCGGGGCTTTCTCGAGGAATATGACGGTAAATAATTTTTTAGGAGGAATAGAATGAAGACGAATCTTATCTCAAAAGAGGGAAACGAAGTGAAGTTCTCCATCGTGTTCAGCGCGGAGGAATTCGAGAACGCAGTCGTTGACGCGTACAAAAAGAACAAAGACCGCTTCCGGATCGACGGCTTCCGCCCGGGCAAGGCGCCGCGCAAGATCATCGAGAATTACTACGGTGAAGGCGTATTCTGGGACGAAGCGCTCAACACGCTCCTGCAGGCGGAATATCCGAACGCGCTCAAGGAACTGGACCTCGAGGTCATCGACGCGCCGCGAATCGCCCTGGACGAGATGGCCAAGGGCAGTGACGTCAAGGTCACGGCCACGGTAGAGGTTTTCCCGGAGGTTGAGGTCAAGGATTATCTCGGCGTCGAGGTCGAGGGCGTTGACTATACAGTAACGGACGAAGAGGTCGAGAACGAGCTCAAGAGAGTCCAGAAATCCCAGTCGAGAATGGAGACGGTGACCGACCGCAAGACGCAGGACGGCGACACCGTGATCATCGACTTCGTCGGCTCCGTGGACGGCGTACCGTTTGACGGCGGTTCGGCAGAGAACTTCGATCTCAAGCTCGGCTCCGGCCAGTTCATCCCTGGCTTTGAGGAGCAACTCGTTGACAAGGACGCCGGTGAGGAAGTAGACGTCATCGTTCGCTTCCCGGACGACTATCACGCGGACAACCTCAAGGGCAAGGACGCGGTGTTCAAGTGCAAGATCCACGAGATCAAGAGCGAGATCCTGCCGGAGATCGACGACGACCTCGCGAGCGACGTGAGCGAGTTTGAAACGCTGGAAGAGTACAAGGCGGACCTCCGCGCCAAACTGCAGAAGGACGCGGACGCGAGCGCGGTCAACCTCATTAAGGACAGCATCATCAGCAAAGTCGCTGACGCGAACGACATCGCGACGCCGGCACCGATGGTTGAGGACGAGGCGGACCGCATGATGAACGAGATGGCCCAGCAGCTCGCATACCAGGGACTCAGCTTCGACAAATATCTCGAGTACATGGGCCAGACCGCGGACGAGATGAAAGCCTCCGTCATGCCTGAGGCAGCCCGCCGCGTCAAGACCCGGATCCTGCTCCGCGGCATCGTCAACCAGGAGAAACTCGAGGCGACCGAGGAGGAGATCGAAGACGAGCTGAAGGCGCTCGGCGAGCAGTACGGACAGAGCGCAGAGGACGTCCGCAAGGCCCTGGGCGAAGAGAGCATGAAGTATTTCAAGCAGGACGTCCTGACGCGTAAGGCGATCGACCTCCTGTATGATAAGGCTGTCATCACGGCGCCGCAGCCAAAGGAAGAAGCGCCGGCAGAGGAAGAGAAATAGTATGAGCCTGATTCCTTATGTCATAGAGCAGACCGGAGCGGGCGAGCGGAGTTACGATATCTACTCCCGCCTGCTCAGGGACCGGATCATCTTCATCGACCAGACAATCGACGAACGGCTGGCCAGCGTTGTCGTGGCCCAGTTATTGTTCCTCGAGGCGGAGGACCCGGAGAAGGACATCAATGTCTACATCAACTCCCCGGGCGGACTGGTCTCGGGCGGGCTCGCCATCTACGATACCATGCAGTACGTCAAGCCGGACATTTCGACAATCTGTATCGGCATGGCGGCCAGCATGGGCGCGTTCCTGTTGTCGGCGGGCACCAAGGGCAAGCGCTTCGCGCTTCCGAACGCCGAGATCATGATCCATCAGCCTCTCGGCGGAACGTCGGGGCAGGCGAGCGATATCATCATCGACGCGGAGCACATCGTGCAGCTCAAGCAGCGCCTCAACCGGATCCTTTCGGAGAACACCGGCAAGGACATCAAGGAGATCGAAAAGGACACCGACCGGAACTATTACATGTCGGCCGAGGAGGCCGTCGCGTACGGCCTGATCGACCGGGTACTTGTGAACAGATAGGGGAGAACGCAATTGGCAAAAAAGAACAATGATGTACGGTGCTCGTTCTGCGGAAAGACGAATTCGCAGGTGCGCCGCATGATCGTCGGGCCGCCCGACATCTATATTTGCAATGAGTGCGTCGACCTCTGCTACCAGATCATCAACGAAGAGGAACAGAGCGCGGTGCTGCCGGAGTCGCTTGGCAAGCTTCCGAAGCCTCGCGAGATCGCCAAGGAACTGTCCGACTACGTCATCGAGCAGGACGACGCCAAGCGGACCCTCGCCGTGGCGGTGTACAACCACTACAAAAGGATCCGGCACCTCGAAGCGAACGCCGGCAAGCCAAAGAAAGAAACCGTCGAGATCAGCAAGAGCAACATCCTGATGCTGGGGCCGACGGGCAGCGGCAAGACGCTGCTCGCGCAGACGCTGGCGCGGATCCTCAACGTCCCGTTCGCCATCGTGGACGCGACGACGCTGACCGAGGCCGGTTACGTCGGCGAGGACGTCGAGAACATCCTGCTCCGCCTGTATCAGGCGGCGGACGGCGACCTCGAGCGGGCGCAAAAGGGCATCATTTATATCGACGAAATCGACAAGATTGCGCGCAAATCGGAGAACGTCTCCATCACCCGTGACGTCAGCGGTGAGGGCGTCCAGCAGGCCCTCCTCAAGATCATCGAGGGCACCGTGGCCAACGTCCCGCCGCAGGGCGGCCGCAAGCACCCGATGCAGGAGTTCATTCACTTCGACACCAAGGACGTACTGTTCCTGTGCGGCGGCGCGTTCACGGGTCTGGACAAGATCATCCGCCGGCGGCTCGGGAGCAAGGTCATCGGCTTTAACTCCGACAACGACGGCCCGGACCTCTCCAAGGACAAGGATATCCTGCTCCGGGTCGAGCCGGAGGACCTCCTCCAGTTCGGGCTGATTCCGGAGCTGATCGGCCGGCTGCCGGTCATCGTGGCGCTGTCCGAACTCAGTGAGGACGCGCTCGTCCGGATCATGAAGGAGCCAAAGAACTCCCTGATCAAGCAGTACCAGATCCTGTTCGACATGGACGGCGTCGAGCTCGTCGTCGAGGACGACGCGGTCGTAGCCATCGCGCAAAAGGCGCTTGCGATGAAGACGGGAGCGCGCGGGCTCCGGGGCATCTTTGAAAAGATGATGACCGGAATCATGTACGACCTGCCGTCGATGGACGGCGTCGTCAAGTGCGTCATCACAAAAGAGACAGTAGAATCCGGCGAACCGCTTTTGGTCAAGGAGAGCAAAAAAGGCGCATAATCAAGGGATGTCAAAGCGGTATGTGTATTCTTTACGCATGCCGCTTACATGTCTTTATCACATAGAAAGGGAACCATGGAACGCATAGAGAACGAATTTGAAAACAGGACCCCGTTCGTGCCGCTGCGAGGGCAGACGTTCTTCCCGGACACGATCGTCGGGTTTGACATCGGACGGGACAAGTCGCTCAAGTCCATCGAAGTCGCGATGAACGGCGATAAACTCGTCGCGATCGCGACCCAGCGGGACACCGGCGTGAACGACCCGGTCCAGGAGGACTGCTACGAAGTCGGCGTGCTCATCCGCCTCAAGCAGCTCGTCAAGCGCCACGAGGACTACGTCCGCGTGCTGGCGGACTGCGTGCGGCGCATCCGGATCGTCCGGATGTACAACGAGGACGGCATGTTCAGTTGCGTCTACGAGCCGTGCGATGACATCTTCATCGACGACAGCGTCAATA
The DNA here is from genome assembly GCA_017433975.1 of Mogibacterium sp. GTDB lineage: Bacteria > Bacillota > Clostridia > Peptostreptococcales > Anaerovoracaceae > RGIG2439. The sequence goes on along the minus strand of JAFRGD010000022.1, from coordinate 10,830 downwards.
CCATCGCGCTCGTCCGCCTGCTCAAGCAGACGTATTTCAAGTACGTCGAGATGAGCAACCAGGGCGAGGCGGCGGCGCGCGCTCTGATCGACGGCGTGGACAACGCGGTCCGGCTGACGAACCTGATCGCCGGCGAGATCGACGTCCCGTACGACACCAAGCAAACCGTGCTTGAAATCGACGTCGTTTCGGCCAGGATGGAGCATCTGATTGAAATCATCAACCGCGAGAACCAGGTCCTCGCGCTTTCCAAGCGCATCAACAACAAGGTCCTGCAGAACCTCTCGCGCGGGCAGAAAGAATACTATCTCCGCGAGCAGATGAACGTCATCAAGGAGGAGCTCGGCGAGACGGACGACGCCGACGACGAGATCCGCAAGTGGCTGGATACGCTCGACGAGCTGAAGCTGCCGGAAAAGATCGACGAGAAGGTCCGCAAGGAGATCGACCGCTTCTCCAAGATGCACGCGATGAGCCCGGACGCCAACGTTTCGCGCACGTACATCGAGACCATCCTCGACCTCCCGTGGCGCAAGGCGTCCAAGACCAATATCAATATAAAACGCGCGGAGCAGATCCTCAATGAGGACCACTACGGCATGGAAAAAGTCAAGGAGCGGATCCTCGAGTACCTCGCGGTGCTCCACCTGACCAAGGCCATCAAAGGCCCGATCATCTGCCTCGTCGGCCCTCCGGGCGTCGGCAAGACGTCCATCGCGCGGTCCATCGCGCGGGCGACCAACCGTGAATTCGTGCGCATGTCGCTCGGCGGCGTACGGGACGAGGCCGAGATCCGCGGCCACCGGCGCACCTACATCGGCGCGATTCCGGGCCGCGTCATCAACAACATCATCGAGGCGGGGACGAACAACCCGCTGTTCCTCTTCGACGAAGTCGACAAGATCGGCGCGGACTTCCGCGGCGACCCGGCTTCCGCGCTTCTCGAGGTCCTCGACCCGGAGCAGAACAAGGACTTCACGGACCACTACCTCGAGATCCCGTTTGACCTCTCTCGCGTTATGTTCATCACGACGGCCAACACGACGGCGACCATTCCGCGGCCGCTGCTCGACCGCATGGAGGTCATTGAACTTTCGAGCTACATCGAAGAAGAAAAACTCAATATTGCCAAACGCCACCTCATCCCGAAGCAGCTCAAGGAGCACTCCATCAAGCCGGAGCAGCTCAAGTTCTCGGACGGCGCGATCCGCGACATGATCAACTATTATACGAGGGAGTCCGGTGTGCGGAACCTCGAGCGGCAGATCGCGAACGCGTGCCGCAAGGTCGCGAAGCGCATCGTGACGGAGAAGAAGAAACAGTACGTCATCACGGCCGGCAACCTCGAGAGCTACCTCGGCAAGCGGATCTTCCGGGACGACGTCGACGACCTCGCACCGGAGATCGGGACGACCACCGGAATGGCCTGGACGCCGGTCGGCGGCGTGACGCTGCAGATCGAGACCGTCAAGATGCCGGGCACCGGAAAACTGATCCTGACGGGTCAGATGGGCGACGTCATGAAGGAGTCCGCGCAGGCGGCCATGGGCTACATCCGCTCGCTCGCGGACAAATACAACATCGACGAAAAGATGTTTAAAGACTACGACATCCAGATCCACATCCCGGAGGGCGCGACGCCAAAGGACGGCCCGTCGGCCGGCGTGACGATGTGCACGGCGCTCTTCTCCACGCTGACGGATACCCGCGTGTCGCGCAACATCGCGATGACGGGCGAAATCACGCTCCGCGGCAAGATCCTGCCGGTCGGCGGCATCAAGGAAAAGGTCCTCGCAGCGTACCGGCAGGGCATCACCCGCATCCTGCTGCCGCGGGACAACAAGTCCGACATCGAGGACATCCCGGCTTCGGTGCGCAAGAAACTGGAGTTTACGTTCCTCGATACGGCCGAGGACGCGTTTGAGCAGGTGCTGGAGCATGAAGATAACAAAGAGTGAACTCGAGGCCGTCGCGGCGCGGCGCAGCCAATATCCCGCGCCGGGACTCCCGGAGATCGCCTTCGCGGGGCGGTCCAACGTCGGCAAGTCCTCGCTGCTGAACCTCCTCACGGGGCGGAAGGGCCTGGCCAAGGTGTCCGGCAGCCCGGGCAAGACGCGGACGATCAACTTTTATAAAATCAACGACGCGTTCCGGATCGTGGACCTGCCGGGCTACGGCTTCGCCAAGGTCGCGCGGTCCGAGACTGAGAAGTGGGGCGAGATGATCGAGTCCTACCTGACGGACCGGGAGGACCTGGTCAAGGTCGTGCAGCTGGTGGATATCCACCACGCTCCGTCCGCGCAGGATGTGCAAATGTACGACTTTCTTAAGTATTACGGGCTGGACGGCATCGTCGTCGCGACCAAGGCGGACAAGGTCTCCGGCAACGAGCGGCAGCGGTCCATCGCGACCATCCGTAAGTCGCTCGGCCTCCGCAAGGAGGACAAGGTATTTCCGGTCTCGGCCCTAAAACGGACCGGGCACGAGGAACTCCTCGATGCGATCTGGCAATTGGTGAATCAGCAGGCAGTCGAAGAAACAGAGTGAGGTGACAAAATGGCAAAAAAGAAAGAGACAGTAGGCGAGATTCTCTTCACGGAGGATCAGATCCGGAGGAGAGCCAAGGAGCTCGGTGCGCAGATCAGCAAGGACTACGAGGGCGAGGAACTGATCGCCATCTGTACGCTCCGCGGTTCGGTGGTCTGGTTTGCGGACCTCATCAAGAACATCGACCTCGACATGTCGATCGACTTCGTCTCCGCGAGCAGCTACGGCTCCGCCCAGACGTCGTCCGGCTTCGTCAAGATCACCCTGGATACCGAGGCCAACCTGTATAACAAGAGCGTCCTCATCATCGAGGACATCGTCGACACCGGGACGACCCTGCAGTACCTGATTGAAAAGTTCAAGGAACGCGGACCAAAATCGATCAAGGTCTGCACGATGCTGGATAAGCCGTCCCGCCGGACCAACGGCATGGTGGCGGATTACATCGGCTTCACCGTCGACGACATCTTTATCGTCGGCTACGGCCTCGACTACGACCAGCGGTACCGCAATTTACCGTACGTAAGCTATCTGACCGGAGCGCCGGATTGATTCGCCGGCGGGGGAGGAGAGAGTCATGAAGATTCAGTTTTGCGGGGCGACGACGGGCGTGACCGGGTCGTGCCATCTGCTTCAGACGGACAAGTACAAGGTCCTGCTCGACTGCGGGCAGTTTCAGGGCGGAAAGTCCCAGGACGCACTCAACTACGAGGACTTCCCGTTCGAACCGTCCGAAATCAACTGTCTGGTCCTGAGCCACGCGCACATCGACCACTGCGGCCGGATTCCGCTGCTGGTCAAGCGCGGTTTCCACGGACCGGTGTACTGCACCAAGGCGACCGCGGACCTCCTGCCGATCATGCTGCGGGACAGCGCCTATATCCACGAGAAAGAAGCGGAGTGGGCGAACAAGAAAGGTCAGCGCAAGGGCGAAAAGCCGGTTGAGCCGCTTTATACGGTGGACGATGCCGAGCGGGCGCTCGCGCTGATCACCCCGATCCAGTACGATCAGAAGATCGACATCAACGACGAGATCCGAATCTGTTACGACGAGGCGGGCCACATCCTCGGCTCCGCGATCACGGAACTCTGGGTACGGGAGTCGGACGGGGAGACCAAGATCGTCTTCTCCGGCGACATCGGCGTGATGGACCGGCCGATTCTCCGCGACCCGACGTTCATCGAGTCGGCGGACTACATCATCATGGAGAGCACCTACGGTGACCGCCTCCATCCGCAGAACGCGATGAGCATCCAGCAGCTCGTCGACGTTGTGCTCCGCACGGTCAGGCGCGGCGGTACGGTGGTCATCCCGGCCTTTGCCGTCGGCAGGACCCAGGAGATGATCTACGAGTTTAACAAGCTATACGACGAGCACCCGGAGGAATATCAGGAGCTGAAGGACATCATGGTCTACGTCGACAGCCCGATGGCGAGCCGCGCGACGGAGGTCTTCAAGGAGAATGCTTCTGTCTTTGACGAAAAGACCCAGGAGTATCTCGTCCGCGGCGACCACCCGCTCGAATTCCGCAATCTCATCTTCACGCAGTCCACAGAGGAATCGCAGCGACTGAACGAGGACGATCATCCAAAGGTCATCATCTCTGCGAGCGGCATGTGCGAGGCGGGGCGGATCAAGCACCACCTCAAACACCACCTGTGGAATCCGAAATCGACGATCGTCTTCGTCGGCTACCAGGCGGAGGGGACGCTCGGGCGCCATCTCATCGAAGGGGCGGAGTCGGTCAATCTCTTTGGCGAAGAGGTCATGGTCAAGGCGGAGATCGTCAACCTCGAGGGCTTCTCAGGGCACGCCGACATGAACGGTCTCCTCGACTGGGCGGAGGCATTCAAGACGGACCCGACGTTCTTCCTGGTCCATGGCGAAGAGCAGTCCAAAAAAAATCTGGCCAAGTTGCTCCGCGACCGCGGCGCGACGGTCATCGTCATCGAAGAGAACTCCGAGTTTGAACTCAAACCGGGAGAAAAGCTTTCTTCCAGCGAGACGACCGTCGGCGGCGACAGCCTCGCGTTTGACTACGGCCTGAGCAAGGACGAACTGCACATGCTGCGGAACAAGATCTCGGAGATCGAGAGCGAAATCGGCGACGTTCTGTCGAGCGCGGAGCTCGCGACCGGCAAAAAAATCTCCCAGGACAAACTCGTCCGCATCAACAATATCATTCAGGATCTGGACAGCAGCATCAAGGAATTGCGGTCCGTGCTCGTGCAAGAATAAGAGTTATCTGTAAACTCAGTGCCTTTATCCGACATTCCAATCCCTTTATTTGCAAAGGGTATTTACAAAATCAGCCTCATTTCTTATCATTGGTTCACAGTGAAGAAATGAGGCTTTTTATCATGAAGGAACGACCGATCGTATCTCACAGTAATTACACTCTGCCCAAGCCGGTACGCGAGCAGTGCATCTGGATCATCCGTGACATGAACCGGCTGCGCGAGGTCGCCGGCGCGGAGTATGAGGCTCCCGATGTGATCACTGCGCGGATGCGGATCGCTGCGTTGGAACAGTCTCTTGAGACGATTCCGCCCGAATACCGGGAGGGGTTATTGCGCAACATTTCCGGCGGCGTCCCGTTTGGCATGAAAGCCTCGGAATCCACGTGGCTGCGATGGAAACAAAGGCTCTTATACACATTCGCTATGCATCTTGGACTTTACTGATAACAGTATGTTGTAGTTTGGCAGTTGTTTTAACGGAACTTACACACTTTTGCGGATTTTTATCGTTCAAATTGTAAAAATCCGCATCTTTTTTTGTTGCAAAACGCACTTTTTTTGATAATATTTATTTGTTAATTAGACAAATAATCTCTTATTCCGTCACAAATGACGCGCGAAGGGCATGGCTTTTGAGGAAAAAACGCTGGATGACAAATTAGTATACCACGGACTGGTATTTGACGTCCATCGTTATACTGTCACCGCCGTCAACGGCGGGACGGCCGAGCGCGATATCGTGGACCACAACGGCGGTTCGGTCATGCTGGCCATCACGGACCAGGGCAAGGTCCTGACGGTCCGCCAGTACCGCAAATCCATGGAGCGCGAGATGCTCGAACTCCCTGCCGGCAAGCTCGACAAGGGCGAGGACCCGCTCGAGGCCGCCGCGCGCGAACTCCGCGAGGAGACCGGCTATACAGCCAGTGACATCCGCCATCTGATCACGGTCAACGTCAGCTGCGGCTATGACAGAGAACTCCTGCACATCTACCTCTGCAGGGGCCTCACGCCGGGCGAGACCGACTTCGACGAGACGGAGGATCTGGACCTGTATGAGTACGACCCGGATGAGCTATTTCAGATGGTCATGCGCGGGGAAATCTACGACGCAAAGACGGTTATCGGCATCCTCTTTGCGCGGTGTGCGGGGGAGATATAACGCCTGGTTAACAAGCGCATTCTACGATAATTATCACTGGTTAACCGATAATTTTATTAAGAAGGAACACCATGGACAGCTTTATTGAATACCTCAAGAGCAGCAAGAACAAAGCGGAAAACACGCTCGTCGCGTATAAGAGGGACATCCAGGCTTTTGAGACCTTTATGAAGGGCCGGGGGCGGAAATCGCTCACACAGTGCCGGGAGAGCGACGCGGTCGCTTATATTCTCGAGCTGAACAACGCGAGCAAATCCAAGGCGACGATCAACCGCAAGATCTCTTCGCTGCGCGCTTTCTATGATTATAAGGAAAGCATGGGAGAGATAGACGAGAACCCGTTCTCCAAGATCAAGTCCGCCAAGAACGACAAACGTCAGATCGAATTCCTGACGGTCGAGGAGGTCGAGGAACTGCTCAAGTATCCGGACAACTCGCACAAGGGCATCCGCGACAAGGCGCTGCTCGAGTTCATGTACGGCACGGGCGCCCGCGTCACCGAGGTGGTCCGCCTCAAGTTTACGGACCTCAACCTCCGGATGAACTTCGTCACGCTCAAGGATAACGAAGGCGAGAGCCGCATCGTTCCGATCGGTTCCTACGCGCACGCAGCGCTGACCCGGTACATCGATGTCGCCTACGCGGCGATCAAGGGCGGCGAGCGGAAGGACGACGACTACGTCTTCATCAACTTCCGCGGCGACGCGCTGACCCGCCAGGGCATCTGGAAGATCCTCAAGGAATATGGGCGCAAGGCGGGCTTCGAGGAGAAGATGACCCCGCAGGTCCTCCGGAACAGCTTTGCGGTGCACATTCTCCAGAACGGCGGCGACCTCAAGACCCTGCAGGAGCTCATGGGCTTCGAGGACATGTCGGTCGGCATCGCTTACCTGTCCGTGACCAACGTCCGCATCAAGGACGTCTTTAATAAGACACATCCGCGCGCCTGACGCGTACTTTCAAAAGTGCAATTTGAGGCAAAAAAACTCCTTGCATTGCAAAATGAACTGTGATAATCTAAACAAGTTATTACGGGCGGTCCTCTGGCCAATAGGGCGAACGAACGTCTACGAGGGAAAGGAGGAATAACGAATGAATATCATTGATCAGGTAACACAGGAATACAAGAAAGACAACATTCCGGACTTTAACATCGGTGACACGGTCAGAGTACACGTCAAGATCATCGAGGGTCAGAGAGAGAGAATCCAGGTCTTCGAGGGATACGTCCTCAAGAGACAGGGCGGTGGCGTCAGCGAGACGTTCACCGTGCGGAGACTTTCCGAGGGTGTCGGCGTAGAGAAGACCTTCCCGCTGCACTCCCCGAGAGTTGAAAAGATCGAGGTCGTCAGAAAGGGTCACGTGCGCAGAGCCAAGCTCAACTACATGCGCGAGAGAACCGGCAAGGCTGCCAAGGTCAGAACCGCAAAGACTGCAAAATAATCAAGGTGCGGTCGCAACGAATCGAAAACAAATCGCCGGAGCTCCGGCGATTTTTTTCGTTGCAAAGATTGAATTGTATGGATGGCGGTGAACGGTCCTTTCTGATAGCAAGGATATTTCCGCCTTGCCGAGGATAAGATAATATAATAATATAACTATAAGTAATGTATTGCAATCTACGGGCAGTTTAGAGTGCGTGAGAAAGGCTGTACGGCCTTGCGCGCGGGAACCGAACATGAGTGACAGTATCAACAACATCAACTGGTATCCGGGACATATGAAAAAGACGCGGGAGCTGATCCGCGAGAACCTCAAGATGGTCGATCTGGTCGTCGAGCTCGTGGACAGCCGGATTCCCGTGTCCAGCAGGAACCCGATCATCGACGAGCTGACGCAGGGCAAGCCGCGGCTGATTCTCCTGAACAAGGCGGACCTCGCGGACCCGGCCGAGACCGAGCGGTGGAAGGCTGCGCTTCTGGACACCGGAAAGGCGTCAAAGGGAGCCGGCAACAGCGCCGGCGTTGTTTCCGTGCTCGCGATGGACTCGCGGTCGGGCGACAACCTCAAGGCATTTTATAAGGTGCTCGAGGGCATCCAGGCAGAGGTGAACGCCCGCCGGCAGCGGAACCGTCCGCTCCGGATGATGATTGTCGGTGTTCCGAACGTCGGGAAGTCTTCGTTCATCAACCGCCTCGCCGGCAAGCGGAGCGCCAAGACGGGTGACAAGCCGGGCGTGACGCGCGGCAAGCAGTGGATCGCGCTCGAGAACGGCATGCAGCTTCTGGATACGCCGGGCATCCTCTGGCCCAAATTCGAGGACCGGCAGGTCGGGCTGAACCTCGCGTTCTGCGGCAGCATCAAGGACGAGGTCATGAACGCGCAGGACCTCGGCTTTGAACTCATCAAGGTGCTCGGGACGCGCTACCCGGACAACCTGAAGGAGCGTTACAAGCTGGACGAGGTCTCAGACGACGCGCTGACCAACATGGAGGCGATCGCGACGAAGCGCGGCTTCCTGATGCCGGGCAGGCGGATCGACTATGAGCGCACCGGGCGGACGGTACTCGACGAGTTCCGCACGGGCAAGCTGGGCCGGATCACGCTCGAGCCGGCACCGGCAAAAGAATAGAGGGAGAGGGGAACACCATGCGGAAAGTGAAGCTTACGGTCACGGAGAGCGATTGCCGATCCGATTATTTTAAAGAGGGACAGGTGTTTATCGTGGGCGACCTCTGTCCGCCGCTCTGCCACGAGCTGTGGAACGTCGTGTATCCATATGTCTTTGCGCTGCAGAACGGAGCGGACCTGGACTGCGGGGACGGCAGGAGAACGGCCTTTGACGCCGCGTGCCCGGACGGGCAGCGCGTCCGCGTCCACGGTGAGGTCGTTGAGGAATAATCAAAGAGAACAGTTTAATGGAGGGCGTGATGGCCAGAGTATTATTGATTAACGGCAGCCCGCACGCGGACGGGTGCACAGCGACCGCGTTGCAGGAAATGATCAAGGTTTTTCATGAAGAGGGAATCGAGACCGACCTAATCCAGGTCGGGAACAAAGCGGTCCGCGGCTGCATCGCCTGTGGCTACTGCGACCGGCACGAAGGGTGCGTCTTTACCGACGACCCGGTGAACGAGGCCGCGAAGCTGTTTGAACAGGCTGACGGGCTCGTCGTCGGCAGTCCGGTCTATTTCGCCTCGCCGAACGGGACGATTCTGTCGTTCCTCGACCGGCTGTTCTGCAGCACAGGTTTTTCCAAACACATGAAGGTCGGCGCGGCGGTCGTGAGCTGCCGCCGGGGCGGGAACTCCGCCACGTTCGACGTCCTCAACAAATACTTTTCGATCAGCGGCATGCCGATCGCGACGAGCACGTACTGGAACATGATTCACGGTCACACGGCGGAGGACGCGTTAAAGGACCAGGAAGGCCTTCAGACGATGCGGAACCTCGCGCGCAACATGGCGTTCCTGATCCGGGCGATCGCCGCCGCAAAGGAAACGGCGGGGCTTCCGGCGGTCGACCTCGGCGCGTTTACCAGCTTCCCGGACGGGAAATAGCCGGGCCGCCGCCGATGATCTTCTGAGAAGCGGATTGAAAGAGGAAGAGGAACAAAAGAATGATCATAGCAATTGAGAGCGTCGTCCTGTGTCTTGGTTTCACCTTAATGGTCTATCTCATGTCCCGGGATCCAATCAAGAGCTTGTACAATTATCCGCCGAAGATTCAGGAACGGGTCAAGTCGCTGGATGAGTATAAGGATCAGATTCCTACACAGAAGAATAAACTGGTGGCCAAACTTTGCGCGTGCGTTCTGTTTGTTGTCGTTCTCAGTATGATCCTGCGTTACATAAACGACTATACAACGTTTCTGCAGGCCTTCGGCTATGGATTCCTGCTGTGGACGATCGTGAATCTTTGGGACGCCGTTGTGTTGGATATCATCTGGTTCTGCCATGACCCGCATTTTGTATTCAAAGGGACGGAAGATATGGTCAGTGACTATCATGACTACTGGTTCCATATCAAGGGGTTCTTTATCGGGGAAGGTCTGGCGCTGATCGTCTGCGCTGCTGCCGGACTGGTCGTTAGATACATTCTTTAAATCGTAGTTTGTGAGGACAACGATGATCAGTCAGAGAATACAGAATTTTATAGATAATCATGCCTTCTGCTCAGAATACCTTTTCAAGGATTGGGAGTCTTTTCTTGATCTTCTTTATGCCGAAGACGGTCGAATTTCTTCCATTCTTTGGTGGGATCACTGCAAGAAAAATTTGCAGCATGAATCTAGCGGAAGCGGTGGATACACCGATCCTGATGATCAGGAATGGATGTATGCCGAGACCTGCCTTCATGAAGATGGATTTGAAGAAAGGTCCCTTGCAGATATAAAGGCTTATATTCAAGAAAAGAGGGAGCATGGCCTTATTCTTGGTGATAAATACATCAGCCACGATTTAGTACCATCTTTCTATCTTGCAGAATAACTAATTCCGTTTGTATGAATATCGTTAAATCGGCATTTGTAGAGATTCGAAAACTTTTGGGGACGCATTATGGAAAAGACCTTTATTGAGATGAAACTTTTTCAGGTAAAGCCCGATAGACTCGAACAATTTGAAGCAAAGATTGAAGAAATATCCGCAAATCAGCTTAAATGCGAAGGCTGCATATCTCTTAAGTATTTCAAGAGGTTTTATACCATAGACGGGATCGAACTTGGTGAGCCTCCAAGAGAGTTAACCAAGTTTGTAAAGTGCGTAAAGTACGACTCATCCTGGGAGTTTGACACAAAAGACAACTATGGCAAGGCTATAAAATTCTTTTTCGAAAACTACAATAAAGATTTGCAAAAACTGCTGATTACACCTTTTGATATTAATTTGGGATATTCTGTTTAGGAGATTTGCAATTCCAGTTTGTGGAGGTGTCAGATG
>JAFRGD010000021.1 GCA_017433975.1 Mogibacterium sp. | reverse complement strand
GCCGTGCAGATCGCGGTGATCAGGCCGGCGGCCTCGTCGGTCTCGAACGTGACCTTGGCGTTCGTCAGGCTGAGCGGGTGGCACATCGGAATGAGGTCGGCCGTTCGTTTGGTGCCCATGATGCCCGCGACCTGGGCGACGGTAAAGACGTCGCCTTTTTTGATCTTGTGACCGAGAATCGAGTCCATGACCTCCGGGCTGACGTGAATCGTGCCCTGGGCGATCGCGGTGTGCTTTGTGACCGCCTTGTCGCTGACGTCGACCATGTTCGCATTGCCCTGATCGTCAAAATGTGTAAATTCGCTCATACTCGCCTCGCTTACTGCCGCGCGCAGTCGCCGCTTCTGCCGAGCAGGGTCTCCAGCCCGTGCTCCAGCGGCCGCATCAGGAATTCCAGGCACTCCCGGACCGCCTTCGGGCTTCCCGGAAGGTTGATGATCAGCGTCTGCCCGCGGATGCCCGCCACCGCCCTGGAAAGCATGGCGGTCGGCGTCTTGGTCATCGAATACGCCCGGACGGCTTCGGCGATGCCCGGCGCCATGCGGTCGCAGACTTCGATGGTCGCCTCCGGCGTCAGATCCCGCGGGGAGAAGCCGGTCCCGCCCGTCGTAAAGATCACGTTCACCTGCCGCTGGTCGGCCAGGCGGATCAGCTGCCGCTTCAGCGGTCCGGTCCCGTCCGGGAGGAGCAGCCCCTCGACGACGTTGTAGCCCGCCGCCGTGAGCATCTCGCCGATCAGCGGTCCGCTCTTGTCCTCGCGCTCGCCCGCCGCGCCCTTGTCCGACAGCGTAATCCACGCCGCCGTATATGGCCGCGCCGGGTCGGCCGGAATGAGCTCGATCGCGTCGCCGGCCTTGACCACACCGCCCTCGAGCACGACGGTAAAGACGCCCTCGCGCGGCATGATGCAGTCGCCGACCTGGTGGTAGATCGCGCAGTGCGTGTGGCACTCCTTGCCGATCTGGGTCAGTTCCAGCAGCGCGTCCCCGATCCGGAACCGGGTCCCGACCGGCAGTGCGCGGAGGTCAAAGCCCTCGGTGATGATGTTTTCGCCAAAGGCGCCGAACTCCACGGTTCCGCCCTTCCGGCGGAAGTCTTCGATCTTTTCCAGCGCCAGCAGGCTGACCTGCCGGTGCCACTTGCCGGCGTGCGCGTCGTCCTCGACGCCCCAGTCCGGGACGAGCCGGACGGACGGCACCTCCGTCTTGGCAATGCCTTTCTTATCGCTCATGCATACCGCGATGACTTTTCCCATCTCGCTCATCGATTTTATCCTCCGATCTGAGACATCAGCCGCTGGTCCCCGGACCCGAACTGCTCCTCTGTGAAGCAGTGCGCCGCCGGTTTCCTATAGATTGCGTCCCGCAGCGCCGCTTCCAGCGCCTCGTCCGACTGCTGCAGGTATGGTTTGATATCGGTTCCTTCCTCGAAGCACAGGCACGGCTTGATCTGCCCCTGGGACGTCAGCCGGACACGGTTGCAACCCGCGCAGAACACCCCGTGGATCGCGCTGATCAGGCCGACTGCGCCGTCCGTGCCCGGCCGCTTGTAGTAAATCGCCGGGCCGTTCCCGTGCACGGTTTCGTCCCGCTGCAGGTCCGGCCAGCGTTCCATTAGGATCCGCAGGACCTCCTCGTTGGAGACCCCCTGCGACGGGTCCGCAATGCCGATCGGCATCAGTTCGATAAATCTGACATCGATTTCCTTCTGAAAGCCGAGCTCCGCGAGCCGGAGGACTTCGTCGTCGTTGAACCCCGCCTGCAGAACGCAGTTCAACTTGGTCCGGACGCCCGAAGCCGCCGCCGCGTCAATCGCTTGGAGCACGTTCTCCAGGCGGCCGCCGCCCGTGATGTATTCGTAGCGCTCCGCGTCGAGCGTGTCCAGGCTGATGTTGATCCCGTCCGCGCCGGCGGATTTTAACTCGTCTATGTATTGGCAGAGGTTCTGCCCGTTGGTCGTAATCGTCACCTCGTCGATCCCGTCCGTCGCCTTGAGCGACCGGATCAGGTCCGTGCAGCCGAGGCGGACGAGCGGTTCGCCGCCCGTGATCTTGATCTTGGAGATTCCGAGCCGCGCCGCGACCCGGCAGATCCGCTCGATCTCCTCATACGTCAGGATCTGGCTCATGGACACCTTGGCGCAGCCGTCCGGCATGCAGTATTTGCACCGCAGGTTGCACCGGTCCGTGATCGAGATCCGCATGTAATCAATTGTCCTGCCGAACTGGTCCTTCATCTGACACTTCCGTTAATAGATCCATGATCCGCTTTCTGCAGCGGCTCCCCTGGCACCGGCCCATGCCGGCCCCGGTCCTGCGCCGGACCCCTTCATAATCGCGCGCGCCGCGGTCGATCGCCTGAATGATCTCGGACCGGCTGACCTCCATACATCCGCAGACGAGCTCTCCGTACCCGGGATCCTCCGCGATGGCCGCAGCCCGCTCCTCGACCGATAAGTCCCGCGTCCGGACGATGGCCGTGCGGTTCGGATTGAAATCCTTCCGGCGGGTCATCCTGCCCGCGTACGCTGCCGCCTTGTCCGCGGTCATCCTGCCGAGCTCGTTGGAGTACGTCAGGCCCGGCGTTTTGATCCCGATGAGGCTGAATAGGCCGTCCTCCTCCAGGATGGAAAAGTCGTGAAGCCGCTTGTCTTCTCTTATGATCGCACCCGCCTCTTCGCGAACCCGGTACGGGTTCGGCCGAAGCGAGCCGAACGTCCGGATCTGCTTGTCCAGATCGATGGACGGGGCGACCATGCCGCACAGCCGCCGGAGCTCCGCGAGCCCGTCCGCGGTGACGCGGAAGCCTTCGTTAAATGCCTCGCCGTCCTCCGGATCGCGGTCGGTCGGACCGATGAGGATGTTGCCGTCGACCGTCGGAACGATCGTCAGCCCCTTGCCGTTCTCCCCTTCGTGAAAGATGACGTGGCGGACCTTGCCGCGTTCGCTCCGGTCCAGTACGATGTAATCCGCCGCCGAAGGGTACAGCCGGAGCAGCGGCCGCTCGACGAGCTCCCGGACGCGGTCCGAATAAAGGCCGGCCGCATTCACGACCGCAGTCGCTGAATAACAGTCCCGCGGGGTCTCGACGAGGAACCGTCCGTTCTCCCGCCGGACCGTCCGGACTTCTTCATTAAACCGGAACTCCGCCCCGTTGTCCCGCGCGTTCTCGTACGCGGCGATGCAGAGCTCCCACGGGTCGACGGTACCCGTGAATTGCGAAAGCATCGCGGAGGAGATGCCGCCGGCGAGCCCCGGTTCGAGGTCTTCCGCCTCCCTGCCGGTCAGCAGCCGGAGCCCCCGGACGCCGGAACTCTGTCCGTCCCGGAACTTGCGCCGGATCACCTCGTCCGCGCGCGGCCCGTAGCCCACCATCAGCGAACCGGGCCGTGCGAACGGTACGTCGAGTTCGCGTGTCAGCGCGTCAAACGCTTCGTTCGCCTGGATGCACAGCTTGCTCTTGCGCGTGCCCGGTTTGTTGTCGTACCCGGTATATATGATGCCCGTATTCGCCCGGGAGACCCCTTTGGACACGTCCCCTTCCTTCTCCAGAACGAGGACGTCCAGTTCGTATCTCGTCAGGTTTCTCGCCGTAAAGCAACCGAGAAGCCCCGCTCCGATGACAAGGACGTCGACTTTTTTCATGCGCAAGCCCTCCGCGGGCGTTTTATTCCAAACAAAAATAAGCTTTATTCTAATATATGATATACCAGAACAACTCATTTATCAATAAATACTGCTTGTTATATATCAACTCCCATATTCCGTTTGATACTATTGATTCGACCGGAGACATTGCGCAGCATCTGCCGCCTGTGGTAGTATAATTTAAAATTATAAGTACTGAAAATGTGAAAGGACGACGATGTCATCGGTGCGCGGGCTTCACACAGATATATTGGTCATCGGCGGCGGCGCCGCGGGAATGGCTGCCGCGGCAGGCGCTGCGGCGGCGGGCGCTTCCGTGCTCCTCGCCGATGAACGGCCGGTGCTCGGCGGCGTCCTCCCGCAGTGCATCCACCAGGGCTTCGGCCTCGGATACTATAACCAGGACCTGACCGGGCCGGAGTACTGCGCCCGTGAAGAAGCCCGCTTCCTCGCGTCCGGTGCGTCGTATCTCCCTTCTGCCCGCGTGACGGAGCTCCGCCCGGACCGGACCGCGCTGCTCTCCAGTCCGGAGGGGCTGTGCGAGTGCTCGTTCGATCAGTGCGTTCTCGCGACCGGCTGCCGGGAGCGGCCGCTTTCCTCGCTCGGCGTCGCTGGCACGCGGCCGTCCGGCATCTACACGGCCGGCGAGGCGCAGGAGCTCCTCAACCTCGGCCACTACGACATCGGCAGCCGCGTCGTCATCCTCGGCAGCGGCGACATCGGCCAGATCATGGCCCGCCGGCTCGTGCTCACGGGCAGGACGGTCGTCGCGATGGCGGAGATCAAGGGCAGCCTCGGCGGCATGAAGCGCAATCACGAGGAGTGCATCCGGGCGTACCACATCCCGGTCATCTTTCACGCCACCGTAACGGCAGTCCACGGCTATCCCGCTTTGACTGCGGTCACGCTTCACCATCTCGACACCGGCGCGGACGAAACCGTCCCTTGCGACACCCTGATCACCGCACTGGGACTGATCCCCGAGACGTCGCTCGCGGAACCACTAAGGAGCGGCGACGGGTATCCCGCGTGGCTACACCTCTGCGGCAACGCCGACCACATCCACGAGATCGTCGACAGCGTCACGACCGAAGCCTTACGGCTGGGCCGGTCGCTGGTCAAATCACACTAAACCGCCCGCCGGAGCATCGGCGGACGCATCGCTTTGGATTTCAAAGGAGAACTACCCATGGAAGAACGTTATTCCCGCAACGTCCCCGCCGTCAGCGCGGATGACATGGACACCCTGCGGCGGAGCCGCGTCCTCGTCGTCGGGTGCGGCGGCCTCGGCGGCTTCATCATTGAATACCTCGCGCGCATGGGCGTGGGGTCGCTGACGGTCGTGGACGGGGACGCTTTCTGCCCGTCCAACCTGAACCGCCAGATTCTCAGCACCGTCAACAATATGGGCGTGAACAAAGCGCAGGCCGCGGCCGACCGGGTCCGGGAGATCAATCCGGACGTGACCGTGCGGGCGGTGCCTGAATTTCTGACAAAAGAAAACGCCGCCGGTCTGATGGCGGACGTGGATCTCGTCATGGACGCGCTGGACAACGCCGGAGCGCGGTTTATATTGGAGGATGCCGCGACGGAGGCCGGGCTCGCGATCGTGCACGGCGCAATCTGCGGGTGGGACCTGCAGGTGATGCTCGTCCCGGCGGGCTCGCGGCGGTTGCACCAGCTCTACCCGGCGAACTACACCCCGGGGTCCAAGACATCCCTGCCGTTCACGCCGGCAGCATGCGCGGCGATGCAGGCGGCCGTGGCCGTGCGGTATCTATGCGGCCAGACCCGGGAAAGCGATCGGGACCTGCTGGTCGGCTCGCTCAGAGATCTGAGCTTTGAATCGATTCACTTTTGAGATTGAAATACCCCATGAAGTACTCTTTGAAGGCACCTGCCAGTCCGGACAGGTGCTTTTCTCTTTTGAAGCAGACCTTCATCGCCCGCGTGAACCGGTCGTCCGTCAGGTAAAGCAGCTTGATCCGCTTGTCCTGCCGGTACATCTCGGCGTTCCCCTCCGGGACGAAGCCCACGGCGATCCCGTTGGCGATCATCTGCCGGTGGTGGTCCCGCGCGTCGACGCAGTTGATGTGGTCCATGGATACGTTCTGCGCCAGGCAGACGTGGAACGGATATTCGTACTCCATCTTGTGCCGGAGGAACACGAACGGCAGGCCGTCCATCATCCGGACCGGGATGGAGATCCGCTCGGCCAGCGGGTGGTCCGTCCGCACCGCGAAATAATATTTCTCGGCGGTAAAATCGAAGCCCTTGAACTTGCGGAACCGGATCTCGTCCGGGTAGATGATCACATCGTATTCGTTGATGTCCGGAAGCTCGTAACGGTCCTCGAGTGTGTCGATCCTATATTCCACATTGGAATATGCAAGTTTGAACATGTGCATGCACGAGAACAGGTGCGGGTCCATGCTCGCCGCGCAGATCCGGATGATATTATCCCCGCCGGAGGACATGTGCCGGAGGTCCTTGGTCGCGGTGTCCGTCTCCTCCAGGATCCGCTCGCAGCTCTGGAGGAACCTCCGCCCGGCGTCATTCAAAATCAGCCGTTTGCCCATTCTGTCAAACAGCCGGATCCCAAGTTCCTCTTCCAGCGTCGAAATGTTCTTTGAAACGGCGGACTGCGTCGTGTGCATGAGTTCTGCCGTCTTTGACACGTTCTCCAACTTGGCGACGATTGCGAAATATCTCAGATTCTGTATGTTCATGGCAGTTGTATTATACCCTGCCCTTATTCCAAAACGCAATATCCAATACTCTTTTCCATATTAAATAACGGAATGAATTTATTTAAAATTTAGCTACAAAGATGTGTTTTCACGCTGGTTTAAACTAAGGAGGTGAAGGGCACGGTTCTGTGCCCGCGATTTTATGAAACAATTAGTGATCAAGCCGGAAAAGTGCATCGGTTGCCGTACCTGCGAGCTTGCCTGTTCCTTCGGGCATTACAAGGAATTCAATCCGAAGCTCGCAAACGTCCACGTTTTCGAGTACGAGAAAGCCGCTGTCGCGATTCCGATGATGTGCCTGCAGTGCGAAGAGCCGTGTTGCATGAAGGTCTGCCCGGTCCGCGCGATCACGCGTGACGAGAACAACGCAGTCGTCATCAACTACAAGAAATGCATCGGCTGCAAGATGTGCGCGAACGCCTGCCCGCTCGGCAACATTTCGTACCACCCGCTCGTCAGCAAGGTCTTCAAGTGCGACCTCTGCGGCGGCGATCCAAAGTGCGTCAAGTACTGCCCGGGACACGCTCTTGAATTCGTAGACACCGACGCGATTCATGACAAGAGAGCTGCCGTGAGCGAAAAGTACAGAGACCTGATCGGAGAGGAGGCGTAGTGATGAATAACGGATATATCGGAAGAATTCTCCGTGTCGATCTCGGCACTGGCAAAATCACCAAGGAGCCTCTGAATGAAAAGAATGCGCACGACTTCGTCGGCGCGAGAGGTCTCGGAACCAAATACTTCTGCGACGAGTGCGATCCAAAATGCGATCCGCTCGGCCCAGGCAACAACCTCATCTTCATGACGGGCCCGCTGACCGGTACGTTCGCGACGTCCTCCGGACGTTACAACGTCGTCTGCAAGTCCCCGCTCACCGGCACGATCGAGGCCTCCAACTCCGGCGGCCACTTCGCTCCGGAACTCAAATACGCGGGCTATGACGGCATCATCTTCCAGGGCGTATCCGACAAGCCTGTCTATCTCTACATCAACGACGATCAGGTCGAACTCCGCGACGCTTCGGCGATGTGGGGCAAGGACGTCTTTGAGACGACCGAGGCTCTCTACGCGGAGTGTGGCGAGAACTTCCGCATCGCCACCATCTCCAAGGGCGGCGAGGAAGGCACCCTCTACGCGACCGTCATGAACGACAAGCACCGCGCTGCCGGCCGCGGCGGCACCGGCGCCGTCATGGGCTCTAAGAAACTCAAGGCAATCGCCGTCAAGGGCACCGGTTCGGTCAAGGTCGCGAATCCGGACAAGTTCTTCGACGTCTGCGCTGCCGCGAGAGCACAGCTTGCGGCGCACCCGGTCACCGGCGCAGGCCTCGGCCAGCTCGGTACCATGATCCTGGTTAACATCGTCAACAGCGTCGGCGGACTGCCGGTCAACAACGGCCGTGACGGCGCGGTGTTCCCACAGGCCGACTCGATTTCCGGCGAGACGCTCGCTGCAAAGCACCTGATCCGCAACAAGGGCTGCTTCGGCTGCTCCATCGGCTGCGGCAGAATCGTCGACATCGCGAGCGGCGCGTTCAAGTCCAGAGGCGAAGGCCCTGAGTACGAAGCCAGCTGGTCGTTCGGCTCCGACTGCGGCGTCGAAGACCTCGGCGCGGTCTGCAAGGCGAACTTCCTCTGCAACCAGTACGGCATCGACCCGATCACGATGGGCGCCACCATCGCCTGCGCGATGGAGCTCTTCGAGATGGGCTGCATCAAAGAAGAAGAAGTCGGCTTCCCGCTCCGCTTCGGTGATGCGGAAGCCATGGTCAAGGCGACGGAGATCACCTGCCTCCGCGAAGGCTTCGGTAACGTACTCGCACTGGGCTCTTACCGCATGGCGGAAAAATACGGTCATTCGGAGCTCTCCATGTCCGTTAAGAAGCAGGAGATGCCTGCGTACGACGGCCGCGCGATCCAGGGCATCGGCCTGAACTACGCGACCTCCAACCGCGGCGGCTGCCACGTCAGAGGTTACATGATCTCGCCTGAGGTCCTCGGTATCCCTCTCGCGATGGACCCGCTGGTCACCGAGGGCAAGGCCGCTCTGCTGAAGGTCTTCCAGGACCTCACCGCGCTCTGCGACTCCTCCGGCATCTGCCTGTTCACGACCTTCGGTCAGGGCCTGCCGGAAATCGCCGCGATGCTCCGCGAGGCGTGCGGCTGGGACGAGGAGTCCGACGAGGACATCCTGCTCAAGGGCGAGCGCATCTGGAACCTCGAGAAGAAGTTCAACATCGTCGCCGGCGTCGAGAAGGACACCCTCCCGCCGAGACTCCTGAGAGAAGAGCTCAAGACCGGTCCGGCCAAGGGCAAGGTCAGCCAGCTCGAGACGATGCTCAAAGAGTACTATGCGGTCCGCGGCTGGGACAGCGAAGGCATCCCGACCAAGGAGAAGGACGCGGAGCTCGGTCTCTAAAGCTTCTTTTCCACAGTAAAAAGGGTTATAATAATTACAACGTTATAGTTGTCAACGAACCGATCCGGAGGCAGCCGCAGGCTGCTTCCGGTTCTGGTGCAATTATGGAGAATTGGTTATGCTGGTGAAATTCTTTGCGTACTTCCGCGACCCGGGCTACGCCGGCTGCAAGGAGATGGCCTGGCCGCAGTCCGCGGAGACCGTGATCGACCTGTGTCATCAAATTGCGGACCGCTTCGGCGCCAAATTCCGCAGCGAACTGCTTACGCCGGACGGGACGGGCATCTCGGACCGCTCCATTATCATGGTCAACGGCAGGCGCATCGAATTTTTAAACGGCGTCCAGACTCCGCTGCAGGACACGGACACAGTACTCATTTTCCCTGTGGTTGCAGGGGGCTAAACATATCAGAAAGGCTGGTACTGAACATTGAGTGATCAAACCGCAAAAATTCAGGAGATTCTGCAGAGCTATCCTGCCGACCAGCACTACAGCCTGGCCATCATGCAGGACATGCAGCACGAATTTCAGTACATCCCGAGAGAAGGACTCGAGGCGCTGGCAGGTTACCTGAACTGTCCCCTCTCCGTCCTCTACTCCATGGCCACCTTTTACAAGGCGCTTTCGCTGAAGCCGAAGGGCCGCCATATCATCAAACTTTGTGACGGCACGGCCTGCCACATCCGCGGCTCCATGACCCTCGTCGAAGGGATCACCCGCCTCCTCGGCATCGCTGACGGCGAGACCACCGAGGACGGGCTCTTCAGCCTCGAGCTCGTGAACTGCCTCGGTTCGTGCGCCCTTTCGCCGGTCATGGTCGTCGACGACACCTATTACGGCAGAATGACGCTGGAGAAACTCCCGGGCATCATCGATACTTATAGAAAGGAGGCTGGCATATGAAAACGATCCGTGTCTGCTGCGACACCGGCTGTCTCGCCAACGGCAGCGCCAACGTCGCCAAGGAATTCGAGCGGCTGGTCTCCGCATCGGGCGTTGACGCCAAGGTCGAGTACGCGGTCAAGCGCACCGGCTGCAACGGTCTCTGTGAGAAGGGCCCGCTGGTCACGATCGCCCCGGACGAGATCGCATACTACCACGTAAAGGTCTCGGACGTCCAGGAGATCTTTGACAAGACGGTCGTCGGGAATGAGCTGGTCGACCGGCTGCTCTTCGTCAACGACGAGGGCAAGCGCGTCCTGCGCCAGGAGGAGAACCCGTTCTACGCCCCGCAGATGAAAATCGCGCTCCGGAACGTCGGCAAGATCTCGCTTGCGAGCATCGACGACTACCTCGCCGTGGGCGGCTACGAGGCGCTCAAGAAAGCCCTCACCATGACCCCGGACGAGATCATCCACGAGGTGGAAGTCTCCGGGCTCCGCGGCCGCGGCGGCGCGGGCTTCCCGACCGGACGCAAATGGCGCACCGCATACGGCTACGATAAATTTCCGAAATATGTCGCCTGCAACGGCGACGAGGGCGACCCGGGCGCCTTCATGGACCGGTCGATCCTCGAGGGCGACCCGCACAGCGTCATTGAAGGCCTGGCCATCTGCGCGCTCGCGATCGGCGCCGAGCAGGGCTACCTCTACATCCGTGACGAGTATGACAGCGCGGTCAAGGACGTCCGCGGAGCCATCAAAGCCGCGGAAGCCGCCGGCTTCATCGGCGACGACATCCTGGGCACCGGACGGCGCCTGCATCTGGAAGTCGTCCGCGGCGGCGGCGCGTTCGTCTGCGGCGAGTCCACCGCTCTCATGCAGTCCATCGAGGGCAAGGTCGGCGAGCCCCGCGCGAAATACATCCGTTCCGTTCAGAGAGGCCTCTGGAACCAGCCGACCGTCCTGAACAACGTCGAAACGCTGGCCAACATCCCATACATCATCAACAACGGCGGCGAAGCTTACGCGGCCATCGGTACTGAGGGCAGCAAGGGCACCAAGGTGTTCGCGCTCGTCGGCAAGGTCAACCGGACAGGCCTCGTGGAAGTCCCGATGGGGACGACGCTCCGCGAGCTCATCTTCGACATCGGCGGCGGCATCAAGGGCAACCGCCCGTTCAAAGCGGTTCAGACCGGCGGTCCGTCCGGCGGCTGCATCCCGGAGAGCATGCTCGACCTCCCGGTCGACTTTGACACATTGAAAAAATACGGAGCCATGATGGGCTCCGGCGGCATGATCGTCATGGACGACCGCAGCTGCATGGTGGACGTCGCTAGATACTACGTCAATTTCCTCTGCGGCGAGTCGTGCGGCAAATGCACGCCGTGCCGCGAAGGCCTCAAGCAGATGCTCGAAATTCTGACCGACATCCGCGAAGGCCGCGGAAAGATGGAAGACCTCGACCTGCTCGAAGCGCTCGGCGAGACCATGATCGACTGCTCGCTCTGCGCCCTCGGCAAGTCCGCGCCGAACCCGGTGCTCACCACGCTCAAATACTTCCGCGACGAGTACGAGGCGCACATCCTCGAGCACCGCTGCCCGGCCGGCGTCTGCAAAGCCCTCACCTCCTTCCGCATCGACGCGGAGGCGTGCCGGGGCTGCACGGCCTGCGCAAAGGCCTGCCCGACCGGCGCCGTCAGCGGCTCGGTAAAGCAGCCGCACCACATCGACGCCACCAAGTGCATCTCCTGCGGGAGCTGCCGTGAAGCCTGCCGCTTCAACGCGGTACTTACAGAAGGGAGGTCGGCAAGATGATCATCAAAATCAACGGAAAGGAATGCGCCTGTGAGAAGGGCGAATACCTGCTGACCATCGCCCGCCGGAACGGAATCACGATCCCGACCCTGTGCCAGCACGACGCCATCGAAGAAGGCATGGGTGCCTGCCGCCTCTGCATCGCCGAGATCACGGACCGCGGCCGCAAGAGCGTCGTCGTCTCCTGCCTCTACCCGGTCACCAGCGAGATCGAGGTCGAGACCAACAGCGAGCGAATCCAGCGGGAGCGCCGGATGATCCTCACGCTCCTCGCGAAGCGCGCTCCGGAGAGCCCGGAGATCCGCCAGATGTGCAAATACTACAAAGCGCCGGACATCGAGCGCTTTGTCAAGATCGACGGTGAGAAGTGCGTGATGTGCGGCCTCTGCGCAAAGGTCTGCGGCGCGCTCTCGGTCGGCGCCATCTCCACGGTCAACCGCGGTATCACAAAAGCGATCTCCACACCGTACGGAGACCCGGACAGCGTCTGCATCGGCTGCGGCGCCTGCGCCAAGGTCTGCCCGACCAAGGCGATCGAGCTCAAGGACGACTTCAAGACGCGCACGATCTGGGGCAAGACGTTTGACCTCGTCCACTGCACGCGCTGCGGCGCGGTCATCGGGACCGAAGAACAAATAAAAAAAGCTGCGAACCGCAGCGGAAATGAGTTTGACGGACTGTGCGACGAGTGCCGCAAAGAGCGCATGGCGAGGGTCATGGCGGACACCTTCGGCTACGAAGTATAATCCCCTAGCCGCCCGACACCAGCGAAAAGAAACCGACGACGTCGCCGTCGCGAAGCTCCCGATGGAGCTTCGCGCGCTCGCCGTTCACACTGACCAAAAGCAGCCTGGCTTTGACCGGGCTGCATTTTATTAGCTTCAAAACGTCGCCGACCGTGCTCCCGTCCGGAAGCTCCGCCCAGGACCGCTCGTCCAGGGCGCTCCGGTCGCAGCCGGCCGGCGGGAAGACTTTAACCTTCATAGTCCGACCTCATGTGGATGCACTCCATCGGGCAGTTGCCGGCGCAGAGGCCGCAGCCGATGCACCGGTCGTTCACGAGCTCCGGGAAGAGGTTCCGGTACCGGCCGCTTTTGCCGGCCCGCGTGAGGTCGAGTGCCCCAACCGGACAGGCCTGCACGCAGATACTGCAGCTGACGCAGTCTTTATAATAAAAATTCGGGTATTTTTTTGCTGCCATGGCTACATCTCCATCAACCGGTTGATTCCGAGCTTTTCGACCGTCTCCGGAAGCGGCTCGCCGGTCTTCTCATCCCAGCCGAACGCCTTCCAATGCATCGCGACCTGCTCCTTGTTCTTGAGGGTCACGCCCTTGAGCGGACCGGTCCGGAGCGCCGGTTTGCCCTGCATACGGTCCGGCAGCTTGACGTCACTTGGCGCGTAGCCGTGCTTGACGTTGAACATCTGCCGGATCGTCTGGATGCGCGCGCCGATCTCCATGTAATGGTCGCCGTCGTAGTTCCAGCCGGCCGCCGCGTTGATGTACTCGATGGTCTTATACATGTGCACGCCCATCATCTCCGCGTAGTAACACCCGCCGATTCCGTCGAAGAGCATGGAGTAACAGGCGTTGGCCTTGGAAATCATCGCCATCGTCTCCGTCGGCTCGAGGTCCTCCGCCTTGGCGTGCATCGTGGCAGGCGGCGCCCACGAGCAGATGTCGCAGAGGGACATCGCCCCGTACTGGATCGCCATGCCGATGGTGTGCTTGCCCGGCGCCGGTTCCGCGACCATGTGGATGCCGAGCTGCGGGTCGTTCCGCGTGTCGTGCATGCCCGGCTCCTGACCGCCGACGTGCATCGCATATTCCTCGCCGCCGTATTTGGCCGCGGCGCGCTTCACACCGTCCGCGAGGTCGTTTCCGAAGCCCTCCCGTGCAATCATTTTGCGAACCAGTTCGATCACGGCTTCGTAGTTGCCCCATGTGAGCTCGAGCCCATCGGTCTGCTCTTTGGTCAGGATTCCGTTCTCGTAGCACTCGATCGCCCACGCGACCGTATTGCCCGCAGAGATTGTGTCCATCCCGGCCCGGTTCAGCAGTTCGTTGATATATAGGACCGCGTTCAGGTCCCGGCTGACGATCAGCGCTCCGAACGCCTGGATCGTCTCGTATTCCGGCTTGTGCGTCTCGTAAAACTCGCTGTAGGCGACCTGGCTGAGGTCCACCCTGCCGCCGCAGCCGAGCGGGCAGGAATAGCAGTGGTATTTGGCTTCTTCGATCTTGTTAATCTTGTCTGGATTGTAAGCGAGCGCCATCCGCATCCCGCCGACCTCCGACGGTCCGGCGCCCCAGTTCTTAAGCGGACCGTCGCCGCTCATGATCGCCATCGGCGTGTTGGACGGCGTTCCCCACTCCCGGAAGATCAACGAAGTAAGCGAGCCGTCCAGCGGAAGCGACGGCGCCATGCCCATGCCGATGCCGCCGAGCGCGAGGGACCCGCCGATGCCCTTTGGGACGAACATCTTGTTGACCTTGCGGCCGAGTTCCCGCGAGATCGCCTTGACCGCCTCCGGGTCAGCGCACTTGATCGGCTTGCTTCCCGCTAGCACGACGGCCTTGAGCCGTTTGCTTCCCATGACCGCGCCGACGCCGCTCCGCGCGGCGATTCTGCCGCCTTCGTTGCAGATGCCCGAGATCCGCGAAAGGTTTTCGCCGGACTGCCCGATGACCGCGATGCGCGGGATCTTTTTGCCGGAGCAGTCTTTCCGCAGGCGGTCCTCCGCCTCGACGGCATCCAGTCCCCAGTATTCCGACGCGTCGCGGATCTCCGCGCCTTTGTTATCGCAGAACAAGTAGACCGGTTTGTCCGAGATGCCGGAGATGAAGATCGCGTCGTAGCCGCACTGCTTGATGGCAGGCGCAAAAATGCCGCCGCAGTTCGCGTCGCCCCAGCCGCCCGTCAGCGGGCTCTTGCAGACGACCGTCCAGCGGCCGGTCATGAACGCACCGGTTCCCGTCAGCGCGCCCGAGCAGAAGCCCAGGATGTTGTCCGGGCCCAGCGGGTCCGCGCCCGCCGGGATGTTTTTGTATAGATACCAGGCGCCCAGGCCCTTGCCGGACAGGACCGCCTCGTAGACCTCATCCGGAATCTTCTCCACAGCCGTCGTCCCGGCCGTCAGATCGACTCTGAGGACCTTGCCCATACACGAAATCATGGGTGCACCTCCATAGTTAACTGATAATAATTATGCGTTTCATCACTCACGGACCGAATCGATGAAAGCCTTGAAATCATCGTAATTCCAGAGCACCGGCGTCGGATACAGCGGATTCGCTTCCTTCATCGCCCACCAGATGATCTGATCCATGTCCTCTTCCCGGATCATGTTCAGCCGCTCCGGAACATTCATCCTGCGCTTCATCTCTTCGATCCAGGAAAGGAAGCGGTCGGCCTTGTCCGCTGCACTCTCCCCTGGAATCCCGCACGCGTCCGCGAGCTCCGCCAGCCTCGGCTGCGCGGCTTCTCCAAACGCCCGCATCACGTGCGGGAGCAGGATTGCCATGGCCTTGCCGTGCGGTACTCCGTACAAGCCGCCCAGCGTATGTCCGATGGCGTGAACGTATCCCACGCAGCCTCTGGTGAAGGCACGTCCCGCGTAGAACGCCGCGAGCTGCATGTTTTCGCGCGCCACGAGGTCCGAACCGTCCTCGTAAGCCGCTTGCAGGTTATCATAGATGAGCCGCACCGCCCGTACGGCCAGGATGTCTTCGTATTTCGTATTATACCGGCGGTTCGTATACGCCTCCACCGCGTGGCAGAGCGCGTCCATGCCGGTCGTCGCCGTCAGGTCCGGCGGGAGCGTCACGGTCAGCTCCGGGTCCAGGACGGCAAAGGTCGGAATCAGGACCAGGTCGAGAATCGTCGCTTTGTGGTGCGTCGCCGCGTCGGTGATGACCGCCGCGACCGTCGTCTCCGACCCTGTTCCGGACGTCGTCGGGACCGTGATGAGCATCGGTACCCTCTTGTGCACCCGGAGAAGCCCCTGCAGCTGCCGGACGGTCTTCCGCGGGTGCGCCGCCTTGGCGCAAATGCCCTTGGCGCAGTCCATCGGAGAGCCGCCGCCCAGCGCCACGACGGACTGGCACCCGTTCTCCCGAAAAACGCGAAAGCCGGCTTCCACATTCTCGCTGGTCGGATTCGGAATCACGTCCGAGTACAGCGCGTACTCGATGCCGGCATCCCGGAGGGAGTCCAGCACCCTGCCGGCAATCCCGAGCCGGACCAGCCCCTCGTCTGTCACGACCAGCACCTTGCCGGCGTCTTTATCCTTCAATACCTGCGGCAGATCGCGCACGCAGCCCCTGCCGAAGATGTACTCCGGCATGTGGTAACCCATGAAGTAATTGGCCACCTTCATTCCGCCCTGAAATACGTCGCGGTATACTCGATACATACTGGCGCCTCCGTTCAGAACCGTCCGTCGGACTCGATCGCATAGTTTTTTATATTATATCATTTTCGGCCGCCTCTTGGCAGGATTTTAAGAAAATGTTGCCATCGCGCAGAGAATGTGATATTATAATAGAACATATGTTCCGTTATTGCCCGCTCATCGCGCTTAGCCGCGAGGCCTCGTTCGGAGAAGCCATGGACCGCACGTACGTCTGCATCGATCTCAAATCCTATTACGCGTCGGTGGAATGCGTCGCCCGGGGGCTGGACCCGATGACGACCCCTCTCCTCGTCGCGGACGAGAGCCGCTCGGACCAGACGATCTGTCTGGCGGTTTCGCCTGCCCTCAAGGCGATCGGGGTTCCGGGGCGGCCACGGCTCTTTGAGGCAAAGCGGCGGATCCAGCGGTACGAGGCGCAGACGGGCGAGAAACTGAACTACATCGTCGCCGTCCCGCGGATGGCGGAATACATCCGGGTCTCCGCAGAGATCTACGAGATCTACTTACGCTACATCTGCAAGGACGACATCCACGTGTACAGTATCGACGAGTGCTTCATCGACGTCACCCCGTATCTGCACCTATATAAGGACGCCGCGGAACGGGCCGGCGTCTCGCCGGCGCACCAGATGGCGGTCACCATGATCCACGACGTCCTCTCGGAGACCGGCATCACTGCGACCGTCGGCATCGGGACCAACCTGTACCTCGCCAAGGTCGGCATGGATATCGTAGCCAAGCACGCCAGGCCGGACAAGGACGGCGTCCGCATCGCGGAACTCGACGAGGATCAGTATAAACTGCTCCTCTGGGACCACCGCCCGCTGACGGACTTTTGGATGATCGGCCCCGGCACCGCGCGCAAACTCCAGGCGCGCGGGCTTATGACCCTCGGCGACGTCGCGACCATGGCGCTCCACGACGAGGAGTTCTTTTACCGCAAATTCGGCGTCAACGCGGAGCTCCTCCTCGACCACGTGTGGGGCATCGAGCCGTGCCTGATGAGCGACATCAAGAACTACCAGAGCAGCTCCCACTCCCTGTCGATCGGCCAGGTCCTCCCGCGGCCGTACGAGTACGAGGAGTCCGTGACGGTCTTCCGCGAGATGGCGGAAAAACTCGTCTCCGACCTCTTCGCCAAAGGCCTCGTGACGGACAGCCTCGCGTTCTGGGTGAGCTATGACTGGCGGAGCCTCGAGCACAACCCGGCGTACAAAGGCGCCGTCTCCCAGGACTTCTACGGGCGGCTCCGGCCGGAGCACGCCTCGAGCAGCGTCCGCCTCGGCCGCTTCACCAACAACCGCGGCGAGATCGTGAACGCCCTGCTCCGCGCCTATGACCGCAAGGTCGACCACACCCTCCTGGTCCGGCGGATCGGGGTCGCCGCCGGCGACACGCGCCAGGACGACGGGGTCTTCCAGCTCGACATGTTCACCGATTACGATAAACTCGAGCGCGACCGGAGCCTCCAGGAGGCCATGCAGGCCGTCCGGCAGAAATTCGGTGACAACTCCCTGATTACCGGCACGAGCCTCCGCGAGGAAGGCACCGGCCGGGAGCGCAACAACCAGATCGGAGGGCACAAAGCATGAATGATAAACATCTTCCGGCGGACTTCAAATACCGCGAGGCGTACCTTCACGGCCGTCCGGTCCACGACGGGGACGCGTTTGCAGCCAAACACCCCCGGATGCACCGCGAGAAGCGCGCGAAGCAGTTCGCGCCGTTTGACGCGCTCAGCGGCTTCAGCGAGAGCATCGAGGAAAAGAATCATATCTACTACACCGATTAACCATGAGCAATAAAAAACGGAGCCGGGTCACCGGCTCCGTCGTTTTATCGCAATGATGACTCTTTTCGGTCAGACCCGGTTTATTCCGGATCGCAGTACTCGCCGTACTCGCACCCGATGCCCTCCGCATAGACCTCGTCGATCAGCTTCTCCTTGCGACCGAAGAGCGACCGCTCGTAGAGCTTGAGGGTGCCGGTTCCGTTGCCGCCGTTCCACAGGCGGTTGTGTTTCTTGTAGCCGGTCGGCGCCTCGTACTTGATGTTCAGCATGTCTTTCTTGTAGCAGCGGATCTGCGTGTCGAGTTTCGCGTTCTTGGTCGTCTGCAGGACGTGCCAGTGGATCTCGTCGTCGGTCTCCCAGCAGTCGAACTTGGTGCGCGACAGCGTCCAGAACTTGGAGAAGTTGAACTCATAGTCCTTGCCCTCGTAATAGAACTCGCCGAGCAGCTTGCGGTTCAGCGCGAGGAAGAAGACCTTCGGCCGGCCGCCGCCGATGTTGAACACGCTGTTCATCAGTTTTTTGCCCGATACCATGCTCTTGAGGTTGTTGGACGAGAGCCATACCCACGGGCTCGTGAAGTCGCCGCCCCAGTTCTTGTCGGAGTAGCCGTTGCAGGTCTCCGGGCGGAGGATGTACTTCACGCCGTTCAGGACGATCTCGCCGGTAAAGGTGGATTTCATGCCCTCTGCATGCCAGAACATCTCAAACGCGTTGATCGCGCGGAAGAACTTGCTCGCGCCGTAGCCGACGTGGAACGCGATTTCCTTTTTGATGTCGAAGTTCCAGCTCATCGTTCCCGCGTCGCTCATCCACTCCGGATGCGCGGCCGCCTCCTCCGGCGTCACGGAGATGCTGCCTTCGGTGTGCGTCTCGCTGCAGAAGCAGTCCGCCGCTCTCACGCTGTACGGCGCCTCTGCGTGGATGTCCACGTTCTTGAGCGAGAAGAAGCGGTGCAGCTGCCCGTGGTCTTCACCCCAGAAGCCCGCATTGACCATCAGGTAGGACGGGCGGACGCCGGCCATCTGTTTGGCCGGGTCGTTCCAGACGATCACCGGCTCCGGCTGCGCCCAGGCAGGGTTGCAGGTGAAGAACTCCACGTAGAACGGCTTGAGTTCGCCGGTCTCCGCGTTTTCCGCGGTCATCGAATGCCACCACCAGTCGTAGCCCTTCTTAGCGAGCGGGCCGTAGAGCATCCAGCGGTCTCTTGTAATATCATGAATGTTCGCCATGGTCAGTCTCCTTTCTTTGACCGTTACAGCTTATCGGCGATCTTTTGTTCCAGCTCGGCTTTCTTCTCCAGGAACCTCTTGAGCCGGTTCTTCTCCATGCCCCAGTAGAAGCTCTTGACCTGCGGAACCACGGACATCAGCAGCTTGGACGGCTTCCAGATGCGGCACGGGTAAACGTGTTTCTTTGCCTTTTCAATGCCGCTGATCATGCGGTCCGCGACGAGCTCTGCCTTTTGCACCGGGAACGGCTTGCCGACGTCGATGCCGTTGCCGCCGACGTTGAAGAAGTTGGTCGCCGTCGAAACCGGATAGACGGCCGTCAGTTTGAGGTTCTTTGGCGCCTCGAGCCGGATCGCCTCCTGGAAGCCCTTCATGGCGAACTTGGTCGCGGTGTAGAGCGCGTAGCCAGGGATGGCCATCTCGCCCATCGCGGAGATGGTGAACGCCAGGTGGCCTTCCCTCCCTTTGAGGTGCTCGAGATACTTGGTGTACGTGTAGATCGGCGAAATCGTGTTAAGGTTGAAGATGTTCTCGATGCGGTTCCAGTTGACGTAGTCGAACTTCTCATAGTAAGGCGCGCCGGCGTTCGCGATGACGATGTCGATCTTGTCGAAGAGGGACTCCGCCTTCTCGAAGAGTTTATCGACACCTTCCTGCGTGCTGACGTCGCAGTTGAAAAGCGTGACGTTGTCGCCGTAGCCCGTGAGTTTTTCAATCGTCCGGCTGGTCGCGAGGACGCGGTTGCCCTTCGCCGGATCTGCCAGTTTGTCGAGGACTTCCTTGCCGATGCCGCTGGACGCGCCGGTGATGACGATGGTCTTGCCCGTGAGGCTGTTGAGTTCTTTCCGGAAAATCAGTTCCGAAAGCTTGGTTGTGCTGCCCATGGCCTGCGCCTCCTTCTTATGAACTGTACTGCTGACGTTCTGCTTGACGCTCTTGATGGTCTTGCCGGCGGCTGCGACTCTGCCCGCGACGGCCGCCTTGGCGGCGTTCGCCGGAGCGGCGGCCTTGACCGGAGCGGCTCCGATCTTCGGCGCCGGTCCGCCTTTACCGATCTCCATCACGGTATCGTACGCGCTGTGGCACGCGTGCGCGATGGTCCCGCTCTTTTCGGCGTCGCCGACGCAGTAGACGTTCTGCATGCCGCGCTCCTGGAGTTCCTTCGCGAGCGCGTTCGCCGGCCGGACGCCCATGGCCAGGACCACGTAGTCCGCCGGGAGTTTCTTCTGCTCGCCGCTCGCGATCTCCTCGACGACGGCGCCGCCGTCCTCGATGGAGCAGAGCTTGGTTCCGACCAGGAACTCGGTCCCGTACGGCTTGATGCGGGACATCTCGTCGTCGATCAGCTGGAACCATGCGCCCGGCGCGATCTCGTCCGCCATTTCGACGACGGTGACTTTATTCCCGTGTTCGTTCAGGAATTCGGTCGTCTCGAGGCCGGTCATGCCGGACCCGATCACGACGACCGTGCTGTTCTCGATCGACGCGTTGCCCAGCAGGAGGTCCGGCGCCGCGATGACGTTCTCGCGGTCCGTGCCCGGAATCGACCGCGGCCGGACCGGAATGCCGCCCGTCGCGGTGATGACCGCATACGGTTCCTTGGCCTGGATTTCGTCCGCCGTGAGCTCCGTCCTGAGGAAGACCTTCGCGCCTTCTTTCTTTGCTGCGGTCAGGAGGTCCTCGATCGCCCAGTACAGGCGCTCCTTGTGGCTGCCGGAGGACGCGGCGATGACCTGTCCGCCGGCCTTATCGGCCTTTTCATAGAGTTCGACGTCAAAGCCGCGCATGGCCATCGTCTTGGCGGCGGTGAGGCCCGACGGCCCCGCGCCGATGACGAGGACCTTGCGGCCCTGCCCGTCCTTCGGCATGTTATAGTATGCCCGCTCGTTCGCAATGCTCATGTTGAGCGCGCACTCGCCCGGCTTGCCCTCGCCCGCGTTGTGCATGAAGGTCCGGATGCAGTTGAGGCAGCCGATGCACCGCTGGATGTCCTCCGGGTGCCCGGACTGCGCCTTTTCCGGCCAGTGCGGGTCGCAGATGAACGCTCTGGCGGACGCGACGAAGTCCTGATAGCCCTCCTGGAGCTGCTGTTCAGCCTGCTCCGGCGTCCGGATCACGTTGACGGCGATGACCGGGATATTGACCGTCTCTTTGATGGCCTTGGCGAGGTATTTGCGCCAGCCCGGCTCGTACGTCGACGGCTCGAGCCAGCAGTTATACGTATCGTAGGTCGCGCAGGAGACGTTGATCGCATCCACGCCGAGTTCCTCGAGGCGCTTCGCGATCCGCTTGCCGGTATTGATGTCGTAACCGGTCCCCGGCTTGCCGTAGTGCGCGAACATCTCGTCGACCGACAGCCGGACCATCAGCGGATAGTCCCTGCCGCACCGCTCGCGGATGCCCGTGATGATCTCCTCCAGGAACCGCATGCGGTTCTCGAGGCTCCCGCCGTACTCGTCACCGCGGTGGTTCGTGTACGGTGAAAGGAACTGCTGGATCAGGTAGCCGTGCGCTCCGTGGAGCTCGACGGCGTCGACGCCCGCTTTCTTGCACCGCTCCGCCGCATCGATGAAGTCCTGGATCAGGTTCTTGATCTCGCGCTTGCTCATCGCGTGCATCCTCGTGGAAGCGTGCGGCGCCAGCGGATAATCGGACGGTGCCTGCACGGAGAAGCAGTACCCCTTCTCCTCCATGCCGAGAAGCACCGGCGTGCACTTGAACACCAGATCCGTGAATTTGGGCACGTATTTTGCAATCGGAATTACCACCGGCAGCGAGTTGATCGCGCTCGCCTGCCCCTGCCGGCCCGCATGGTGCAGCTGGATTGCCAGCTTTGCACCGTATTTGTGCAGCCGGTCCGCCATCTGCCGCATCGGTTCGATGTGGTAGTCATGGCTCATGGCGAGCTGCGAATAGGTCGCCGCGCCGGCCATGTCGTTCACCCTGCAGATTCCCGGAATGATCAGGCCAACTCCCCCCTTGGCCCGCTCCTCGTAGTAATCCGAAAGGCGCTGCGTCACTTTGCCGCTCGGTTCGCCAAGGCTGAACTCCGCGGCCGTCATGACAATTCTGTTCTTGACAGTCATAGTCCCAATATTCATAGGTGAAAATAGCATGTCGTACATAAAACGTTCCTCCCGATGAATATGAATATCTCCTGTTATTATTATACAAAAGACCCGAAGCAACATAAAGTCACTTCGGGAATAAATCTGAAAAGTATTTATGCGATTTTACCGCTTCCTTAGGACGATTTTGATAAAGTTCAGGTACCTGCCGCCGCCCGCCTCCATCGCCTTCCGGTCGCCGACCGCGTACTCGTTCTCCTGCCGGAGCCAGTCCGCCCAGACCTCTTCATTGGATTTCATCTCCTCGACCGAGACGACCTCCGCACCGCTGCAGCGGCTCACCATGTCCGTCCAGTACGCCACGTCGTGCATGGTGTCCATTTGTTCCGGCGTCCAGGAGAGCAAGATCTCCGGCGGCAGATTGTCGTGGCAGTCCTTCCGCATGCCCGGGATGGCGATATAGATATAACCGCCCGGCTTCACGAACGGCAGCAGTTTGCCGTCGAGAAAGTCCGGATCGCGTCCGAAATAGTGGTACGAGTCGGTCGAAACGACCGCGTCGAAGAAGTCCTTTTCAAACGGCAAGTCCTCCGCGTCGGCCTTGACCGGGACGATCTCGTCCTCCGTCAGCCCCATCTTCCGGAAAAACCGGCGGTTGTCCTCCGGGTCGCTCCAGAGGTCCGCAGCGTAGACCTTGAAACCGTACTCTTTGACGAGGAACACGCTCGTCAGCCCCTGCCCGCTCCCGAGGTCGCAGACCGTCGCGCCTGCGGGGATCCGGTGCCCCATTAGGAGTTCTTCCTCCAGTTTCAACGGGTTCGGTCCCATGATCTTGGCCATCAGTTCCGGTGTGTCGTATTTCCTGCTTCTTGGATAATCCATCATTCCGCCTCCTTCGTTTCTCTGTCAATTTCTTCGTTGTATTGCGCCTGCCAGCTCCTGAGGTGCGCCTCGAGCAACGCGATGACCGCCGCCTTGTCCTCCGCCTGGTCGTACACACCGTACAGGAGATACATCGGCCCGTATAAAGCGAGCGCCTGTGCCTTCGAGCCGAGGACGTCCGCGGTGTACTGCAGCGGCCCGGCTCCGAGATACTGGTGGTAGAGCGCGTTTCTCTCCCCGCTCCGGTACTGTTCCACCGTCAGCATCCGGCGAAACG
Source organism: Mogibacterium sp. (assembly GCA_017433975.1). GTDB lineage: Bacteria > Bacillota > Clostridia > Peptostreptococcales > Anaerovoracaceae > RGIG2439. Next base: position 16,004 of record JAFRGD010000021.1, on the reverse strand, counting down.
CTGCGGCGAAGTCATCTTCCGTCCAATACCGGAACATCTGCTTGCAGAACTCCAGAAACGCGTCGATAGACACGTCCGCGTAAGTCTCCGGGGCCGCTTCGATCGTCTCCTCCGGAACCGCGCAGTTCGCAGCATTCTCAGCGTCCCGCCGCTCCATTTCCTTGAGGACGGACGCAAAGATATCCTGCTTCCCCTTATAATGCTTGTAAAGCGACGGCGCCTTGATCCCGACGGCCGCGGCGATCATCTCGACCGTCACCGCCTCGTACCCCTCCTGCGCAAACAGCTTCACCGCCTCGGTCAGAATTTTCTGTTTCGTGTCCACTGATTTCACCTCTCTCGCCTTGGCTAATACTCGTTAGCCATATTATAGGCTAATAATCATTAGCCGTCAATCCTTCAAATCAAAAACCCCGCACCGGTATCGATGCAGGGCCTCTTGTTTATTTCTGAAACAGAATATATCTATCCCCGGATCCGCGCGACGACCTCCGCCTGCACGCGCTTCGCCTCCGGAATCGGGAAGAGCGCGTAGCAGTGGTTCATCTTTGGCGCTTCGATGTATTCGAGCGAAGCCCCCTCGCGGTCGCACTTCTCCTTGAATTTACGCGCGTCGAGCAGGAAGATCTCGTGCGTCCCATAGTAAACCGTCATCGGCGGAAGACCGCGGAGGTCTCCGTAGATCGGGCTCAGCCGATAGTCGTGCACGTCGGTGTCGCCGGCCCAGTTCTTACCCATGCGCCGCAGGGCGTCCGCCGAAAGCGACGGGTCGCTGCGGTCGAGCTTTGCCGGGATCGGTGTATCCATGCTGATGTCGAGCCACGGTGAGAAAAGGATGAGTTGCTCCGGCAGCGGCATCCCGTTCTCCCGGAGGTATTCCGCAAACGCGAGGGCAAGCCCGCCGCCGGACGAATCGCCCATCAGGACGATGTTCTCCGGCGTCCACTCCCGCAGGAGCCGCTCCCACAGCGCGGTCAGATACGCGTAGGCGGCTTCAAAGGTGTTGTTCGGCGCCTTCGGGTAGACCGCCACGACGGACGTCACAGCCGCATCTCTCGCGACCGTGTCGCAGAACTGCCAGTGCTGGAGCACCGGCTGCTCGCAGTACGAGCCGCCGTGCAGATACACCATCACCTTGTCCCGGCCCGGATTGAGAAAATACGTCTCGCACCCGCGGACCGTCTCCGTCGCGATCTCTGATTGGATCCCTCGCTTCGGCGGCTTGACCCGCCAGGTGTTGATCTCCCGCAGCTTCTCAACGTACGCGGCGCACCGCACCGGGTCGTCAGTCATCTTTTTGTAGCCGTTCAGCCGGAAATAGCAGACGGCCACTTTGCTCATGAAACTCGTCATATTCCATCCCCTTCGACGGCGCTTAACCGCCGGCCAGCAGGTGAATCACTTCCAGATTGTCCCGGGAACCGACGACCGTGTTCCCGTATTCCTCCGGCCAGACCACCGTCCCGTTCAGCCGGACGACGAGGTTCGGCCAGGTGAACCGGCTCTCCCGGATTACGTCCGCCACCGTCATTCCTTCCCGGAACCCCGCGTACTCCCGGTGATTCAGCTTCATGGGACTACGCCTCTTCCGCGGCGAGCAGCGGCTCAACGACTGCCAGCAGCTCCGGCAGGTCCATGCCGAGCTCCCTGAGGTGCTCGACCGTCGGAACGCCGTTCCTCGTCCAGCCGCGCTTGCGGTAAACCGTATCGATCAGGGTCTGATACTGGTCTTCGCGGTATTTCCTCGTGGCGGCCATCTTTTCCTGCACGGACATGCCTTGGACTTCCTCTTCTGTCAGCCCTACGATCTCAACCAGCTGCCTGTCATAGCGCTCCTGGCGCGAGAGGTATTCCTCCTCAAAGACCGGTCCGGCCGCCCGGTACGGGATGGCGTCGTCGGCGCGCAGCCCCTTGCCCATGCGGATATTGAAGATCCTCTGGAAGTCATAGACTCTCTCGGACTGCAGGATCATGTCGTCGGTGGTGATCCGCTGCCCTGTGACACCGTAGTAAAGGTTCTTATAGTTCTCTACGTGCTCCGGAACCATCTTCGGGTCGTCGGTCAGAGCATTATCTGCAGGTACGATATCGTTCCACGGCAGCTTGCAAAGCCCCATCAGCCCGAACCAGGTGCGGAACATCGGGTAAAAGAACAGCGCCTCCGCCTTGTCCTCAAACGTCGGGATCTGGTTGTTGACCTGATCCATGAAGATCAGCCACGCCTCGTCGTGCTGCGGGCCCTTGTTCGTCAGACCGTAACCGCCCTGCTGTGCGAGGGATTCCTTCGCCGAGTACTCGGAGTATTCGAGGCCCTTCTGCTCCATTCCGAAGTCGTTCATCTCGGAAAGGTCGCCCCAGCCCATCTCCGCGAAATACGCTTTCTGCTTGTGAATGCCGAGCGCCGCGATCTTGCCAAAGCCTTCGTTCCTCGACATCTGGTGCAGCATCTCCAGGTCGTCCGCGGCGTTGCCCCAGGTGAGGTCCAGACCGCCGGTCCTTTCTTTGTTCAGAATGCCTCTCTCATAGCACTCCATCAGGAAGGCCGTCATGGTCCCGTAGGAGATGGTATCGATTCCATAGGTATCGCAATAGAAGTTGATTTCCAGAATGTCCCGCGGATTGTAGATGCCGCAGTTCGGGCCGAGCCCGGACGCGCTCTCGTACTCCAGGCCGTCCACGCAGACGCGCTGCCCCTTGTACGGGCCGGTCTCCAGCAGGAAGTGGTCGGACGCCTTGGCGCAGGCCATGGAGCAACCGTACCAGCATCCGTCCGCCGCGCCCTGGGTCAGCCAATCCGACTTCAGGACCTTTGCCGTCATGTTGTCGATGCCCGGCGCGTCGCCGAATTTGAAGTTGTTGGTCGGGACGAGGTCGTAGTCCGCCAGCGTGCGCAGGGAATAGGACGTCCCGACGCCGCGCATGTCGTTTTGTTTCGCGTCGTTCTGCACCATCTCGCGGTGGAACCGCAGACCTGTTTTATTAATGATTCCGATATCATAGACGTTGTTCAGATTGCCCTTGACCTTGTCGACCTTGCAGACCAGGGCCTTGATTCCCTTGTTCCGGAAGACCCTTCCGATGCCCCCTCGTCCGGCCTGCTTGATGCGGGTCGTTCCCCGGCGGACATCGTAGAAGGAGAAGTTCAGCATGGCGATATTGGAGTACTCCGCAGCCGAGCCGGCGGTGACGACCGCGATGTTCTTCTTGTCATTCTCGTCGTCCGCGTAAAGCGCCGTCAGCTCCTCGCAGAGGATGTGCGCGTCGAAGTGCTCCAGCGGGGCTTCCTCAAAGGTCACCGTCTGTCTGGTCGCGTCGATCACGACGACGATGTCCTGATCCGACTTCCCGCGGATCTCCAGCGCGTCAAAGCCCGCGAACTTGAGATACGGGCCGAAAAAGCCGCCGACGTTGGAGTCGATCGGAATATCGGTCAGCGGGGAAATCGTGGCAATCAGGGTCTTGCCGGTTCCGGCGTACTGTGTGATGCCGCCGATCGGTCCGGAGGACATGACGATCTCATTCTCCGGGGAGTCCCATCTCGTCTCCGGATTGACCGCGTCCCAGAGGTAGCGCAGGCAATAACCTCTGCCGCCGATGAATTTTTCTTTGACTTCCGCCGGGATGTCCGCGACGGAGGCTTCCTTTGTCCCCACGTCGATTGTGAGAATCTTGTCCGTGTATCCTCGGAAAAGAGGCGTCCGCTCATATTCGAAAGAGCTGAGCAGCACGTGGCTGTCTCTCAGTTTCTTCAGTTCTTCTTCCGTCGGGCCCTGGTAGCGGGCCACATTGCATATATTAATCATGCGTCCTCTCCTCTTTCGTTAATCTTCCACGATATAGATCGCGCCGGTCGGGCAGGCGTTTGCGCAGATTCCGCAGGCGATGCATTTGCTCGGCTCCTCGCGGTCGTCGCTCTGCACCATGACCTGCTCCGGGCAGAAGCCGACGCACATCAGGCAGCCGACGCATTCCTTCCGCTGGATCATGTAAACACCCTTAGCATTCGGCTGGATCACGCAGGTATTGCAGACCTCCGCGCACTTGCCGCACTGGTTGCAGACGTGGATCGTAAACTCGGCTTCTGCGTTCTCCGAATTCCCGTCCTCGATCCGGATGCAGGCGTATGCGGAGTCATCGGTTTTGTAGTACGCGGTTGCGCACGCGGCCTCGCACGAACGGCATCCGATGCAAAGCGCTTCGTTTTTTTCAAGACGTTTCATATAACCTCTCCTATGAATAGTATTTGTCCTTATCCAGTAAACCTTCCTGGTTTGCAACCGTCAGGGACCCGACCATGTCACAGACCGCATTGTTAGCAGTCCTCAGAAGGCCCGCGATGACCTCCAGCCCGAGGACCATGGAAACCGCCTCCTCGACCGGAAGCCCGAGCGTTCTGAGCAGCGCCGTCAGGCAGATGATGGCCGACCCGACAACCGGCGGAGCGCCGGCCGACAGCATCAGAATGGCAAAGGTCATCGTGATGTAGACCGACAGGTTGATCGGCAGGCCGTACAGCCTGGCCAGGAGCAACCCGAACACGGACATGTAGATGGTGGTTCCGTCCATGTTGACCGTGGCGCCGAGCGGGATGGAAAGCGAGTAGACTTTCTTGTCGATGCCCAGCTCTTCGCAGATCCTCATGTTGAGAGGAATCGCCGCACTGGAGGAACCGGTGCCGACCACCTGCAGGAGGTACGGCATGTATTTCCTGGTAAAGGTAAGCGGTTTGAGCTTACCGAGGAACTTCAGCAGCAGATGATAGAAGACAATCATAACCAGGATTGCGAGCAGGTACACGCCTGTCCCGACAGCGATCGGAAGGCCCATGCCGCTCATTCCGCCGCCGCCGAGAATCGCCTCGCCGATGATGCAGAAGATGAGCAGCGGCATGAACGCGACGAGCGCGTTTGTCACCTTGAGGAAGACTTCGTTGCCGGCGATGATGAAATCCTGAAACGCCTTGGCCTTGGCGCCTACAACGACGACCCCGAGTCCGATGATGACCGCGAGGAAGATGATCTGTATGGTGTCAGCCTCCAGAAACGCCTTTATGAAATTGTCCGGAATGACGTTGATCAGAGACTCCCGGAACGACAGTTTTGAGCCCGCCTCTGCCGTATCTATGGCGGATAACTGAACATTGCCATATTTATACGGCTTGATGATCTCGACCAGAATGAAGCCGAAAACCGTGGCGCAGACCGTGGTCATCGCGTAGATGCCCAGGATCCTGCCGCCGATGCGGCCGAGCTGGGAGGTGTCGCCGAAGCCGACGATGGCGCTCGCGATGGAGAAGAAGATCAGCGGCGGGACCAGCATGTTGAGGCAGTTCATAAACATCGTCTTGCCCGTGGTCATGATCTGCGTCGCGACCCACAGGCACACCTGCGGCGGCGCGACCGTCTTGAGGAGGAAGGAAACCGCCAGGCCGAGCAGTCCGGCGCCGACCAGATGGTACAGCAGAAGGTACCGCGATTTGAAGGCGGTGATGGTAATGACGTTCGTGCCCTTGGCATTCTTGATCCGGATGTCTCTGGAGAAGGACTGCATCAGCGCCGCGCGCATCGGGTCCGCCTCGTCGACCGCGAGCGGGTCGAAGCTCTCGCCCTTTGCCGCCAGACGGATCCTGAGGACGCCGCCGATGTAGCGCACGCCAACGGTGACCTCCTCGCCCGTCGTGTGCTCCAGCATCGTCATGAGCGTCTCTTCGGACATGAGGATGGCACGGTTCTCCTCGTTCTTTTTCAGTTTATGCTTGCAGGTGTTGTCGCTGATGAACGACAGCATCTCCGCAACTTCGCTCTTTAAAAATGTCTTTTTCACTGTTCCCTATTCCCACTCGATGGTTGAGACCGGCTTGTCTGACATGTCCCAAAGGACGCGGTTTACGCCTGGTACCTCGGCAATGATGCGGTCGCGGATGGTCCGGAGTGTCTCCCACGGAAGGACGACGGACTCGGCAGTCACCGCGTCGACCGTGTTGATTGCGCGGATGACCGCGGACCAGCCCATGTAGCGCTTGTTGTCCTTGATGCCGGTCGACTGCATGTCCGGGATGACCGCGAAGTACTGCCACGGCGTCTCGTCAAGCTTGCCGATCTCCTCACGGACGATCGCGTCAGCCTCGCGGAGCGCCTCCAGACGGTCGCGGGTGATCGCGCCGACGCAGCGGACGCCGAGGCCCGGGCCCGGGAACGGCTGTCTGTAGACCATGTTGTCCGGCAGGCCGAGCTGCTTGCCGACGACGCGGACTTCGTCCTTATACAGTAATTTGACCGGCTCGACCAGCTCGAAGTCGAACTCCTCCGGCATGCCGCCCACGTTGTGGTGCGCCTTGATGCCGTCCTTGGATTCCAGGATGTCCGGGTAAATCGTGCCCTGGCCGAGGAACTCGATGCCGTCCAGTTTGCGCGCTTCCTCCGCGAAGACGTCGATGAACTCCTTGCCGATGATCTTGCGTTTGCGCTCCGGGTCGGTGACGCCGGCGAGTTTGTCCAGGAAGCGGTCGACCGCGTCGACGTAAATCAGCTGCGCGCCGAGCTCGTCCCGGAAGACCTTGATGACCTGCTCCGGCTCGCCTTTGCGAAGCAGTCCGTGGTTGACGTGCACGCATACCAGCTGGTCGCCGACCGCCTTGATCAGAAGTGCCGCGACGACGGACGAATCCACCCCGCCGGACAGGGCGAGGAGGACTTTTTTGTCCCCGATCTGCGCTTTCAGTTCTGAGATCTGCTCGTCGATGAACGCCTGCGCGAGCTCCGGGGTCGTAATGCGTTTCATTTCTGCCGGTCTAACATTTCCTGTCATGATAATCCTCCCATATTTACTGATAAATATATATTGTTAATTAAAGAATCGAACTTATTAATAGGTTGATTATATCATATTTTTCGCTCGTTGTCACGATGCTATCGCGGTTCTGTTGTGGTATAATGGTTGCGGAAAATGGGATTTCTTATTGACGCGCCGGCGGGTCCCACCGTCGGCGGAACGGAGCAACAAATGAAGGTCCTCGGTAAAATTCTGAAAGTTTTTCTCAAGATTCTTCTTGGAATCGTCGTCCTCGGAATCGTTCTTCTCGGGGTTCTATCTATACTGGAATACAAGCCGGCGGAGGTAGAGCCGGTTGAAATCGCCGAATATGAAGCGCAGCCCGGCGTCGCGGGGCTGCCTGTGGTTCAAAAGGGCACGGACCTGACCATCATTTCCTGGAACGTCGGTTACGGCGCGCTGGGAGACAACGCGACGTTCTTCATGGACGGCGGTACGGACGTCTACACCGCGGACGAGGACCGCGTCTACGCGAACCTGGAGACGATTACAACAGCGCTCATCAACGAGCACCCGGATATCGTCCTCCTGCAGGAGACGGACGTTGACTCCGACCGTTCGCGGCACGTGGACGAAGTGGTGTTCATCTCCGACGCGCTGACCGGACCGATGGCGGACCGGCTGGCGACGACCTTCGCGTATAACTTTAACGTCGCTTATCTGCCGTACCCGATTCCACCGATCGGTAGAGTCAAAAGCGGGCTTCTCACCCTAAGTAAATATCAGATTGCGAGTGCGGAGCGGATCAGCCTCCCGTGCCCGTTCGCCTGGCCGGTACGGACGATCAACCTCAAGCGATGCCTGCTCGTGAACCGGCTGCCGATTGAAGGAAGCGACAACGAGCTCGTGATCGTCGACCTCCATCTCGAGGCTTACGACAGCGGCGAGGGCAAGATCGCACAGACCAAAAAACTGATTTCCGTGCTGAAAGAAGAGCGGGCCAAGGGCAATTACGTCATCGCGGGCGGTGACTTTAACCAAACCTTCTCGCGCGTCAACCTTACGAAATACCCGAAGGACCCGACGAAGTGGCTTCCGGGCATCATCAATGTCCAGGATTTCTGGAGCTGGCAGGCACTGATGGACCCGACCTTCCCGACCTGCCGCTCGCTCGACCAGCCGTACGCCGGCGCGGATCTCACTACTTTCCAGTACTATGTTATTGACGGCTTCATCGTCTCGGACAACATTCAGGTGAAACAGCTGGACACGCTGGACATGGGCTTCACCGCGACCGATCACAACCCGGTCCGCCTGGTAATCACATTGAACTGATTCAACGCTCAGAGGACGGTCAGGCGGTCTGACGATCCGACGCGGCCGAACTCCGTAAAGAAAGCCGGATACGACTTTGCCACACACGCCCCACCGCGGACCACGACCGCGCGATCACTGACAATAGAAGCGACTGCCACCATCATCGCGATGCGGTGGTCGTTTTTTGTATCGATAATTATGGCCTCTGCCGCTGTCCGAGCGGTTTGCGAAGTTCCGCGGATGGCCTGTGGCGTTCCGTGGATGATGAGGCCGGACGGCTTCTCCGCCACGTCGAAGCCGAGCGCCTGCAGGACCTCTGCTGTGGACTGCAGCCGGTCGCTCTCTTTGAGGCGGAGCCGCTCCGCGTTATAAATCTCAGTCACACCCTCCGCCTGTGTCGCGGCGAGCGCCAGGATCGGTACCAAATCCGGAGTCTGCGACGCGTCGATCCGGATTCCGCGGAGCCGACTGCGGGACGGCCGCGCGATGACTTCGGCGCGGTCCGGTTCTGCTCCGCCCGGTTTGCGGATTTCCACGTCCGCGCCCATTTTCTGCAAAATGTCAACGACGCCCCGGTCCCCCTGCGCAGAGTCAGTGGAGAGGCCTTTGACCAGGACCGGCTCCGGGCCGATTACGCCGGCGACGATCCAGTTGGCCGCAGCCGACCAGTCCCCCTCCACTGCATAGGTTAAGGTATCGAAAGGCTGCGGGTTCTCTCCCGTCATGCAGGACACGGCGTCTTCCGGGATACCAAAACGCTGGCAGCCCGGGACGGTATAGATGCGGATGGCGTCCGGGTCCGCAGCGGCTGTAATTGTTGAAACCGAAGGTTCCGCAGTGCCGACGGTGTCAATGCGGATGGTCACGCCAAAGCGGCGCAACGTTTGTAAGGTCATATCAATATACGGCGCGGATTCGAGCGCGCCGGTCACGACGATCCGGCTGTCTCCGGGAAGCAGCGGAAGCGCGAGGAGCAGTCCACTGATGAACTGGGAGGAAACATTTCCCGGAAGCCGGTATTCGCCCGGCGTGAGCTGTCCGGAAACGCGGATCTCCGCGCAGTTCTCTGATTCCGCGATGACCGCACCGTGCTCTTCCAGCAGTTCCCGTAGCGGCGAGAGCGGCCGCTCGGGCAGCCTGCCGTGCAGGCGGAACGCGGCAGGCTGCCCGAGGGCTGCCGCGACCGGCAGCGCGAAGCGAAGCGTCGCGCCGCTCTCGCCAACATCAAGCACCGTCTCCTGCAGGCCTTCGCCGCCACAGCCGTTCCCTGCACCGCTCTGCGCCGCGCGCCACGCAGAAACCGCCGCAGCACAACGCCGGGTCGCTTCGATGTCATCGCACGACCCGTTTATGACGACGGACCACGGCCGGTCCGACAGCGCGGCGCAGAACAGCGCCCGGTGCGCATCCGACTTGGACGCCGGAGCAGTGACTTCCTTCATCGCGTTCTCCACAAAGCTCTCCACAAGCTACTTCATCAAGTAATTACAGCGACTCCATCACCGTGTCCACCAACTCGGAATCATATCCGAGGACGGTCCGCTGATGGTCCGCGCTCGTCTTCATGATCAGAGAAAAAACCAGCTTATTGTAGTACGCCATGTCCGGCGCGGACCACCGAACGATCTCGTCGAGGTGCTCCTTCTCCCGGACCGCGTCGACGATTCCCCGGCCGGCTTCTTCCTTGACCCTGGCGATCTTTTCCGAGATCCGCATCCGCTCGTCGAGCAGCGCGATCATCTCTTGGTCGATCCGGTCGATTTCACTTCTGTATTTCTGCATGTCCATCCCGATCCTCCATGCACAATCTTTTATTTACATAATATTTATTATCGTTAATTATCCGATCAACAGCCGCTGCAACTCCGCCACGCGGATTTCCCGCACCGTGCAGGCGCCAATCCGGTCCAACGTAACCAGGCGAATCGTATCGTCGGAGCGTTTTTTGTCCGCCAGAATCGCCTCCGCGACCGCCTGGCGGTCGTAATGCACCGCGGTATCGTATCCCATGCCCGTGAGCAACGCGTGCAGCCGGTCATACGTCTCCGCGCTGCACCAGCCCTGTTGCGCGGACAGCTGCGCCATGCAGTCCATCCCCGCCGCGACCGCAAAGCCATGCGGCAGTTCATACCCGCTCAATTGCTCCAGCGCGTGGCCGACGGTGTGCCCGAAATTCAATTCGTTCCGCACGCCCCGGTCCAGCGGGTCCGCTTCCACGTATCTCTCCTTGATTGCCGCACAGGTTTCGATGAAGCCTTCCGCGGCCCCGGCGAGATTCCGCTCCGCAGCCGCCCGCTCGACCGCCGCGAAGAGCGCTTCGTCGCAGATCACACCGTACTTAACGACCTCGGCCATGCCCTCCCGGAACACTTCCTCCGGGAGCGTCGCGAGGACCGACGGATCGCGAAGAATCAATTCCGGCATATGAAAGGCCCCGGCGAGGTTCTTCCCCTCCGCCAGGTCGATGCCCGTCTTGCCGCCGATGGACGAATCCACCATCGCGAGCAGTGTCGTCGGGATCTGGTATAGCTTGATCCCGCGCATGTATGTCGCCGCGGCAAAGCCCGCGAGGTCTCCGACCACGCCGCCGCCGAGCGCTGCAACACCGTCGCTCCGGGTCAGTCCGGCCGCCGCCAGTTTATTCAATAAAGCCAGGTACGTACCGCCGCTTTTGCTCGCCTCGCCCGCCGGCACGACAAACCCGGAAGCCGCAAAGCCGGCTTCCCGCAGGCTCCGGAGACAAGTCTCCAGGTACAGCGGCGCGACATTGCTGTCCGTAATGACGGCGACCTTGCCGCCGTCCTGCCGTTCGCGAACGGCCCTTCCAAGATCGTTTAATTTCATAAAAGCGCCCCCGCTTCCGCTCCACCGTCGTCCGCGGCAGCTGCCCGGACGGCCCGGATCTTCTGCATCAGCCGGCTGAACTGCGCCGGCGTGACCGACTGCGGCCCGTCGCTCAGCGCGTGCGCCGGGTCGTTGTGGACTTCGATCATGATTCCGTCCGCCCCGCACGCCGCGGCCGCGAGCGCCATCGGCTCCACGAAGTCCGCCCGCCCCGTCGCGTGGCTCGGGTCGACGATCACCGGCAGGTGCGTCAACTCGTGCAGCGCCGGCACCGCGGAGAGGTCCAGCGTATTCCTCGTATATGGTTCAAACGTGCGGATGCCGCGCTCGCAGAGCACGATCCGATCGTTTCCGCCCGCCATGATGTACTCCGCGCTCATGAGGAGCTCCTTGAGCGTGTTCGCGAGCCCGCGCTTCAGCAGGATCGGCTTGCCCGTCCGGCCGAGCGCCTTGAGCAGTTCAAAGTTCTGCATGTTCCGCGCGCCGACCTGGATCATGTCGACGTTCTCAAAGAGCGGCAGGTGGTTCTCGCTCATGATCTCCGTGACGATCGGCAGCCCGGTGGCGGCCTTCGCCTTCAACAAAAGTTCGATCCCGTCGGCCTTCATCCCCTGGAATTCATATGGCGATGTGCGCGGCTTGAACGCCCCGCCCCGCAGCATCACCGCGCCCGCTGCCGCGGCCTGCCGCGCGATGCCAACAATCTGCTCCTCCGACTCGACCGAACACGGCCCAGCGATGACCACGAGGCTTCCGCCGCCGATGTCGACCGCTTCGCAGCCGTCGCCGCCCACGCGCACGACTGTGTCCTCCGGATGAGACAATCTGTTTGTTCGTTTGATCATGCCCTTGCCTCCTGCGCGGCCTCCGATCTCGTCCAGAGGCCTCTGATATCATTTATAGCACAAAAAAGGCCGTTTGAAGCCGTCTTTTGGCAGAAATCGGCAAAATTACATTGCTTTGACAGTGCGTCCATTCTAATGTAAAATATGATTCACGTTACTGATGAATTTGAAATGAAAGGCAGCCTGCTCCATGGAAATCAAGACCTTCAAAGTGGAACAATGGATGGACGCGTACGAGAATGACGCCGTCTACAATCTCGCGGAGACCTGCATCGACTCCCTGACCGTCGGGGAGCTCCTCGACCTCGCCGGCATCGACCGGAAGTCTTTCTGGGACAGCGTTTGCGACACCCGCCTGACCTACAGTAACATCTACGGCTCGCCGGCGCTGCTCCGCGGCATCGCGTCGCTCTATCAGGCGCTTCCGCCGGACCACGCGGTCCCGATGCACGGCGCCATCGCGGCCAACAATATCGCATACAAAGCTCTGGTAAAGCCAGGCTGCAGCACCGTCACGGCCCTACCGACCTACCAGCAGCACTCCTCCATCCCGGAGGCCCTCGGCGCGGATGTCCGCGTCCTGCAGCTCCGCAAGGAAAACGGCTACCTGCCGGATCTGAACGAGCTGCGCGCCCTGGTCGACGATACGACCGCGGTCATCAGCCTCAACAACCCGAACAACCCGACCGGCGCGCTCATCAGCCCGGACCTGCTCCGTGAGATCGCGGACATCGCGGCTTCCGTGGACGCTTACGTGCTCGTGGACGAAGTCTACCGCGGCATCACGCCGGACGGGAGCTACGCACCGTCCATCATCGATTTTTACGAAAAAGGCGTCTCCGTCGGCAGCATGTCCAAGGTCTTCTCGCTCGCCGGGCTCCGGCTCGGCTGGGTCGCGACGCGCGACACCGCCCTGATCGACGCCATCAAGGAGCACCGCGACTACGATACGATCAGCTGCCCGGTCCTCGACGATCTCCTCGCCGCCATCGCACTGACAAACAAAGACGCGATCCTCGCGCGGAACCGCGGCATCGTGCTGCGGAACCGGGAGATCCTCTGCGATTGGGTCGCCCGGACCCAGGGCGTCTCGTTTGTCCCGCCTGCGGCCGGCACGACCGCGCTCCTGGAGTTCGACCTCGATATGGACTCCTACGATTTCTGCAAAGAGCTCCTCGATGCAACAGGCGTCTTCCTGACGCCGGGCGGCGCGTTCGACCTCACGGGCTGTACGGCCCGCATCGGCTACGCGTTCGACTCCCGGGAGCTCCGGACCGGCCTCGACCGGCTCGCCGCTTTCCTCACAACCAAACTGCCGAGGTGATCATGCGAATCCTCAGTATCACCGCGCAAAAGCCGCACCAGACCGGGAGCGGCACCTATCTGACCGAGCTCGTCCGTGCCTTTGACCGGCGCGGGCACGTCCAGGGCGTCGTCTGCGGAGTCTATCCGGACGACGTTATTTCGCTTCCTGCGGGCGTGCACGCCTACCCCGTATATTTTCGCGAGAACTGCGGAAACGACGCTGTGAGAGGCTCTGAAGCCCGTACAGAGGCATCTGCTGATCCGGCGGACCGTTCCGCTGACGCGGACAGCCCTTCCGCGGACGCACCGTGCGTCCCCTTCCCGATTGCCGGCATGTCCGACGTCATGCCTTACACGTCGACGCGCTACTGCGACCTGACCGCGGCTATGGCGTCGGAGTTTTCCGGCGCCTTCCTGGCGCAGGTCGACCGCGCCGTCGCGGACCTCGATCCGGACCTCATCCTGTGCCACCACCTGTTCTATCTGACGTCGCTGGTGCGGGCCCGGTACCCGGATCGTTTTGTGGCCGGGCTGTGTCACGGCTCCGACCTCCGGCAGATGCGGAACTGCCTCGGGGCCGCGGAGAGCCCGTATCACGGGCAGTCCTACCTCGCGACCATCGCGTCCGACATCACGCGCGGCATCGCGGGACTCGACGCGGTCTATGCCCTCCACGAAGGCCAGCGGGAGCAGATTTTAAACCTTTACGCACCGTCCCAGCCGGACCGCATGACCGTCGTCGGGACGGGATATAACCCGGAACTCTTTTACCACACCGATCCGGCAGATCCGGCCGCGGATAACGCTGGGGCGCCGGTCCGTGTCATCTACGCTGGCAAGCTCTGCCGCGAGAAGGGCACGCCGGAACTCTTTCAGGCGCTCGAAGCCATCGCGCTCGACGACTGCACCCCTCCGTTCGAACTCCGGCTCGCCGGCGGCTGCAAGGACCCGTCGACGCGCGGTCTGCTCGACGTCGCGTGGCATTACCCAATGCATTACCTCGGGCTCCTTCCGCAGCGGGACCTCGCCGATGAATTCCGGCGGTCGGACGTCTTCGTCCTCCCGTCGTACTATGAAGGCCTGCCGCTCGTCCTGATCGAAGCCATGGCCTGCGGCCTCCGGACGGTCTGCAGCGACCTTCCGGGCGTCCGCGGCTGGCTCGCGGACGCAATCCCGGATTACAACACCCGCTTCGTCGCCCTCCCGGCGATGACCGGTGTGGATACGCCGGACCCGGCATCCATTCCGGATTACATCGCGCGGCTTGCGGAAGCCCTTCGAAGTGAGGTCACCGCAGCGCACGCGGACCGAACCGCCTCGCGAGACGGTTCCGCGCCGGTCCCTCGCAACGTTCCGGATACCGCCGGCGCGACCTGGGACGCCGTCGCTTCGCGTGTCTGTAATTTTTATCAAAAGTTCACCAACTGAGCGGCTGGACGTGATACAATCGCACTACCGCACAAATGCAATAATTCACCGCAAAAGCTCTGGAAACACATGAACTACAAAGAAGGAAAAGAAATCATCGTCAATCGGTCCAACGCGTTCGTCACCCGGTACTTCCGGGCGTACGGGCAGCTTGTGCTCCGGCTTAACAGTCACTCCTACCTCATGTCCCGGGAGAACCTTCTCCTGAACAGCATCAAGGACGAGGACATCAACCTGTACAACATCAACACCGGCGACGTCGGCGCGATCTTCCGGACACGCCGGGACATCAACGCGATCGCCTGCGTCTGCACGGAGTCGTCTGTCGCGGTCTCCATGGTAAAGGATGAACTCCTTCCCGCCCTGGAGGACCTCGCCATGGTCGTCGGGCCGGTCGTCAAAGTCAGCCCGGACAACACCGCGACCAACGTCCTCAAGGCCCTCGGAAACCGGAACGGCTGCCTGATCCGCGGCGTGGGAATCATCGGCACGGGCAGCACCATCGAGGAGGCCATCGCCGCCGCGCGAATCATCGAGAAGAGCGCCGAGGCGGAGGTCTACGGCGGCGTCCTCGGCGGGCTCAAATACCTGTCCGATGAAACAGCCCGGGAGCTGAACAACATCTATCGAACGCAGTATTCCAAAGTCAATACTGTACCGGCGGTTGCGATGATCGGCTACAGCGAGGAGGAGTTCGCGCTGCGGAACCAAATCATCGAGGTCGGAAAACAGATGTGCCGGGACGACCTCGTCCAGGGCACCATGGGGAACATCTCCGCGCGGCTCGACGACCGCTACATGCTCGTCAAACCGAGCGGCATGGATTACTTCAAGATCCGCATCGAGGACATCGTCAAGGTCGACTACCACACGCTCGAGTACGACAAAACCCAGCGCGTCCCGACCACCGAGTGCGCTCTGCATGCCGCACTCTACCGCACCTACCCGGACGCCGCCGCGGGAATCCACACCCACTCGAACGGCTGCAGCGTCTTTGCGGCTGCCCGCGCGGGCTTCCGCATCGACCGTCCGGAACTCGCGGACGTCATCGGCGACCTGAACGTCAGCGAATACCGCAAATCGGGCACGGACGACTTCATGCTGAGCGTCATGACCGCGCTCTACAACAGCCACTCCTGCATCATCGCGAACCACGGGGCGATGTTCTACGGCAAGGACCTCAGCACCGTCCTCGCCATCGCCAACGCGGTCGAGTCCCGGGCATGCAATCTGCTCGGCTTCGGCAACATCCTGATCACGCCGGACGACGACCACGACGTCAAGATCTATCACCGGTAATACTATCAATAACAATAAAAAGGCTTCTGCGGTTTGGCGGATGCTCATTAAGAAAAGAATGCCGGATTGCTGCACTGTGCAGTAATCCGGCATTCTCGTTATCTGTTTTTATTATCATAAAACTACTTCACAAACCGGTATTTGTCGATCAAGTCTATACTTTGCATTCAGAACATATTCCTTATCTTCGCCGGT
>JAFRGD010000020.1 GCA_017433975.1 Mogibacterium sp. | reverse complement strand
TCGTACTTTTGCTTTGCCATAATTTCCCTCCTAGTAACACTTACAGCATTTAACTTAATAATCTGGAGCTGCTGAGCAGACTTGAACTGCCGACCTCATCCTTACCAAGGATGCGCTCTACCGTCTGAGCTACAGCAGCACATCGACATACGTCAATACTCCATCCCGAATACAAGAATAATACAATAAATAACCCCTCTCTGTCAAGAGAAAGGGGTTGATTTTCAACGTATTTACTGACGTACAAAAGGGAAAAATCTACCGCACAACGATTTCGGAGAAGACGTCCTCCATCGGGTCGCGGATGACGAGGTCCGCGTAGCGGTCCCGGGACGTCACACCCTTGTTGATGAGGACGATGGTGTCCCCGTGGAAGTAATCCACCATGCCCGCCGCCGGGTACACGACCAGCGACGTGCCCGCGATGATCATCATGTCCGCAGACGCAATCGCGTCAATTGCGCCGCGCACCGCGTCCTCCGGGAGGCTTTCCTCGTAAAGCGTCACCGCCGGCCGTACCATTCCGCCGCATTTGTCGCACCGCGGAATGATTGCGTCGGGACCGCTCTCCGGCGTCAGCCCGTCAAAGTACTTGAAAATGTAGTCGCCCGGAAACACCCTGCCACATGCGTGGCAGTAATTGCGCATCGTCGTCCCGTGGATCTCGAAGACGCGCTCGCTCCCCGCGCGCTGGTGCAGGCCGTCGATGTTCTGTGTCACGATGCCCACCATCTTGCCGGCGCGCTCGAGCTCCGCCAGTTTGTAGTGCGTCACGTTCGGCTCCACTCCGCGCGTGTCCAGCTTCTGCCGGTAGAACTCGTAGAAGACCTTCGGCTCCCGGTAGAGGCACGTCCGGCTGAGCAGATATTCCGGCTCGTAGTTTTCGAACTCCACGCCGCGGTTGTTGTACAGGCCGTCCGCGCTCCGGAAGTCCGGGATTCCGCTTGCGACCGACACGCCCGCGCCGCCGAAGAACACGATCCGGCTGTGCGAATCGATCATCTTCTGAAATTGTTGTAGTGACTCACGATTCATCAGCAGTCCTCCTCTTTACTCAGTAGCGAAGGTATTTTGTCGGGAGGCGAGGAAGCGCAAGCGAGCGCGAGGGAGCGTACTTATAGTACGTAACCGAGCGCGAGTCGCAGCGCTGACAAAGCATCCCGGCAAAAGACCGAGCTACGCGTCAATCGTTGAAATCGTCTGCGTCGTCTCCTCGAGCACATCGAGCAACACCCGCACCGTGTCGAGCGAGGTGAAAAGCGTCGAATTGTTCTCGGAAGCGCAGAGGCGGATCAGGTGTCCGTCCGACTCCTGTTTGTTGTTCCCGATGTTGCGCGTGTTGATAATGTAGGCGATGTGGCCCGCGCGGATCGCGTCGAGGATCTCGGTCGAGCCGTCGCTGATCTTCTGCAGGACGCGCGTCCGGATTCCGTTCTCCTTGAAGTACGCCGCCGTGCCCTCCGTCGCTGCGATGTCGAAGCCGAGGTTGTAGACCCGCCGGACCAGCGGCAGCGCCTCCGCCTTGTCGTGCCCGGCCAGCGTCGCGAAGACCGTCCCGTAGTTCTTGAGCTTGGTCCCGGAAGCCTGGAGCGCCTTGTACAGCGCGCGGTTCAGCTTGTCGTCGTAGCCAATTGCTTCGCCCGTCGACTTCATCTCCGGCGAGAGGTACGTATCGAGGCCCTTGATCTTATTGAATGAGAAGACCGGAACCTTGACGTAGTGGCGCTTTTTCTCCTCCGGATAGAGGTCGAAGATGCCCTGCTCCTTGAGCGTCTTGCCGAGGATGACCTCGGTCGCGATGTCCGCGAGCGAATATCCGGTCGCCTTGGAGAGGAACGGGACCGTCCGCGAAGACCGCGGGTTGACCTCGATGATGTATACATCTTCGTTCTCGTCGACGATGAACTGGATGTTGTAAAGGCCCTTGATGCCGATGCCCGGGCCGAGTTTTTTTGCGTACTGGAGGATGATCCCCTTGACGCGGTTCGAAATGCTGAACGGCGGATAAACGCTGATCGAGTCGCCGGAGTGGACGCCCGTCCGCTCGACGAGCTCCATGATGCCCGGCACGAACACATCCCTGCCGTCGCAGATCGCGTCGACCTCAACCTCCTTGCCCTGGATGTATTTGTCCACGAGCACCGGTTTATCCTCGTCGATCTCGACCGCGGTCTTGAGGTACTGCCGGAGCTGCTCTTCGTTGGCGACGATCTGCATCGCGCGCCCGCCGAGCACGAACGACGGCCGGACGAGGACCGGATAGCCGATCTCCTCCGCCACGCGGACGCCGTCCTCGATGCGGGTCACGGCCTGGCCCTTTGGCTGCGGGATGCCGAGCTCCTCGAGGATCTTCTCGAAGCTGTCGCGGTTTTCCGCGCGTTCGATCGCCTCGCAGTCGGTCCCGATAATCGTCACGCCGCGGTCCATCAGCGGCTGCGCGAGGTTGATCGCGGTCTGGCCGCCGAGCGACGCGATCACGCCCTCCGGCTGCTCGAAGTCGACGATCGCCATCACGTCCTCCGGCGTCAGCGGCTCAAAATACAGCTTATCCGCGGTCGTGTAGTCCGTCGAGACCGTCTCCGGGTTGTTGTTGATGATGATCGCCTCGTAGCCCGCGCGCTTGATCGTCTGCACCGCGTGCACTGTGGAATAGTCGAATTCCACGCCCTGGCCGATGCGGATCGGGCCCGCGCCGAGCACGATGATTTTCTTCTTGTCCGAGAGCCGCGAGTCGTTCTTCCCCATGTAAGAGGAGTACAGGTAAGCGATGTATTTGCCGGTGTGCAGCGTGTCGACCATGCGGAAGACCGGCACGATCCCGTGCGCTTTGCGCTTGTGGTAGACCTCGACGTCCGTCAGGTTCCAGAGCCGCCCGATGTATTCGTCGGAGAAGCCCATCATCTTTGCGGCCGCGAGCACCTTGACGTTGTTGACGTGGAGCTTCAGCATGCGCTCCATCCGCGTGATCCGCTCGATGCAGTCGAGGAAGACCTCGGTGATCATCGTGATCTCGTGGATTTCCGCGATCGTAGCGCCGCGCCGGAAGAGCTCAGTGATCGCAAAGATGTTATCGTCGCGGAACTCGGCGATATAGGCCTTGAGCTCGTCGTCCGTCATGCGGTCGAATTTTGCCTTGTATAAGTGGCACGCGCCGGTCTCGAGCGAGCGGACCGACTTGAGGAAGCACTCCGCGAGGGTCGAGCCGATGCCCATGACCTCGCCCGTCGCCTTCATCTGGGTACCGAGGATATTGGACGCGTCCGCGAATTTGTCGAACGGGAAGCGCGGGAATTTGGCTACGATGTAGTCGAGCGACGGCTCCATGGCCGCCGTACCGCCCGCGACCTCGATCTCCTCGAGCAGCATGCCCATGGCGATCTTGGCCGTGACGCGGGCGATCGGGTAGCCGCTCGCTTTGGACGCGAGGGCCGACGACCGCGAAACGCGCGGGTTGACCTCGATGAGGAAGTACTCGCTGGTCTCCGGGTGCAGCGCGAACTGCACGTTGCAGCCGCCCTCGATCTTGAGCTCGCGGATAATCTTGATTGCGCTGTCGTTGAGCATTTTGAGGTCGTGGTCGTTCAGCGAAAGGATCGGTGCCACGACGATCGAGTCGCCGGTGTGCACGCCGACCGGGTCGACGTTCTCCATGCCGCAGATCGTGATTGCGTGGTCCGCCGAGTCGCGCATGACCTCAAATTCGATTTCTTTGTATCCTTTGACGCTCTT
This sequence comes from Mogibacterium sp., assembly GCA_017433975.1. Classification (GTDB taxonomy): domain Bacteria; phylum Bacillota; class Clostridia; order Peptostreptococcales; family Anaerovoracaceae; genus RGIG2439. Next base: position 35,615 of record JAFRGD010000020.1, on the reverse strand, counting down.
TTCGACCAGTACCTGGTGCACCGGCGAGAGGTTGAACGCCTTGATCGCGATGTCGACGAGTTCCTCTTCGTCGTGCGCAAAGCCGCCGCCGGTTCCGCCGAGCGTGAACGCCGGCCGGAGCACCACCGGGTAGCCGATGTCCAGCGCGGCCCGCTTTGCTTCTTCTATGTTGTAAGTGATCTCGGACGGGATGACCGGCTCGCCGATCGACTCGCACATCTCTTTGAAGAGCTCCCGGTCCTCCGCGCGCTCGATGCTCTCGCTCGGGGTCCCGAGCAGCTTGACGCGGCACTCCGCGAGAACGCCCTTCCGCTCGAGCTGCATCGCGAGGTTGAGGCCCGTCTGGCCCCCGATACCAGGAACGATCGCATCAGGCCTCTCATACCGGAGAATCTTCGCTATGTACTCAAGCGTCAATGGCTCCATGTAGACCTTATCTGCGATCGTCGTGTCTGTCATGATGGTAGCGGGGTTGGAATTGCAAAGGATGACTTCGTACCCTTCCTCCTTGAGCGCAAGACATGCCTGCGTCCCCGCGTAGTCGAATTCGGCCGCCTGGCCGATCACAATCGGGCCTGATCCGATGATCAGAACCTTCTTAACATCTGTCCTCTTTGCCATAGTCCCCCCTATTCAATTGAAACCCTATCTGAATTATTATACTATATCCGCACCTCTGCGTTGTAGTGTTTTTTATGATCTTTTGCCCGAAAAGACCTTGCATCAATAATACTGGTACACCGGCCGCAGCTTGACGATGTAGTGGCAGGTCACGAGGAACGACATGATCTCCGCGACGATGACCGCGCACCAGATGCCCCTGACCCCGAAGAACAACGGCAGGAGCATGACCGCAGCCGACTGGAACACCAGCGTCCGCAGGAACGAAATGATCGCGGACACCTTGCCGTTGTTCAGCGCCGTGAAGAAGTCCGACCCATTGATATTGAAGCCAGTGAGCAGATACATCATGGCGTAGATCCGAAACGCCCGGACCGTCATGTCCAGGACGCCGGCGTCGTAGCCGACGAAGATCGACGCGACCGGCCGGCAGAGCAGCTGTCCGATCACCATCATGATTACGCCCATCGCCCCGATCATCCGGACGCTCTTGCGGAAGATGCTCTTCATCTCCACATGATTCTCCGCTCCATAATTGTACGAGACGATCGGCGCCGTTCCGATGGCGTACCCAATGAACACTGAGATGAAGATGAAGTTCGCGTACATGATGACGCCGTAGGCCGCCACGCCGTCCGAGCCGGCGTATTTCATGAGCTGCAGGTTGTAAAGCATGTTGACGACCGACCGGGACAGGTTGGAGACGAACTCGGACGAACCGTTCCAGCAGGTCTGCAGCAGCGCCGGGCCGTTCCAGACCGTCCGGCCGATGTGAAGCGGGCTCTTGTTCGGAAGGAGGAAATAGAGCAGTGGAATGAAGCCGCCGATGCTCTCCGCCGTCACCGTCGCCCACGCCGCGCCGACGATGCCCCACTTGAAATACCCGACGAAAAGGAAGTCCAGCGCGATGTTGGTCGCGCCCGCCGCGACCGTGACCGCGAGGCCCATGCGCGGCCGCTCCGCCGTCACCATGAAGCTCTGAAAGGCGGTCTGGAGCATGAACGGAATCGTCGAAACCATCACGATCCGCCCATAGGTCACGCAGTATTCCAGCATCTCCGCGTCCGCGCCGAGCAGGATCGAAACCGGCCGCATGACCGCCATCGCGAGCACCGTGAACAGCGCGCCGACGCCGATGATCACATAAATCAGCAGCGAAAAGACCCGGTTGGCCTCCTCCCGCCTGCCCTCGCCCATCAGTTTGGCGACGAGGGCGCTGCCGCCCGTACCGAAGATAAAGCCGACGTCCGACAGGATCATCAGGAACGGCATGATCAGGTTGACCGACGCGAACGGGACCTTGCCCGCGAAATTGGACACAAAGAAACCGTCGACCACCCCATAGACCGAAGTGAAGATCATCATGATGATCGACGGCAACGTGAACCGTATCAGCCGTTTGTACGAAAAACTGTCAGATAATTGTATTTCCATCCTACCAAAAGGTGAAAACGGGAACCGTCCCCGGTTTCACCCGATCTTACTTCCGATGCCGGCGCTCCTCGAAGAACCGGTCGCGGGCCTCCTGTGACACCTCGGACTTCTTCTCGCGCCGCATCAGCATCTCGACCGCGTCCACCGGGTCGAGCCCCTCGTTAACGATCTTGTTGAGCGTCATCACGATCGGCATCTCGACCTGATACCGCTCCGCGAGCTCGACCGCCGCCGGGAGCGCGTAGAGTCCCTCGACGACCTGGCCGATCTGCTCGGTGGCTTCTTTGACCGGAACGCCCTGGCCGATCAGGATGCCGCAGCGGTTGTTCCGGCTGTGCATGCTGGTCGCCGTGACGATCAGGTCGCCGATGCCCGCGAGGCCGCTGAAGGTCTGCTCCATGCAGCCCGCTTTGCGGCCAAGCCGCGCGATCTCCGCCATGCCGCGGGTGATGAGCGCCGCCCGGGCGTTGTCGCCGCAGCCGATGCCCGTCGCGACGCCGCACGCGAGGGCGATGACGTTCTTGAGCGCGCCGCAGAGCTCGACGCCGATCACGTCGTCATTCGTATAAACTCTCATGCAGGTATTCATGAAGACGTCCTGCACGATGCCCGCGGCCTCCATGTCCTCGCTCGCCGAGACGATCGTCGTCGGCATGTCGAGGGCGATCTCCTCTGCGTGCGTCGGGCCGGAAAGCGCCACGACCTTGACGTTGTCGTGCCGGCCGTCCTTGCGGATCTCGTCCTGGATGATCTGGGACATCGTGAGCATCGTCCCGGTCTCGATGCCCTTGCCGACGTCCGCGATGATCTGCCCGTCCGGGATGTACTGCCGGAGCCGCGCAACGGTCCTCCGAAGGAAGACCGACGGGATCGCGAACATCAGAACGTCCTTGTCCCGGCAGACCTCTTCATCGTCTATCGTAAAAGTGATCTCCTCCGGGATCACCATGCCCGGCAGGTTGCGGTGCGCGCGGGTCGTCCGGCACTCCTCGATCTCCTGCGGAACCGCCGACCAGACCGTCACCTCGTGACCGCCGCTGACGTAAAGCATCCGCGCAAGCGCCATTCCGATCGTCCCCGCTCCGAGCACTCCGATTCTACTCATTTTATCTACTCCTTTGTCGCATGTACTTTGTCCGCGCAGGCCAAAACGGTCCGCGCAGCGTCCCATACCCTTTTCATTCTACCATACATCCGCGGCGAGTTCTATCGTTACGCGAACTCGTTGTAAATCACGCGGACGGCGTTCTCGAAGTCCGGCGTCTCGACCGCGATGATGACGTTGATCTCGCTCGAACCCTGGTTGATCATGCGGACGTTGATTCCGGCCTTTGCGAGGGCCGTCAGGATCCTGGCCGACGTACCGATGCGGCCGCTCATGCCCTTGCCGACGACGGCGATCAGCGAAATGTTCATGATGACCTTGATCTCGTCCGCCTTTAACTGCTTGCGGAACTCCCAGACGATGTCGTCCAGCTTGCCCTCGATCTCTTTGGTCTCGATGACGACGGAAAGCGTATCGATTCCGGTCGGGATGTGGTCGAAGTTGACCTCGTAGTCCTCGAGGATCTGGAGCGCCTTGCGGACAAAGCCGAGCTCCTTGTTCATCATGTTCTTGTGCACGGCGATGACGGTGAAGTCCCGGCTCCCGGCGATGCCGCTGATGACCTTGCCGTCCTCTCCATTGTAGTTGTTATCGATGACCGTGCCCGGGTCCGCCGGCACGTTCGTATTGCGGATGTTGATCGGGATGTCGGCCTCACGTGCCGGGAAGACCGCGTCCTCATGCAGGACGGTCGCGCCCATGTACGAAAGCTCGCGGAGCTCGAGGTACGAAATGCGGTCGATCGGCTTTGGATTCGGTACGATCCGCGGGTCCGCCATCAGCATGCCCGAAACGTCCGTCCAGTTCTCATAGATATCCGCGTTGATTGCCCGCGCCACGACCGAGCCCGTGACGTCCGACCCGCCGCGCGAGAAGACCTTGATCCGGTCCGTCCCCTGGATGGTCCCGTAAAAGCCCGGAATAACTGCCTTCTCGTGCCGCGCGAGTTCCCCGGCGAGCGCCGCGTAGGTCTCCTCCGTAAGCAGGCGGCCCTTCGCGTCGAACAAGACCAGCCCGGCCGTGTCGACGAAGTCGTACCCGAGGTACGCCGCCGTCAGGATAGCCGAGAGGTATTCGCCGCGGCTCGCCACGTAATCCGCCGTGCATCCGACGCGGTTCGCAGCGTCTGCGCCGCCCTCGGCGGCCGCTTTGCTGCCCGCGGCCAGAACGGCAGCGATTTCCTCGTAATATGGTGTCATGTCAATGTCCAGCTCGAGCGCCTGAACCGAGTCCTCGTACCGGCTGCAGATCATCCGGAACAGCTCCTCGTACGGGATGTTGTTGTCGATCTGCGACTTGCAGAGGTATAACAGATCCGTCACCTTGCTGTCGCTGCTGAAGCGCTTGCCCGGCGCGGACACCACGACGTACCGGTTGCCCGGGTCCGCCATGACGATATTTTTTAACTTTGCCAGCTGGGACGCGTTCGCAACCGACGACCCGCCGAACTTCAGGACTTTCTTACGCATTGTTGCCTCCTTGTACCGCGCGGCCGCAGCCGCTATGTCCTTATATTATACATATCCCGTGCACGGTTTGCCATAGGCTGGCGGATTCTTCTCCCGCGCGGCGGCGGATTGCTGCGACACGCGGCGGCGCATATGGTATAATCATGATAAGAACGCAACAAAAGACGATGCACATTGTGCATCCGGAGGTGCCCCATGATTGAAATCCGTTTTGAAAAAGAAGCGCTGCGCGCCGCCGCATACGACGTGCAGGACAGTGCATCCGTTCTCGTCGGCACATGCACGTACGAGCCGGACGGTCCGGATTGGGCCATCATGCATACGAACGTCGACCCGGCCTACGGCGGCCAGGGGATCGCCGGCAGGCTCGTCGCCGCCGTCGTGGACGCGGCGCGCGCCGAAGGCGTCAAAGTCGTCCCGGTCTGCTCGTACGCCGTCCGCCAGTTCGAAAAGCACGCCGAATACCGCGACGTGCTGCGTTAGAAAAACGCGCGGCGCGCCTTTCACGGCGCGCCTTTCAGATTTTGTACAGCTCCCAGCGGAGCTCGCTCCCGATGTATTTGAGCTCGTAGACGCGCTCCCGCCGCCCGACGATGCTCTGGCACCGGTAGGTGTACGTCCTGGTGTTCCCGTAGGCAACCTTGCGGATATCCAGCACCTTGTCGACGTGCACCGTGCACGGCTGCCCGCTTTCATAGTAACGAAACTTGACCGGCTCGGGCGGTTCGCCCATCCGGAACACTGCGACCATATCCACCGTCGTTCTGACTGCCTTCAACTGACGCCACCTCTTTCTTCCTTCCCCGTTTCTATTTTACCGCCTCATTTCGCAAAAAGCAAGAACATATGTTCTTTTTTGTCGCTAAAAAATGGCTCCGAACCCCGAGGGATCAGAGCCTTTCTTGATTCGTCCTCTATAAACCGTTGCTTTGCAGCATCTCCCGAAACGCCTCGACAGCCTCCTCCGGCGCGATGATGCGGACGCCGCCGCCCCAGCGGAACACCCACGCGTAGAAGTTCGGGCTGAGCGCCACGTCCACCGTCGCGATGAACTGCTCCGGCGCATCGCCCCCGCCCGCCGCCTGCGCGCCGCGGGTACTCCGGACGCCTGCCACCGGCATGGTACGGACGTCTTCGCCGTAGCGGTCGATCACGTATTTCATCAGGTCGCCGCGGCACAGCAGTTCGACCGTGACGCGCTCCCCGTCGTACATCTCGTAAATCTGCCGCGAGTAGTCGTCCAGGCTGAACCCCGTCGGGCGCTTCACCGCCTTGTCCTTGAGGACCTGCGGCTTGTATAAGCGGTCCACGCGGAACGCCGAGACGTTCTCATGCTTGTCGGAATAGCCGACCACATAGTAAAAATCATCGTTCCAGAACAGAGCATACGGACTCAGCTCGTAGACTTCCCCGTTGTTCCGGAGAACCTTGTTCTTTTTGACGTCGTATTCGGTGTATTGGAAAGAAATCTTGCGGCGCCGCCGGATCGCGTCATTGACCGTATCCACGATGTAAAGCACCTGCTCGTTGGTCGCCTTGACGCGGTTGGTTACGTAGATGTGGCGGTCGAGTTCCTTCTGCCCGTGCACGCTGGCCATGGCCGTGAGTTTGCGGCAGATGTCGCGGCTCTTGCGCTGCGAAATGAACCGCGAAGAAGAGACCGCGTCGATCAGGAGCTTGAGCTCCGGCATCTCGACGCCGCGGTCGCCCCAGAAGTACCGGTTCGGCTTGCTCGATACGGTCACGATGTCAAAGCCCGCCTCCGTGAGGTTGTCGATATCGCTCTTGAGTGTCTTGCGGTTGGCCGGAACCCCGTTCGCCTCCAGGATCTCGATCAGCTCGTGCGTGTTAAGCGGATGGTCTTCGTCCGTCTGCTCGTACAACAGCTTGAGCAGGAAAAGTATCCTGCGCTTGACGACGTCCTTGCCCGCCGCGTTATCCATGTTGTTCTCCATAGCCGGTTCACCCCCGCTTTTATTATACACCGCACCGCGGAAACTATCAATCAAAGCGGCGCCCGGAACAGGTCAGGCCCGTCCGGAGCGCCGTCGAATGGTCAATCAAACCGTTACTATATAAACCGTTACTGCAGGTTGAGCCGCGTGTTGAGCTGCTTCTCGGTGATCAGGAAGTACAGCGCGCAGAACGCAGCGGTGATGGCGAAGATGGTGATCATCGCGACGGAAACCTGCCAGAATCCTTCCCGGATGTTCCTCAGGAACTCCATGAAGTAGTGCTGGATGCCGGTGTTGAGCGCTACCGTTCCGATGATGCCCTCGAAAAAGACGATCCCGCAGTACGCGCCGAACGAGCAAAGGCCTTTGCGGTGTTTCGCCTGGTGCCCGATGGTGATGGCGGTGTAGATCTGCAGCGCCAGCTTGCAGCCGGCTGCGAACAGTACGATCAGCATCTCGAGGAAGATGACGAAGACTTCGATAAAGAACTTAAAACCGTTCGTGAAGATCTCCAGCAGCGGCGAGAGGTCGAGGCCCCCGGCGATTCCCGCGACGATCAGGGCGGAGAGGACTCCTACAAAGCCCGCAAACAGCGTCCAGATACCTGCTGTGAGGGTCTTGTTCCAGAGGTGCGTGTCCATCCGCACCGGCAGAGCGAGGTTAAAGTATCCGCCGTCACCGAGGAGACCCTGGTTGAAGCGCTGGATGATCACGACAAAGGTCATCACCACGACCGCCGTCGCAACGCAACTGTACAGCATTGCGAAAATCACCATCATGAACGGGATACCGTCGAGGTAGTCGCCGCTCCGCAGCATGATTCCCAGCATCACCGCCGCCGCGAGCAGCGCGCCGTAAAGCGGTAACAATTTGCGCCCCGCCGCCGGCATTTCATATTTCATCAGCTTTTTTAACATTTGAATACCTCCCTGAACAGTTCGTCCACACTCTTGCCGAGGTTCTCCCGGATGTTCTCCGCGGTGTCATGCATGACCATCCTGCCGTCGCGCAGGAAGACGATGTCGTCGAGCACCGACTCGATGTCCGCGATCAGGTGCGTCGAAATGATCACGACCGCGCTCTCGTTATAGTTTGAAATGATCGTCCGAAGGATATAGTCCCGCGTCGCCGGGTCCACGCCGCCGATCGGCTCGTCGAGCAGGTAGACACTGGCCTGCCGGCTCATCACCAGGATGAGCTGCAGCTTTTCCTTGGTGCCCTTGGACATGTTCTTGAGCTGCTGCTTGCGGTCGATGCCGAGGTCGTCGGCCATCGTTTCCGCCTTGGCCCGGTCGAAGTCCGCGAAGAAGTCCTGGTACAGGTTCATCAGTTCGGCCGTCGTCATGTAGTCCGGCAATGCGATGCGGTCCGGCAGGTAAGCAACCTTTGCCTTAGTCTCCGGCCCCGGCTCCATGCCGTCGATCAGGACCGCGCCCGCCGTCGGCGTGAGCAGCCCGTTGATGAGTTTGATTAAAGTCGTCTTGCCGCTGCCGTTCGGCCCGAGCAGTCCGATGATCTGACCGCCCTCCAGCGACAGCGAGACATCTTCCAGCGAAAAACTGCCTCCGTAGGACTTGGACAGTTTGCTGATTTCCAGTAATGCCATGATGTTTCCTCCTTAAGTGATTTCCTGTGTCTGCGCTAGTTGTTCCGCGCCAGCCAGTCTGCGATTGCCGCCGCAATCTCCGACCGCTCCATGCCGATCTTTTCCAGCCGGTCCACCAGCTCCTCGATGTACCGCCCGGCGAGCGCCCCGTTCAGCCCCTGCAGGATCGTTTCGTCCTTTGTGACGAACCGTCCGCTCGTCCGCTCGGTGTAGACCAGCCCGCGCCGCTCGAGTTCGGCAAGGGCCCGCTGCATCGTGTTGGGGTTGACGCCGGCGTCCATGGCGAGGTCACGGACCGACGGGAGTTTCTCCCCCGGCGCGTACGCCCGGCTCGCGATCCGCATCGTCAGCTCATCGATGATCTGCGAATAGATCGGTACGCCGCTCTTGAAATTCCATTCCATGTAATCGTCTCCTTTTCGGTTACGGGGGGCGGGATGTGGGGTCCCGCAGCCCCGGATTTGGTTGAATACTACTGTATTAAGACACTAATACAATAATACATATATGACGGGTTGTCAACCCCTATTTGAAAAAAAGATGAGATTGGGGACGGTTCCGTTTTTATCTATCGCGTCCTTTTTCCCAGCGCCGCCGTGTGCGGCTGCCAGGGTACGGCTCGCGCCTCGTGCCGATGACGCAGCGGTGCTAAGCTCTCGCTTCGCTGGGCGGCTTACATAATGATGAGCGTAAGCGCTTGCGTCTCGCGCCCGGCTCGCGAATCGCTAAGCACCGGCTATCGGCAAGCCCCTGACAGCCGCACACGGCGGCGCAGTCAACACGGATGCACTATGGAAAGGGCGGGACCATCCCCAGTTTCATCCAAAAAACAAGACCCGCGGCTTTGCCGCAGGTCCGTCACCTGAAATGTCCCGTTGTTTGCCATCAGAGGTCTTCGCCGCAGTCCAAGCAGAATTCGCTGCCCGCCGGGTTCAGCGTGCTGCAGGCCGGGCAGGCAATCATGCCCGCCTTGTCGACCGCGTCCGTCACCCTCAGGCGGACGCCGATGGAGAGTTTTTCCGCGATGGCTTCCGCATACCGGTTGATCCGCCAGTCCTGCGGTGAAACCCGTATCCCGGCCGCGGCGAGCGCTTCCTGCAGTGTATCCCAACCGCGCCGGTACTCCGCTTCCGTCGTCCAGAGCAGCGTCACCACGCGCTGGTACTCCCCGAAATCCAGAACCAGCGTCATATTCCGCACCGCATCGCAGTACAGCGCCGTGTATACCGATTCGTCCAGCTTCAGCACGCCGTGGTCCAGCACGCTTCCGCTTTCACCGAGGAACACCGCTGCGCGCCCCGCAACCCGCATGCGGTCAAACGGCTGCGCCTTCCTATTGATAATCAAATAATTGCTTTTCAGCATACTCGCTCCGTCCCCGAAAACCGCGTCCTGCGAAGCCCCCTCATAAAAAACGAACCCGCGGCGCTGCCGCAGGCCCGTTGCCTGTTCGTGTCACATTATACGATCGTCAGAATATCAACAAAGCCGGTCACCTGGAAGATCTCGGTAATCGCTTCGTTCGGCTTTGCGACCTGCATCGTGCCGCCCGCGGCGTTCATCGCCTTTTGCGTCGACAGCAGCACGCGAAGGCCGGCGGACGAGATGTACTCGAGCTGCTCGAAGTCCATGCACAGGTCAGTCACCCCGTCGATCGATTCCTTGATGGAGGCCTCGAGCTCAGGCGCCGTCGTCGTATCGAGTCTGCCTACCAGTACGATGTCCAGCTTGCTGTCTTCTCTTGTCTTTTGAATATCCAACATAAAAAATCCCTCCATGACTTTACTGCCCATATTATACTACATTTTTCTAAAAGTAAAATAGCAGAGGCGTGACTTTTTTGTGGTAGAATGTCTAAAAAGGCACTTTCAGCGTCCGATTCGGAGGTGTACCATGCAATACCGCAAAGATCGATACGGTAACGAGATCTCGGTGCTCGGCTTCGGCTGCATGCGCTTTACCACGCGCGGCACCGGCATCGACGTCGACAAGGCCGCGCAGGAGATCCTGGCCGCGGTCCGCGCCGGCGTCAATTATTTTGATACCGCGTACGCATATGCCGGTAACGAGGCCGCCCTCGGCGAAATCTTTGAGCGGACCGGCATCCGCGACGAGATCAACATCGCGACCAAGCTCCCGCAGTACCTGGTCAAGAAGCCGGGTGACTTCGACCGGTTCTTTTACGAGGAGCTCCGGCGCCTCCGCACCGATCACGTAGATTACTACCTCATGCACATGATGATCGACGCCGCGAGCTGGGAACGGCTGCGGGCGCTCGGCGCGGAGGACTGGCTCGCGCGGCAGAAGGCCGCCGGCCGGATCCGCCAGGCGGGCTTCTCGTACCACGGCGGCGCGGACGACTTCTGCGCTCTGCTCGACGCGTACGACTGGGACTTCTGCCAGATCCAGTACAACTACCTGGACGAGCACTCCCAGGCCGGGCGCACCGGCTGCGAGTACGCCGCGTCCAAAGGCATCCCGGTCATCATCATGGAACCGCTCCGCGGCGGCAAACTCGCGAACAAACTGCCGAAGGACGCCCTCCGCCTTTTTGAAAAGTACAACGAAGCGCACAGCCTCGCGCGCACCCCGGCTGAATGGGGCCTCCGCTGGCTGTGGAACCAGCCGGGCGTCACGTGTGTGCTTTCCGGTATGAACTCCCTCGAGATGGTCGGGCAGAACTGCGCTGCCGCGGACCGCGCCGCGCCGGGTGTGCTTACCGCGGAGGAAGACCGGCTCTACGCCGACGTCGTCCGGGCGATCAACGCGAAGATGCGCGTCGGCTGCACCGGCTGCCGCTACTGCATGCCTTGCCCGCACAACGTCGACATCCCGGGCACCTTCTCCGCCTACAACCTCCGCTACTCCGACAGCTGGTTCGCCGCCGAGCGGGAGTACATGATGTGCACCGTCTTCCGGAAAAACAAAACCGCAGCCTCCAACTGCATCGGCTGCGGCCTCTGCGAGCAGCACTGCCCGCAGCACATCGCGATCCGCGACGAGCTCGCGAAGGCCCGCACGGTCCTCGAAGGACCGGTCTACAAGGCCGCGGGCAAGCTCATCCCGATCGTCTATAAGTATTGAAAGCATTGCAGCCGCGCGCTACGCCGCGGCTGTTTGTTACAGCTGGCCCAGGTACGCCTCGGCCGCCGTCCGGTACGCCTCGACGTCCGCGCCGACGATCGGCTCGCCGATCACGTTGCCCTGGCTGTCGACCAGAAACGTCGTCGGGACCGCGGTAATTCTGCTCACATATGGATACAGAGACTTTGAGAGGAGCAGGCTCGGATATTGGACTCCGCTGTTATGGATAATCGTCCGCGCGTTCTCCGCCTCGTCCTGATCCAGCGCGCTGACATCGCACAGAATTCCGATGATCTGGACGTTGTCCGGCAGATCCTCGTCGAGCGCCGCGAGGTCCGGCATCTCCCCGATGCACGGGTCGCAGAACGTCCCCCACACGTTGACGATCGTGAGGTCCTTTTCCGCAAAGACCGCTTCCGTGACCACATTCCCGTCGAGGTCCGCCGTCTCGAACGCGCCAAAAGACGCAACGCCGGCAGTATTATCATCACCATCGGTGGCTTCCTCTGTCACTGTTTCTTCCATATCTTGCGTATCCTGTGCCTCTTCCGCCGGCTTCGCTGTGCAGGCCGCCAGCGCGCACATCACGAGCGCCATCAGTATCGCAAGCAGGACCGTCAGGGTCCTTTTTTCTTTTCTCATCTCAGTCTTTCCTTTCATCGTTCGCTCCGTTTATGATACAATATCTACAAATGGGAGGCAACAACATGAAGAAAAAACACACCCTGAGCTTCTGGGAAGCCGCCAGCATCATCATCGGCCACGGCATCGGCGCCGGGATCCTGTCCGTCCCGTACCTCGCGTCCAGGAACAGCTTCACCGACGTCGTCCTGATCCTGATTTTCTGCTACCTGTTTAACGTGGTCCTCCACCTCATTATCGCGGAGCTTTCATTCAATAACGACGGGGCGCAGTTCGTGAAGTGCTTTGACGCGGAGCTGTTCTCCGGCAAATTCAAGAAATACTTCACCTGGGCGGCGTTCGGACTGCTCGGGCTGTCCGTCCTGTTCAACGTCAGCGCGTTTCTGACCGGTGCCACGGCCGTGTTCCGCAACTGGTTTGGCCTGTCGAACACCGTCGGTATTCTGATCTTTTACGTATTGGGCGCCAGCGTCGTCTTTGCCGGCATGAAACTGGTCGGCATCTGTGAGAAATACGCCGTCTTCGCCATGGGGGTCGTCGTTCTGACGCTTCTGCTCGCGACGCTCCATTCCGAGATGTCGCCGCTCCCGGACACGCGGGCGGGCTGGAACAACATGCTGGCGCTGTTCGGCATGATCTCGTTCTCCCTCTCGGCCGTCATGTCGACGCCGCAGGTCGTCAAAGGCCTGGACAAAGACGTCAAGATGATCCGGGCCGCCATCGCCGCCGGCATCGCGGTCAACGCCTGCATGATCTTCCTCATCACGTTCATCACCCTGCTCGGCGCCGGCTCCGGCATCACCGAGGACGGCGCGCTCGTGGACCTCTCGCGGCACCTCGGCGGCTGGGTCAGCGGCATCGGCTATCTCTTCACCCTGCTCGCGCTCGCGACGTCGTTCTGGGCCAACACCCTCAACCTCCGGGACATCATCCACGAGCAGACCAACTGGAACCTCAAGTCCAGCTGGCTCACCGCCACGGCCCCGTGCCTGGTCCTGGCCCTGCTCGGCCTGTCCAGCTTCGTCGGCTTCACGCGCTTCGCGAGCCTGATCCAGGTCGTGACGGGCGTCGGCATCGTCTGGGCTTACCACCTCAGCCGCAAGCGGGCCCGCAAGTCCGTTCTGATCGGCCGGTTCGGCTCGCTGCCATTCCAGATTCTGGTCGTTCTCTGCACGCTGCTCGCGACAATCGGCGCGGTTCTGCCGGTCTCCTGACCGGTTCCGTCCCAGCAATCTTATACATTACAAATGCCTTTGTGCGCCGCGTACAAATCCGCGGCGCATTTTGGTATCCGCCTCTAATGAATGTCAAACCGCCTCATAGTATAATCAACATAGAGACATACTCTGTTCAAAAGTTGTTGTTTTTACTGTTGATTAAGGAGGATAACTATGATCACAGATTATGCTGGGAAAAAAGCTGTCGTCACCGGTGCTGGCAGCGGTATCGGTGAAGCTCTTGCGGTCGGCATGGCAGAGAGAGGCGCCGACCTTCTGATCGTTGATATCCGCGGCGAATCGCTGGAGCCGGTTGCGGAGAAGATCCGCGCGCTCGGCAAAGAGGTCTACACTCTCCAGGCAGACGTTTCGCTCGAGGAAGAGTGCCAGAAGATCTATGACTACACCATGGAAGTCTTCGGCAGATGCGACATTCTCGTCAACAACGCCGGCGTCAGCTCGGGCGGCGGCATCACCACGATCCCTCCGCGGGACATCTACTGGGTCTATGAGACGAACGTATACTCGCACTGGTACATGATGAGACGGTTCATCCCTCTGATGGAAGCGCAGGGCGACAAGTGCGAGATCCTGAACGTCTGCTCCATCGCCGGCCTCGTTACGCTGGCGAACAGCCCGGTCTACTTCTCGTCCAAGCACGCGGCGGTCGCGCTTTCGGAGTGCGTATGGAAGACCCTCAAGCAGAAGGGATCCAACATCGACATCCAGATCTTCTGCCCTGGCTTCATCCAGACCAACCTCTGGGATGCAGACGCATACAGACCGGAGAGATTCGCGGCGGTTGACGACCCATACTACACATCCGAGGAGTTCAAGCAGTATCCGGTCCGCATCAAGTACGTCCTCGACCACAGCGCTCCGCTCAAGGAGACGATCGACAAGGTCTTCGACATGCTCGGCAAAGACCAGTTCTTCATCCTGACGCACGACGAGTTCGACGGATTGATCCGCGCGCAGGGCGTGTTCCAGGCCGACATGATCCAGCCGATCGACCCATCGCTCTTCCAGTAATAAACCTCCATAAAAACACCCGCGGCACCGTCCTGGTGCCGCGGGATTCTTTTTTGTAATTTTTCAAATTAATCCAGGTACCCTGCCCCTCCCAGAATCGTCCGCATGTGCTCCGTGTAAGCCAGCAGGACGTCCTGCGCCGGGCCGGTCCGTTCTTTGTTCTGCGACATGACGCTGCCGACCTTCCAGGCCCCGGCAAAGATGTTGCTCCCCGTCGGAATGCTGCGGAACAGCGCCTCCGAAGCGCCCCGCTTGGTCATGGCGACCGACAGGATCACTTTCTTTTCCTTACTGAAGAACTCGCCCACGTCCCGCGAATACACGATGACGAGGTGCCGCGGCGTGGCCGGCAGCATGACATACAGGTCCGCGCCGACGCCCGACGGGTTCCCCAGCGCGAAGTCGTTGAAGTTCGATTTGTCCCAGTGCTCTTCCATAAAGGCAAAGAGCTCCTCCGGGGTGAAGGCCCGGTTTGTCAGGATGACTTCTCTCCCTACCATGGCGATCTCACGTCCTTTCCGGTCCTTAGAAGCTAAAGGCGCTTGAAGTCAGACGCCGGGTGTTTGCAGAGCGGGCAGATGAAGTCGTCCGGCAGCGGGTCGCCCTCGTAGATGTATCCGCAGATCGTGCAGATCCAGCCCTTGGCGGCTTCTTCTTTCTTGGCCTCCGGCTTCGGCTTGATGTTGGCGAAGTAATACGCGTAGGTCACGGACGGGTCCTTGCTGAGGAATTCGCCGTCGACGACGTCCGCGATGAAGAGCGTGTGGCTGCCGAGGTCGATCGACTGAATGACTTTGCCGGAGATGAACGCGTTACACTGGTCCTCAATGTAAGCGATTCCGTTCGCGGCGCGGCGGAACGTGACGGACGCCATCTTGTCCACCTCGCGGCCGGTCTGGAAGCCGTAATGTTGAAACGTGTCGAACGTCGCCTTTTCCGACAGAATCGAGACGTTAAACTCCCCGGTCTTGAGGATCATGTCATGCGTATAGTTGGCCTTGTTGCACGAAATGGAGATCCGGTTCGGCGTGCTGGCCACCTGGGTCACCGTATTGATGATGCACCCGTTGTCCTTGTCACCGTCCCGCGCGGTGAGAATGAAGAGGCCGTAACTCAGGTTTCTTACTACTTTTTCGTTCATGGTCGTACTCCTTTTATCCGGCATGGAATGCCTGAACTAACCTATTGCGGAATCCGTTTGACCTCGACAGAGATCTCCGGGGTTCCGTATTCCGGGTTGAACAGTCCGTCGATGCTGGTCTCGTACCACTGTTTGATCTCAGCGTCGGTCAGCTCGCAGACTTCGCCTTTGGTTCTAACGGTGATCGTAATCAGATGTTCTTCCATTTCGCCACCTCCTTTTTTTCGATTATACTTGATTCCCGCTGGTTTCTCAACAACGCGGCCGCAATTCACTACGCCGCATTATCGTACGCGTCTTCTTCCTCCTGGTCCGGCGGGACATCGTTCCTTTCAATCTTCTGATACTGCTGTTCCGCCTTCGTCACACCTTCCGGGTAGATCTGCGCAAAATCGTTTTTCATGGAGATCGGAATGTACCCCATCGCTTCGTACTCTGCAGACTTTGCCTCCCAGTCCGCCGTCCCCCACTCACGCTCGTTATCGTCCGCAACGACCATGTAGGCTTCGGCCGGATACGGGTTCCGGCTGTCAATCGTATAATTCATCATGCTGGTGTCGCTCCCGCTGTTCCCGAAGGCCAGCACCGGTCGCTGTCCGATCTCTCTTTCAATGTATATGGCTTTGTTGCTGTTGAGATTCTTTTGGATGAACCCGCCGGTGATCACCAGCTCATCGCCGTCAGCGTATTTGAAGTCCATGTTCGATGAGACCGCTTCGTACCCCTTCTGCTTGACTTCGAAGTCCGTACCGATCACGTGGTTCATGGTAACGTAATCCTTAAACGGAGAACCCGCGACGACCGCGCGGGTCGTCGTACGCTCCGTTCCGCTGATCACATAAATCGTGAAGTCGTTCTCATAAAGATACTTCACGAGCTCCACCATCGGCAGGTAAGCTCCTTCCCCATACCGCATGTTGTTGAAGCTGGCGGTCTCCTTTTGCCCGAACTGAACCGCATATTCATATAATTCCTCCGGCGTCATTCCGGCGTAGGCCTTGGCAAAGCTTCTCGCGAGCGCCTCGTCCGCTTTGTATCCCGGCTCGATGGACGCCGCCGTCTTCTTCAGATCGTCAGACGTCCGTTCCGGGTGGTCGATCAGGCAGAACTCGATGAACATCATCGTATCGTAATACGTGTAGAAGGTCTCGCAGGTCAGCGTACCGTCCATGTCAAACACGGCGATGCGGTCCTCCACCGGGATGAAGTTTTCCGGATCGTCCGGATTCGTCACTTTTTCCACGTATTCTCTCAGATGCTGCGCCGCAGCGGAGTCTGCGGACCAGTATTCCGCCAGCGCCACCGGGGTCGGCTCCGGCGCCGGTTGCTTCCGCGCTTCCATGCCCAGCGCAAAAGCGATCGCCGCAATCATCACCAGCGCGACGACGAGCATCGTAACAACACCTTGATTTCTCTTACTCTCCAATTTTTTTGTCTCCTCTGCTATTCATAAATTTGTGCGTCGTATAATTCTAACCAAAGACATGGTTCCTGTCAATAAAGAGAACGGGGCCGGTCTCCAGCCCCGCATGACAGTTAATTCAATTGCATGCCGCCGTTCCCGGCGTCCGCGCCTGCTACTTCCCCAGCCCGAACGTGTCCGTCAGCAGCACCGGCAAGCACTGCTCAAGGACGTCCGCCGCGCTCTTCACGAGCGCCATGTCGTGGGCGCCGTCCGGGTTCGGCAGGCCGTGGTAGAGGTTGCAGCGGATGCGGTACATCGTCGCGAACAGTGACAGCGTCCGGTAGGAAGCCGGAATCGGGTCCCGGCTCACGTTGATGTAATCGCCCGCAATCTGCCGCAGCGCCTCCTGCGACTGCGCGACCGCCGGCTCGTCGCCGAGCGCCTCTGCCATCTTGATCACGATCCGGTTCATGTTCCCGACCAGCCAGCGGGTCCCGGAGAAGTCCTCGGTCCCCGTGATCACCGGCCGCTCCTTGAACGCGTCGAGATACGGCGCGTCAAAGTCGATTACCTTGATCAGCAGGTCCAGTTTGTCCTTGCAATACGCCTGGACCCGCTCCGCTTCGGTGCGGCGTGAGAGGTCGGTCTGCCCGTAGTTATATAATTGGGTGAATGAAAGCCAATACGACAGGAACCGCATCAGCGGATCCGGGTCTCTTTTGCCGAGGAGAAACCACTTGACCGCGATTTCCTTCGGGGCGTTTTCCAAATGCAGCGTCTGGTCCGTCATGTGCGAAGCCCTCTCAAATTTCCGTGGCCTGGCGGATCGCGTCGTCGATCCGCTGCATTGCGGTCATGATGGACGACCGCGGCATCGCGAGGTTCAGCCGGACAAAGCCCTCTGCATTGTCCACGAACAGGATGTCGCCGCCCTCGATCAGGACGCCCGCGTTGTTCGCGAAGAAATCGTTGACCTCCGTCCCCGCCGGCAGCACGGCCCCGAAGTTCACCCAGGCCAGATACGTCGCGTCCGGAATCTGGAACTCCACCGCCGGGAACCGCTCGTCGAGGAACGCTTTGACGTACCGGTAGTTCTCGTCGACGTACTGATTCATCTCGTTCAGCCACTCCTCGCCTGATTCGTAAGCGGCCTGCATGCCCGCGATGCTGAGCGGGTTGAGGAAGCCGGCCAGTTTGTCCGCCGCCTTGAACGTTGCGCGGAGCTCCGGGTCCCGGATCAGGATGTTGGACATCTGCAGCCCGGCCATGTTGAAGCACTTGCTCGCCGACATGCACGTCACGAGCTTCGGATAGTCCTTTATGATGACGCCCATCGGGATGTGTTGCACGCCCGCGCGCCGGATGTCGCAGTGGATCTCGTCGGAAATGATGTACAGGTCGTTTTTCTCGACGATCTCCGCGATTCGGGTGAGTTCGTCCGCGGTCCACGCCCGGCCCGTCGGATTCTGCGGATTGCAGAAGATCAGAACCTTTGCACTCGGATCTGCACACTTCGCTTCGAGGTCCTCGAAGTCGAGCTCCCACGTTCCGTGGCTGTAGATCATCTTATTGAAAAGCATCCCGCACCCATTGTATGTACTCGCGTGCTTGAAGAAGCCGTAGGACGGCGTCTGGAAGACCGCCTTCCCGTCCGGCCCGCAGATATCGCCGACCAGCTGGAAGAGCGCTGGAATGATACCCGGCGAATAGCAGAGTTCTTCCTTGTTGAATGTGAAGCCATACCTCCGCTCGCACCAGGCGGCGAAGGCGTCCGGGTACGCGTTACTGTAGACCGTCGAATAGCCCAGGATCCCGTGGTCGACGCGCGCCTTGATCGCGTCGAGGATCTCGTCGGCGCAGCGGAACTCCATGTCCGCGACCCACATGTGTATGAACTCCTCGTCGCGGAACCGGAAGGTTTTCTTTCCCTCCGGGTCCTTAAAGATGTATTCTCTCCAACCTTCTTTTTTGAGCGCGTTCGTATCGCTTCTGTCGATGATCTGGTCAAAATCGTACCGCATGGCGTTCCTCCTCCCATAATAAAAGGCCTCTCTATTTAATATAACATAGAGAGGCCGGATATGCTTGCATCATTTTGCGAAGCGCTATCTCTTTTTGTAAAGGACGAGCTCCGGGTTGGCGCCGCCCGCTTCGTACGTGCAGACCAGAATGAAGTCCATGTTCGCGAGGACGCCGAAGCACCGGTCCCCGCCGAACTCGCACTCCAGCTCGTTCCCGAGATACGTCGTCTGGTCGTTCAGAAACTTCACGTGCATCCCGTTCGGGAGCCGGTACTCGAGGTTGACATAGCTCCCGACGAGCGCGTTCAATTTCTCAACCTTCGGCAGGCCTTCGATGTGAAGGCCGTTGATCTCGTCGATCAGCTGCTGCTTGAACGCCTCGAACTGTCCGTCGTCGCTGAGTTCCTCGTAACGCTTCCAATAGTCCAGCGTCGGCAGGGTCTGCTTCAGATACGCGCGCGCCTGTTCTTCCGTAAAGTTCTCGCTCACCATGTTCCTGACGCAGACGTCGATCAGGTCGTCCATGTCATGGTATGTGTAGGTCCCGTCGGCGTAGCACCACTGGCAGTAATCCTCGTTGAGCGACCCGTCCTTGTTCCGGCCGATGATCCCGTCGTCGAGCGGCATCCCGCAGCACTGGCAGACCAGCTGGCGCGGCGACCCGAGCAATGTATTGATCGAAACGTTAAACAGCCGCGAAAGCAGCTTCAGCGTCTCGGTATTTGGGACGGTATCCCCGGTCTCCCAGCGCGACACCGCCTGCCGCGTCACGAAGACTTTTTCCGCGAGGTCGTCCTGCGACATCCCGCCTTTTGTCCTAAGTTCATATATTACATCTTTTGTAGTCATGCGAACACCTCCTCATGGATGTATTCTATCATGGGGCCCCCGGGAATGCACGCAACTTGCTGTTGCGGTTTACAAGGCGGCGGTCCGTGTGGTAATCTGTGAGAAGAAGGACCGGCTGCTGCGCGGCCAGAACGGGATTTGAGAAGGAGAAACCAAATGTATAAAATTCTAACGCTGAATATCGGCTCCACATCCTCCAAAGTCGCAATCTATGAGGACGACAAGGAAGTTTTCGTCAAGACCATCCGGCACACGCAGGAAGACCTGCAGCGGTTCGACAACCCGTCGGAGCAGTTCGAATGGCGCCGCGACGTCGTCTTCGCGGAAATCGAAGCGGCCGGCTGGAACTTTACCGACTTTGACTGCGTCTGCACGCGGTCCGGCCCTCTGACCCCGGTCGAATCGGGAACCTATACCGTCAACGAAGCGGTCGTCGACCAGGCGTCGGATCCGCTGAAGTGCGGAAGCGCGCCGCACGTGCTCGGCATCCGGATCGCCGACGCGATCACCAAGCAATACGGCGTACCGAGCTACTTCTGCGACCCGGTCACGACGGACGAGCTCGACGACGTCGCGAGGATCTCCGGGATGAACGGCGTTCCAAAGACGAGCGGCTTCCACGCGCTGAACCACAAAGCCGTCGCCCGCAAGGTCGCGGCCCAACTCGGCAAGAAATACGAAGAGGTCAATCTCGTCGGGATCCACATCGGCGGCGGTTGTTCCCAGGTCGCCCACCGCAAGGGCCGCTGCATCGAAACCGCGAGCGGCATGTCCATGGACCGCGCCGGCTCGATGGTTCAGTACTCTCACGTGATTGACTGGGCATTCGACAACTTTGACAATAAAAGAGCTGCGACCCGCGCCATCGGCCGGCGGGGCGGCGTCTTCTCCTACCTTGGCACGACGGACTTCAAGGACATCTGCGAAAGAGCCCGCTCCGGAAACGAACCGGAGGTCAAGCGGATCTACGACGCGTTCATCTACCAGCACAGCGTCGTCGCCGGCGGCCTCGCCGCGGCGCTCAAATTCGACGTCGACGCAATCTACATCACCGGCGGCATCGCCTATGATGAACAGGTCGTCGAGGATATCAAGGGGTACATCGGAAAGATCGCCCCGGTCCTCGTCTTCCCGGGCGAAGAGGAGATGAAGTCTCTCGCCGAGAACGCCCTCCGCATCCTCACGGGCGAGGCTCAGCCGAAGGAATACATCGTCTGATAAATCGGACGGGCTTCACGCGGACCTTTTCCAGACAATAAAAAGAGATTGCCGACGGCAATCTCTTTTCTTTATTCTATGTTATTCTGCGTTCTTCCACACTAACGCGCTTCGGTCTTCATCACGTTCCGGAGCACGCCGATGCCTTCGATCTCGCACTCGACCACGTCGCCGTCCTGGAGGAACCGCGGCGGCTTCATGGCGGCGGCGACCCCGTCCGGCGTGCCGGTCGCGATGATGGTCCCGGCGAGCAACGTCATGCCGCGGGAGAGCAGCGCGACGATTTCCGCGATGCCCGTAATCATCCTATCCGTGCAGGAGTCCTGCCGCACCTCGCCATTAACCCTGCAGGCCAGCCGCTGCACCGGCGGGAACGCGAATTCACCCGCTGAAACGATGCAGGGACCGATCGGCGTGTACCCGTCAAAGCTCTTCCCGAAGTACCACTGCGTATGTTTGCTCTGGGTGATCCGGGCGCTGATATCGTTCACGATCGTGTATCCAAAGACGTAGTCCGCCACGTCCTCCTCGCGTACATTCTTTGCGTCCCGTCCGAGGACGACGCCGAGCTCGACCTCGTAGTCGATGTTCGGGTCCAGGTCCGGGTAAATCGGGATGATCCCGTCCGGATCGTTCGCGCGGTTCACGCGCTTCGCGAAAAAGATCGGATTCGGGTGATTGAGCGCCACGTCGCGCTTGCCGGCGTCCCACATTTCCTTCCCGTGCGAAGCGTAATTGACCCCGAGGCAGATCACGTCCTGGCGCGGCCGCGGGATCGGCGAGAGCACCCGATAGTCCCCTTCGACCGGCGGGAGCCCGTCCACGCTCGTGACGCGCTGGCCGCTGATGATCAGCGCGTTCATATCCTGTACGTCCGGAATCAGGAAGAGCTCCGTTCCGTTCGCGCTCACGGCGACCTTTTCCTCACCGTCGATCATAATCGTATAGTATCTCATATTCCCCCTCCTGAAAGCCGCAGGAATCCTACACCCCGGTTTTCTCAAGTGTAACACAATCGCGCTGCGAAACGCACTCTTTTTTTCCGGCCCGCGGAAGCTGTTTTATTAGCAGAATCTCCTCCGCCGTGGTATACTTATTGCAAATATCACGAAAAAAGGAATGGACATCATGAATTTTGTATTTATTTCACCGAATTTTCCGCACACTTACTGGCAGTTCTGCTACCGGCTCCGGAACAACGGCGTCAACGTGCTCGGCGTCGGCGACTGCCCTTACGATGCCCTGGAGCCTGCGCTCAAGGGGTCGCTGACCGAATACTACAAGGTCGATTCTCTTGAGAACTACGACCAGGTCTATCGCGCGGTGGCGTTTTTCGCCTTCAAATACGGCCGCATCGAATGGCTCGAATCCAACAACGAATACTGGCTGGAGCAGGACGCGAACCTGCGCAAAGACTTTAACATTCAGACCGGCGTGCAGCCGGAGGAGCTCGCGCTCTGGAAGCATAAATCCGCCATGAAGCCGGTCTACCGCGCCGCGGGGATTCCGACCGCGCGCAACCACAAGGTCACGGATATCGAGGCAGCCCGCGCGTTTCTTAAGGAGATCGGCGGCTACCCTGTCATCGTCAAGCCGGACGTCGGCGTCGGCGCGTCGGATACGTGGAAGCTGGAGAACGACGCCGATCTGGAGCGTTTTTACGCAAACCGGCCGGCGGTTCCTTATGTGATGGAGGAGTTCGTCTTCGGTAATATCTACTCCTACGACGCGATCTGCGACTCCAACGGAGACCCACTTTTCGAATCGTCCAACTGGTTCCCGCCGTCGATCGCCGACCTGGTGAACAAGGACCTGGAACTCGCGTATTACGTCACCGCGGAGGTGCCGCCTGCCCTCCGGGACCTCGGCCGCAAAGCGCTGAAGGGCTTCCAGGTGCGCCGGCGCTTCGTCCACTTTGAATTTTTCTGCCTGACGCAGGCCAGACCGAACCTCGGAGAGGTTGGCGACTTCGTCGGACTTGAGGTCAATATGCGGCCGGCGGGCGGCTATACGCCGGATATGATGGACTACGCGCACTCCACGGACGTCTACCAGATTTATGCGGACATGGTTACGTCCGACAAACGCCTCCTCCCGGACAGCGGAAATCATCAGTACTGCGTATACGCGGCGCGCAAGGACAGCCACCACTACGCCCACACCCACGAGGAAATCCTCGCGCGTTACGGGAACCGCATCGTCATGTGCGAGCGCATGCCGGAGGTCCTTTCCGCGGCCATGGGATCGCAGATGTACACCGCCAAGGTCCCTGCGATGGAGGACGTTCAGGAGTTTATCGAATTTGTGCAGAAGCGGGCGGAGTGACAAAAGTGAACGAAAGATATATTAAGCAATACAGCTGGATCCTCAATAGGGACATGGAGCACGCGGTTTTCGGCGACGGCGGCAAGGTCTGCTTCGCCTTCCCCCCGCAGAACGGCCATTACTGGGACTTTAAGAATTTCGGCATGATCGATTCCATCAGGCCGTGGATCGAAGCCGGCCGGCTCATGGTGGTCGCCGTAGACGCAATCGACGAGGAGACCTGGTCAAACGAAGGCGGCAATCCGCGCGACAGAATCGTGCTTCACGAGCGCTGGTTCCACTATCTGACGGACGAACTGGCTCCGCAGTATCTGCACGGCGGCGACCGCGGCATCGTCACGGGCTGCAGCATGGGCGGCGTCCACGCCGGCATCTCCTTCTTCCGCCGTCCGGACCTGTTCGACACACTAATCAGCCTGAGCGGGCTTTTCGACGCGCGGTTCTTCTTCCACGATTACATGGACAATCTGGTCTATGACAACTCGCCGATCGACTTCCTGCCGAACATGCCGCAGGCGCATCCATGGATGGACTGGTACCGCAAGAGCAACATTATCATCTGCGTCGGACAAGGTGCCTGGGAGGACGACATGATCCACGACGCGCGGATCATGGATGAAATCCTCTCGTCCAAAGGCATCCCGCACTGGTCGGATTATTGGGGCTACGATGTCAACCACGACTGGCCGTGGTGGCAAAAGCAGCTGCCGTATTTCATCGGCAAGTTGCTTGACGAATAGATAATTTGTGTTATTTTTTAAATTTTTAAAAATCTATTGTGCTTTTTCCCAATATAGTGTATTATCGATGTATTATTTTTAGTACATTCGCCGGCGAAGGTCTGTGATCCGGCTCTCGCGACGGCAACGAAAAAGGGAAAGAGGACAAGAATGAATCAAATTATCGCCATGAATGACACCCTGAACGGTATCGTATGGGGTCCCGTCATGCTCCTGTTGCTCGTGGGCACGGGAATCTACCTCACGGTCAGGACAAACTTTGTACAGTTCCGGCATTTCGGCTATGCCATGAAAAACACCCTCGGAAAGGTGTTTCACAAGGCGGCTGCCGGTGAAGGCGAGCTCACGCCGTTCCAGGCGGTAAGCACTGCGCTCGCCGCTACGGTTGGAACCGGTAACATCGCCGGTGTCACGGGCGCGATCGTACTCGGCGGTCCGGGTGCGGTGTTCTGGATGTGGATCTCCGCGCTCGTCGGCATGTGTACAAAGTATGCAGAGGTCGTCCTGTCGGTCCGCTATCGTGAACGCAACAGCCAAGGGGAATGGACCGGCGGCCCGATGTACTACATCAAGAACGGCCTCGGCAGCAAATTCAAATGGCTCGGCACGCTCTTCGCAGTGCTCGGCGCCATCGCGGCCTTTGGCATCGGTAACATATCTCAGATCAACTCCATTGCCGGTTCCGTGAATCTGGTCGCCCAGTCCTTTGACGCCGGCGCCGCAGACCGGGCCGGTACCATCTCCCTGATCACCGGCATCGTCATCGCGGCCTTTGTCGCGCTCGTACTCCTCGGCGGTCTCAAGAGAATCGGCGCGGTAACCGAAAAGCTCGTGCCTTTCATGGCAATCATCTATATCATTTGCTCTCTTATTGTCGTGATCGCGCATATCGGACAACTCCCGCATGTGATCGTTCAGATCTTCCAAGGAGCGTTCAATCCGTCTGCGGCAGCGGGCGGCATCGCGGGCTTCACGATTGCGAACGCCATGAAGCGCGGCGTTTCCAGAGGCGTCTTCTCCAACGAGGCCGGCCTCGGTTCCGCACCGATGGTTCACGCGTCGACTTCTGAGTCGGACCCGGTCAAGCAGGGGCTGTACGGGATTTTTGAAGTCTTCATGGACACCATCGTCATCTGTACGCTGACCTCCCTGGTTGTCCTCTGCTCAGGCGTCGCTGACTACGGTAACTCCGCCATGGCAGGCGCGCAGACCACGATCATGGGCTTCTCCACAGTCTTCGGAGACAAAATGGGCTCAACCCTGCTGGCCGTCGGGCTGCTGCTCTTCGCGACGTCCACCATTCTCGGCTGGTCCCTCTATGGAACAAGATGCATCGAGTACCTGTTCGGAAGCAAGGCCGTCAAGCCGTATCAGGTCCTGTTTGTCATCGTCGTCGTGCTCGGCGCCATCGCTGACCTGAAACTCGTCTGGGACATCTCCGACACGCTGAACGGACTCATGGCGATCCCGAACCTGATCGGTGTGCTCCTGCTGAGTCCGGTCGTCATCAAAGTCACCGTAGACCATTTCAGTAAAACGGACAAATAACGCGTTTCCTCATAAATAATAAAAAAGAGACTGCATTTCCGCAGTCTCTTTTCATTTCATAATTGTTTTTTTTTCTGTCCGCGCTGCGCCGCTTAATACAGCTTTGCACCGGCCGGGATGTTGTCGTCGACGATCAGGAGGTTCAGCATCTGCTTGCCGTCGTACTCGTTGACCGCCGAAATCAGCATGCCGCAGGACGGGATGCCCATCATCTTGCGCGGCGGCAGGTTGGTGATCGCAATCGCGGTCTTGCCGACGAGGTCTTCTGGGTCGTAGTATTCCTTGATGCCCGAAAGGATGACGCGGTCCTCGCCCGAGCCGTCGTTCAGGACGAACTTGAGAAGCTTGTTGCTCTTTGGAACGGCCTCGCAGGACTTGATCTTGACCGCGCGGAAGTCGCTCTTTGAGAACGTCTCGAAGTCCACGAACTCCTCAAACAGCGGTTCCACCTTGACCTTGGAGAAGTCGATCTTCTCTTCCGGAGTCGGTTCGGAGTTCTGTGCGGCACACCAGGCTTCATTCGGACAAGTCGGACAGGCACAGATAGAAAAATCAGGCGCGTCCGCTGCTTCGGCAGGTGCCTCCTGCGGCTTTTCTTCCTTCTCTTCCTTCTTCGGCGCGTCGAGCGGTTTCATTACCGGGAAGAGCTGCACGTCGCGGATGGTCTGGCTGTCCGTGAGGAGCATGACCAGGCGGTCGACGCCGATGCCGATGCCGCCCGTCGGCGGCATGCCGACCTCGAGCGCGTTGACGAAGTCGAGGTCCATCGGGTGTGCCTCGTCGTCGATGCCGAGGTCGAGCTCGCGCTGCTGCTCCGCGAAGCGCTCGTACTGATCGATCGGATCGTTCAGCTCGGAGAACGCGTTGGAGAGCTCCCATCCGTTAATGTATGCCTCGAACCGGCGCGTGATGCGCGGGTCCTTCGGGTCTTTCTTGGCCAGCGGAGAAACCTCGACCGGATGGCCGGTCAGGAAGATCGGTCCGTCCATCAGACCCGGAACGTCTTCGCAATACGCCTCAAACATCTCCGCGATGATCTTGCCGCGGGTCCAGTTCCTGACCTCGTCCGGATCCATTCCGTAGTTGATCGCGGCAGCGCGCGCGTCCTCATCCGTTTCGATCGTGTCGAACGGTACGCCCGTGACCTTGATGACCGTCTCGGTCATGTCGATCTTGTTCCACGGCGGCGTCACGTCGAACTCCTTGCCACCGTAACTAATGATTGGAGTGCCGTTGGCCGCCATCGCGCATTTATACACGACCTGCTCCATCAGCTCCATCATGCTCTCGAGGTTGCCGTACGCCATGTAGGCCTCCATCGAGGTGAACTCCGGGCTGTGGTTGCGGTCCATGCCTTCGTTGCGGAAGACCTTGCCGAGCTCGTACACGCGGTCGAGGCCGCCGACGATCAGCCGCTTGAGCGGCAACTCGAGGGAGATGCGGAGCTTGAGGTCAAAGTCGAGCGCGTTGTGGTGCGTGTTGAACGGACGGGCGTTCGCGCCGCCCGCGACGGTCTGGAGCACCGGCGTCTCAACCTCGAGGAAGCCGTAATCGTTCTCGAGGACCTCGCGGATCGTCTTGACGATCTTGGCGCGCTTAATGAACGTGTCGCGGACGTCCTCGTTGACGATGAGGTCCACGTACCGCTGCCGGTACCGCAGATCGACGTCCTGCAGCCCGCTCCATTTGTCCGGGAGCACCTGCAGCGACTTGGTCAGCAGTTTGATTTCGTTCACGTGGACGGAGATCTCGCCGGTCTGCGTCTTGAAGACGATGCCCTTGATGCCGACGATGTCGCCGATGTCGTAGGTCTTGAACAGTTTGTAAGCGTCAACGCCGACGTCGTCCCGCTTGATGTAGCACTGGATGCGGCCCTGTTTGTCCTGCAGGTCAAAGAACGCCGCCTTGCCCATGATGCGCTTGCTGCGGATGCGGCCGGCGACCGATACGGTCCGGCCTTCCATTTCGTCGTAGTTGTCCTTGATGTCCCGGCTGTGCGCGTCGACGTCGTACGTCTCCTCGACAAACGGGTCGAGGCCGGCCGCGCGGAGCTCCTCCAGCTTGCCGCGGCGGATCTGCCGCTGCTCGCTCAGCTCTTCGGCGGTCAGGACCGGAGCGTTTGTTTCGTTAGCCATTATTTTACCTCTAAAATCTTATACTTTGCCATGCCTGCAGGGACCTGGAACTCGACCACGTCACCGGCCTTGTGTCCGATGAGGTGCTGTCCGACGGCCGACGCCGCGGAGATCTTGCCCTTGAGCGGGTCCGACTCTCTGGTTCCGACCAGTTTGTACTCGACCTCGATGTTACGGTTCACTTCCTGGACGCGAACCGTACGCCCGATCTGGACCGTCCCTTCGTCCACGTTGTCAGACGCCGCCTCGACGACCTTGGCCGTCCGCAGAAGTGCCTCGATCTCAAAGACCCGGCGCTCCGTCTCGGCCTGCTCGTCCTTGGCCGCGTCGTACTCGGCGTTCTCGGAGATGTCGCCGTAGGAGATCGCTTCCTTGAGACGCTCCGCGTTTTCCTTCCTCTTGACCGTAATCAGATATTCGAGTTCGTTCTTAAGCTCCTCGTACCCCTCACGGGTCATTTCATTCACTTCAGGCATTGTGCAGTACTCCTTTCAAATTGTAACGATAACGGATGAAATTGGGGATGGGTCTGTTTTTCAACTGCGTACCCCATTATGAATTACGCGTTCTTGTTGTCCTCGACGAAGCGGCGGATCTTCATCGCCGTCGTCTTGTCGAACGGGCGCTTCCGGATGACGATGTGGTTCATCTTTTTGAAGATTGGCAGGTCCGCGTTGACCTTGTCGATCTCGCGTTGGATCAGCTCGTACACCTGATCGTCGGTGTAGTTGTCGCCGAGCGCTTCCTTGAGCGCCTCTTCATTCGGCTTGACCGTGATGTAGATGCCGCGCTTGAGCTGGTCCTCGTTCTTTTCATCGCCCCAGACCATGCACTCTTCGATGAAGTCGCTCCGCATCGCGAAGAACTCGAGCTCCTCCGGGAAGACGTTCTTGCCGTTGCCGGCGATGATCACGTTCTTTTTGCGGCCGGTGATGACGACGTAGCCTTCCTTGTCGAGGTAGCCGAGGTCGCCGGTGTGGAACCAGCCGTCCTGCAGCGACGCCGCGGTGTTCTCCGGGTCCTTATAGTATCCCATCATGACGATCGGGCCTTTGAAGCAGATCTCGCCGTAGCCGTCCTCGTCCGGATCGATGATCTTGCACTCCATGAACGGCAGGAGGAAGCCCGCCGCGTAATTGCGCATGTATTTCCGCTTGTCCGGGTTGAGCGCGACGATCGGAGACGTCTCCGTCAGGCCGTAGCCCTGGACCGCCCGGAAGCCGAGGTCGGTGAAGAAGTTCATGATGTCGCCGTCGATCGCGGCGCCGCCGGTGATGAGCGTCTGCATGCGGCCGCCGAACGTGTCGGTGATCTGTTTGGTCGCGCCCTTGGCGATGTCGATGCCGAGCGGCTTGGTCACGCGGTTGATCCGGAGCACGGCGTTGAGGAGCTTCTCCTTGCCCTGCGCGCGGACGTTCCGCTTGATCTTGTTATAGAAGTTCTCAAAGATGACCGGCACGCCGAGCAGGAACGTCGGACGGATCTCCTGGATCTCCTTGAGCATGTATTTGAGGCCGGAGCAGATCGCGACCGACGC
Organism: Mogibacterium sp.; assembly: GCA_017433975.1. Classification (GTDB taxonomy): domain Bacteria; phylum Bacillota; class Clostridia; order Peptostreptococcales; family Anaerovoracaceae; genus RGIG2439. Next base: position 6,531 of record JAFRGD010000020.1, on the reverse strand, counting down.
GCCGCGGTACATCGGCTCGAGGAAGGACGCCGTGCACGCGTACGTGTGGTGGATCGGCAGGATCAGGAAGAAGATGTCCTTCGGCCGGACCTCCAGGAGCACCGGGGAGATCGTAATATCCGCCGCGAGGTTCTTGTTCGAGAGCATGACCCCCTTGGAAGCCCCTGTAGTGCCCGAGGTGAAGAGAATGACCGCAAGGTCGGTATTTATTATCTGCGCGTCGAGAAAACGCCTGTCACCGCCTTCTATGAGCCTGTAGCCCTTCTCGCGGAGACGCCGCCACGATAGCAGACCGTTCTCCGCGTTCTCGTCTTCGTTCATGTCGATGTGAATGACGAAGCGGATCTGGGTCTTGCCGCCGGCCTTGATGGCCTTGAACATCTCGTAATATTTATTGTCAGCGGTAATGACAGCCTGGATCTCGCCGCGGATGCAGAGCTCCTCCAGTTGCTCCTGCATGAGCTCCTTGTCCAGCGGAACCACGACGCCCGTGCCGCAGATGACAGCGAGGTAGGATTCGATCCACTCGTAGCAGTTCCGGCCGATGATGCCGATGTTGGCGCCCTTGAGGCCGAGGTCGACCAAGGCCGTACCGAGGGCTCTCATGTCGTCCTGGACCTGCCGGTAGGTGACCGCCTCGAACTCCCCGCCCTTCTTCATCTTTTGATAGAAGAACGGCCGGTCTCCGTACAGCTCCACGCTGGTCTGCAGCGCGTGCCGGATATCCGTCACCGGACGAATGTCGCGGTACATGACCCTTTCCTCTTTGCTCGCTTTGAGGCCGTCCACGATCGCCTGCATTTCGGCGAGCTCGCGGCGTTTGATTTCGTCATACTCTGCCTGCGGCAGCGGTTCCCTTGCTGTCAAATTTGTAGTCATAATTCCCCTCTTCAAATCGCTTGATCTTTAACGTCGTTGTCTTGATGAATTCTTTGTCCCGGACCTCGATCCGCTTGACGCGTTTGTACGGCGGCATCTTGGCGTTGGCGCGGTCGACCAGCTGGCTGAGCTGCTCGAGGATCTGCTCGTCCGTCGTGTACCCCTGGTCGCGGAGCAGCCGGTAGTTCGGATAGATGATCGCGGTGCAGATCAGGTCGTCCTTGGCGGAGTCCGGCTTGCCGTACACCATCACCTCGCTCACGAACGGCTCGAGCTGGAGGTAGTACTCGACCTCCTCCGGAAAGATGTTCTTGCCGCCCTTGGTTACGATGACGTTCTTTTTGCGGCCGGTGATGTAAAGGAAGCCGTCTTCGTCAAAGTAACCGTAGTCCCCCGTGTAAAGCCAGCCGTCGTGGACGGTCTTGGCCGTGTTCTCCGGGTCCTTGTAGTAGCCCATCATCACGGACGGACCCTTGCAGATGATCTCCCCGATCCCGTTCTCGTCCTTGTCCACGATGCGGATCTCCGTCCCCGGCATCGGTTTGCCGGCCGAGGCCGCCTTGCCGTACCGGTCCGTGTTCATCGCGATGATCGGGGCGTTCTCGGTCATTCCATAGCCCTGCATCATCGGCAGGCCCATCATCTCGAAGTCCGTGATGACCTTTGGGTCGATCGCCGCGCCGCCGACGATGAATTCGTAAAAGTCCGGGCCGAACAGGCTGTGGACCGCCTTGAACATGTGCCGCGTGACGAACTTATTATTACTGAAGCCGAGCCCCTTGGACACGTCGATTGCGCGCCGGAGGTTGTCCGCCTGGCCGCTCTTTTCCGCCTGTTTCCAGATCTTGCGGTACATGTTCTCGTAAATCAGCGGAACGCCCAGCATGACGCAACAGCCCGCCTCCGCGAAATTGGTCTGGATGTGCTTGAGCCCCTCACAGATCACGACGCACGCGCCCTGGTAGAAGCACGTCATGACGGTGCACGTCATCTCATATGCGTGATGCATCGGGAGCACCGAGAGTACGCGCCCGCCGCTCGGGATGCAGAAGTATTTGGACATGTTGAAGACGTTCTGCGCGAGATTCATGTGCGAGAGCATGACGCCCTTGGCGAGACCCGTCGTCCCCGATGTGAAGAGAATCGTAGACAGGTCGCCCGGCCGCACGACGGCGTCCTCATATTGGGTGTTGCCGGCGATCCGGAGCGCCTTGCCGCGCTCGATGAGCTCGCTCATGAGCTTGACGCGGTCGTCGTTGAAGTTGACCGGCACGTCCTCCGCGCTCTCGTCCATGATGATCAGGTGCTCGAGCGACGTGATCTGGTCGGCCGTGTTGTACACCTTGTTCAGAGACTTTGGCGAGACGAACACCGCCGCCACGTCCGCACGGTTCAGCAGGTTGATGATCTCCTCCGCCTCGAGGCCCTTGTCGATCGGAACGATCGCGCCGACGCCGCAGACCACGGTAAAGTAAGCCATCGTCCAGCGGTGCGAGTTCTCGCCCATGACCGCGATGTTCCGGCCCTTGAGGCCGAGTTCGAGAAGCGCCGTCCCTAGCGAAAGCCGCGCGTCGTTGAACGCCGCGTACGACATCGACCGGAAAGGCTCGTTATGTTCGATTTTATACATGTAAGCGGGCCGGTTCGGGCACCGCGCGGCGCTGGCTTCGATGATTTCCTTCAGCGTCTCCACGTAAGGAAACTGATAAAGCTGGCCGTCGTACTTCTTTTTGTTCATCGTCATGCCGGGAATTCCGCCCGGTCCGTCTGCTGCGCAACGCGTGCTTTGCAGTATGTGCGCACACTTTCTCATTTTAGCAATGCAATATTATAGCATACATCCCGGGCGATTGCAACGAGATGAAAAACGGAACCGTCCCCAATTTCACCAGATTTCACCGGGCGCGTTGCAGCAAAAAGCCGGGGCATGTGCCCCGGCTTCGTTTGTAGTTATGTTCCGGTTTCCCGGCGGATCGCTTCAGCCTGCGTTACGCCTGCTTCTGCTTTCTGCGCTTGCGCGCGAAGAGCAGTGCCAGTCCGGCGCCGGCTGCCAGCAGACCGTCTGTGAGCGGATTGCTCGGGTCGCCGGTGTGCGGCTTGTCGCTCGGCGTTGTCGGGTTATCCTCTCCCGCCTCTGTGACCGCGAGCGTACCCAGGTCTTCGACGATCGTGTAGTTGGACGCCTTGCCATTGACCCAAGTGATCTTGTACGTGTTCTCACTCGAGCCGACCTTGGTCTGGCTGCCGGTCGCAACAACCGTCGCTTCGTCGTCGAACTTGAGTCCGGTAATCGTCGCCTCGTCGTTCGTCAGCGGCGTGCCGTCGTACTCCTTCTCGGCGCTGCCGGTCGTGATCGTGAGCTCGGCCGGGTCGATCGTGAACGTACCGTCGATGAACTCGACCTCGTAGTTGCCCATGACGACCTTCTGGCTCGCAGCCGCGCGTACCACCGCGATCATCGCGCAACGGTAGTCGGCTGTCGTGACCATAGCGGACTGCACTTCGTCTCCGAAGCGGAACGAGATGACGTATTCGCCGACGTCCTCGCCCTCCTCACGGTAGAGCTCGTACTCGAGCGTATCGCCCTCGACCACACCTTCTTCGGTCGCAGTCAGCTCCGGATCCGCGTCGCCATAGGTCTTTTCCTTGTCGTCCGCGGTGACTTTGACCGGCTTCGGCGTGATGTGGTAGGTTCTGGTGAACGAACCACTGTAGTTGCCCTGGCCTTCGATCGTGATCGTGACCTCGCCGACGTTCGTCACATCTTCACTGTAGGTAATCGTGCAGTCCGTGCCCTCTTCCAGATCCAGTTTTGTCACAGAGTCATAGACCGTGACAGGCTGCTTCTGCTCCTTGCCGTTGTAGACGACGTCCTCCGGCTGCGAAACGTCGAATCTTACGTTCGCCGGGTCATCCGGATCGTCCGGATCCTCCGGAAGCTGCGCCGGGTTGATGACCAGCTGGCCATCCACGATGACGAACTTGATGTTGGTGAAGTTCGCGCTCGTGTTCGTGAAGTCTTCCGGCTTGAGCTTCATGTCGTACGTTCCGGCGTCTTTGCCCGTGATGGTATCGTCGCCGCTGAACGTGAAGTAGCTCTCCTTGTACAGCGAATTGCTGATCTCAACGTCGTAACCGGTGACCGTGTGCTCCTTGCCGTCGTAGGTCGCGGAGCCGCTGTGCTCAGTGATCGTAACCGTGATCTCGTCGGTGAACGGCGTGACCGTGAGCGTTCCTTCGGTCTTGGTGATGTTGTAGTTCGCTTCCTTCGTCGCTTCGGACAGCGTGTACGCAAATGTGTTTGCGCTCTCGCCAACGTTGGTCTGGCTGCCGGTGACGTCATACGTTGCGCCTTCGCCGTTTGCCCAGCCGTCGCCGCCGACCGTGACGTTGTCATTCGTCAGAGGATCACCGTCGTAGACCTTTTCATCGTCCGCCGAAGTTAGCGTGACGTCTCTCTTGGTGATCTCGAGCTGGCCGTCGACGATGACGAACTCGACATTGGTAAAGTTACCGCTGATGTTCGTAAAGTCTGTTGCCTCGAGCTCCATGTCGTACTTGCCGACGTCCGTTCCCTTCACCGTATCGTCGCCGTTGAAGGTGAAGTCAGACTCGGTGTACAGAGGGTTGCTGATCGCAACGTCGTAACCTGTTACGGTCTTCTCCGTTCCGTCGTACTTCTCGGTGCCGCTGTGTTCGGTGATCGTGACAGTGACCTTATCGGTGACCGGCGTGACCGTCAGCGTTCCTTCAACCTTTGTGATGTCGTAGTTGTCCTCCAGCGTGCCTTCGTTCAGCGTGTACGTGAATGCGTTCGCGCTGCTGCCGGCATCCGTCTGCGTTCCGGTGACGTTGTAGGTCGCGCCTTCGCCGGTGACGAAGCCGTCGCCGCCCACCGTAACGGTGCTGTTCGTCAGCGGTGTGCTGTCGTAGACCTTGGAGTCGGTCGCGGAGGTCAGGGTGACGCTGCGCTTGGAGATCTCGAGCGTGCCGTCCTCGACTACGAACTCAACATTTGTGAAGTTCTCGCTCGTGTTCGCGAAGTCAGAGGATGCCAGCCCCATGTTGTACGTACCAGCGTTCGTTTCCTCGATGGTCGCGTCGCCGCTGAACGTGAAGTCATTCACCGTGTACAGCGGGTTGCTGATCGAAACTTCATAACCCGTTACGGTCTTCTCCGTACCGTCGTACTTAGCCGTGCCGCTGTGCCCCGTGATTCTGACGGTGACATTTTCGGTGACCGGTGTGACCGTCAGCGTGCCTTCGGTCTTGGTGATGTTGTAGTTCGCAGCCTTCGTGCCTTCTTTCAGCGCATACGTGAACGCGTTTGCGCTCTCGCCGACGTTGGTCTGGCTGCCGGTGACGTTATAGGTCGCGCCTTCGCCTTCCACGAAGCCGTCGCCACCAACCGTAACGTTGCTGTTCGTCAGAGGATCACCGTCGTAGACCTTTTCATCGTCCGCCGAAGTCAGCGTGACGTCTCTCTTGGAGATTACGAGCGTTCCGTCAACGATGACGAACTCGACATTTGTGAAGTTCTCGCTCGTGTTCGTGAAGTCGGATGCCTTCAGCTCCATGTTGTACGTGGCAGCGTCCGTTCCCTTGATGGTCGCGTTGCCGCTGAACGTGAAGTCTGCCGTTGTGTACAGCGGGTTGCTGATCGAAACGTCATAACCCGTTACGGTCTTCTCCGTTCCGTCGTACTTCGCGGTGCCGCTGTGCTCGGTGATCGTGACAGTGACCTTTTCGGTAACTGCCGTGACCGTCAGCGTGCCTTCCGTCTTTGTAATATTGTAGTTGTTGGCCAGCGTGCCCTCGTTCAGCGCGTACGTGAACGCGTTCGCACTGCTGCCCTTCTCGGTCTGCGTTCCGGTGACGTCATATGTCGCGCCTTCGCCGGTGGCGAAGCCGTCGCCGCCCACCGTGACGTTGCTGTTCGTCAGCGGTGTTCCGTCGTAGACCTTCTCATCAGTCGCCGAAGTCAGCGTGACGTCTCTCTTGGAGATCTCGAGCGTTCCGTCCACGATGACGAACTCGACATTTGTGAAGTTCTTGCTCGTGTTCGTGAAGTCGGAGGCCTTCAGCTGCATCTGGTATGTGCCAGCGTTCGTGCCCGTGATGGTCGCGTCGCCGCTGAACGTGAAGTCCGCCTCGGTGTACAGCTCGTTGTCGATCGAGACGTCATAACCCGTTACGGTCTTCTCCGTTCCGTCGTACTTCGCGGTGCCGCTGTGCTCGGTGATCGTGACAGTGACCTTGGTGGTGACCGGAGTGACTGTCAGCGTTCCTTCTTCCATAGTAATGTTATAGTTCGCAGCCTTTGTCGCTTCGGACAGCGTGTACGCGAATGTATTCGCGCTGCTGCCGACGTTGGTCTGGCTGCCGGTGACGTTGTAGGTCGCGCCTTCGCCACTCGCCCAGCCGTCGCCACCAACCGTGACCTCATCGTTCGTCAGAGCCGCGCCGTCGTAGACCTTCGTGTCATCCGCAGATGTCAAGGTAACGTTGCGTTGCGTGATCGTCAGTTTCGCCGTCGTCGTCGCCTCACCCTGGTAGTTCGGGTTCGTGCCCTTCACGTAGATCGTGTACTCGCCGGCGTCCACCTTCGTCAGGCTGCTCAGGTCACTCACGTACGTTCCGTTCTCTTCGAAG
>JAFRGD010000019.1 GCA_017433975.1 Mogibacterium sp. | reverse complement strand
TATAGCTGACACGGGCAAAGGTGCTGTTGGCGACATGGCTGAGGCGCTCCGTCAGGTCCTTGTCCACAAATTTGGTGAGGAATTCGTATTCTTCGGGCGCTTTGGCCATGACGTCCGTGATAACATAACGCAGCATGTCCTCGGCAAGCTGCATATCATCCTCAAGATCCGCAAAAGCGATCTCCGGTTCGATCATCCAGAACTCGGCGGCATGGCGCGTGGTGTTGGAATTCTCCGCGCGGAAGGTCGGTCCGAAGGTGTACATCTTGCGGAACGCCTGGGCGAACGCCTCACCCTCGAGTTGGCCGGAGACGGTCAGGTTGGTCACCTTGCCGAAAAAGTCCTTGGAGAAGTCGACCTTGCAGTTCTCGTCGAGCGGCAGGTTGTTGAAGTCGAGCGTGGTCACCTGGAACATCTCGCCGGCACCCTCCGCGTCGCTCGCCGTGATGATCGGCGCGTGGCAATAGACGTAATCCCTCTCCTGGAAGAATTTGTGGATCGCGTACGCCGCGATGCTCCGGACGCGGAAAACCGCCTGGAACGTATTGGCGCGCGGCCGGAGGTGTCCGATCTCGCGCAGGAACTCCAGGGAATGGCGTTTGTTCTGCAGCGGGTAGTCGCCGGCGGAGTCCGCCAGCACGACGATCTCGCTCGCCTTGATCTCGAACGGCTGCTTGGCCCCCGGGGTCAGGACGAGTTCGCCGGTCACCTGAACGCCCGCGAACAGATTCAGTTTAGCTATCTCATCGTAATTCGCGAGATTGCCCGCCTCATAGACGACCTGCACCGGATTGAAGTTGGTGCCATCGTTCACCACGAGGAATCCGAACTGGTTGGAACTGCGGTTATTTTTGACCCAGCCCTTGATGACGACCTGCTGGCCGCCGAGTTCGTTCTGTTGCGCGTACAATCTCTTGATCTCGATGTCTTTCATAGCGATATGGTCCTTTCCATTTCAGTTATTTCAACCGCGCGGCCGGACGCCGCGCGGACATATGCAATGTTGTGTTACATCAGACGGGTGTCCGATTTGGAGAACTTCCGGATCGAACGGATAGCGAAGATGTCGAGAACGACGACATACGCTAAGAAGATGTAAATGAAGATGTCGCTGCCGGTCGACAGGCAGAAGTCGTAGATCCCGTGCAGGGTCATCGGTACGATGATTGCGAGCCGCAGGAACTGCTTGGACTTTGCGGTGAAGCCGTGGACCGCACCGTATTTGGCCATGCCATAGTAGTATCCCATGAAGATACCGAAGATGCAGTGTCCCGGGATGGACAGAACCGCTCTGGTCAGGGCGTTTGAAACGCCGTACTGCAGAACGTACAGGACGTTCTCGAGCGCGGCGAAGCCGAGCGAGGTCGTGACCGCATAGACGACACCGTCAAAGCAGTAGTCGAACGCCGGGTGTTTCCACGAACCGAGCTTGAGCCCGACGTATTTGACGAGCTCCTCAACCAGCGCGACGCAGAAGAAGTTCTCAACGAAAATGAACGCGTACGAATACGGTGACATGACCCGAACGAGTCCGTTAATCAGGAAATTCTCGGCAAATGCCGCCGGAATGGTCGAGAGGACACCGAACAGGAAGAGCTTGGCGATCAGCTTCGGCGGTTCCTTCTCGATCTTGTCTAATTTGTAGACGCGATAAAGCAGGACCAGCGGCGGCGCCAGCGCAAGTATCAGCAGCAGATAGATTGGTTCTTGACTCATTTGTGTTTCTCCTTCCATTCTTTGATGTCCCGAAGACGGTCCTTAAACCGGGACTCTAAGCCTTGTTCGGTCGGCTTGTAGTATTCGCGGCCCACGAGGGAATCCGGGAGGCATTGCATGCTCGTCAGCTTGTCCTCGTAGTCGTGTGCGTATTTGTATCCCTTACCGTAGCCCTGTTCCTTCATCAGGCGGGTCGGCGCGTTGCGGATATTGAGCGGAACCGGCTCGGCGAGCTGCTCGAGCGCGTCCACTCTGGCTAAGTTGTAAGCGACCTCCATCGCGTTGGATTTTGGCGCGAGGGACAGGTAAACGACGGCTTCCGTCAGGTGGACGGAGCACTCCGGCATGCCGATGAAATGGCAGGCCTGGTACGCCGCAACCGCGAGTTCGAGCGCCCGCGGGTCCGCAAGTCCCACGTCCTCGCTCGCGAAGCGCGTCACGCGCCGCGCGATGTACAGAGGGTCCTCGCCGGCCTCCAGCATCCGGGCGAGCCAGTAAACGGCCGCGTCCGGGTCGGAGTTCCGCATGGATTTGTGCAGCGCGGAGATCAGATTATAATGCTCCTCCCCGTCCTTATCGTACAGGAGGGAGCGCTTGCTCGTGCACTGCTCGATCGTCTCCTTGGTCACGACGACCGTGTCCCGGCCGTCCGCGCCGGTAGTGACGTCCCCGTTGAGGACGACCATTTCGAGCGTCATGAGCGCGGCCCGCGCGTCGCCGTTGGCGAACGCGGAGATCATCCCGATCATGTCGTCGTCGATCAAGACGTTCCGGTCACCGAAGCCCCGCGGGTCGGTGATCGCGCGCCGGACGAGCGCTGCGATATCCTGCTCTGTCAGCTGATGCAGGACGAAGACCTTGCACCGCGAGAGCAAAGCCCCGTTGACCTCAAACGACGGGTTCTCGGTCGTCGCTCCGATCAGGATGATGCTCCCCTTCTCGACGAACGGGAGGAACGCGTCCTGTTGCGCTTTGTTGAACCGGTGGATCTCATCGATGAAGACAATGGTCTTGTCCCCGAAGCGCCGGCTCTGTTCCGCCTGCTGCATGACCTGGCGGATTTCTTTGATTCCGCTGGTCACAGCGCTGAAGGTAATGAAGCGGGCGTTGGTCCGGTTGGCGATGATCCGCGCGAGCGTCGTCTTGCCGACGCCCGGCGGCCCCCAGAAGATCATCGAAGTCACGCGGTCCTGATCAATCAGCCGCTGCAGGACCTTGCCGGGGCCGAGCAGATGGTCCTGCCCGACGAATTCGTCGAGGTCCCGCGGCCGCATCCGCGACGCGAGCGGCTGATTGGTATCGTCATTGTCGAAAATCGATATTTGGTTCTGCATGACCTCACCCGATATCAGGATACCCTGTAATAGATCCAGCCGAAGTAATCGCCGGTCCCCTCCAGCGTGCGTTCTACGGTATTGTAGTCGAAGACCCACGTGAACGCGTCGAAGTTGGAGTCAATGGAGTTCTCTGAGATGCGGATGTACACCTTGCTGCCTTCGAGCGTCCAGGATCCGGTCACCTTGCCACGCTTTCCGTCCTCTTCGACGGTCATCTCAAACCCGCCGCCGCTGTACAGTCTGAACGAAGGCTCCGGGGAATTCGGAATCTGCCACGTACCGATCAGGTAATTGACCTCATCCTTTTCCTTTTGCACCTGTTCCTTGGTCTTGTACTTGGTCGTAATCGTCGAGCGGAGCGTAATGTACAAGTTGTACAGGTCCTCTCTGCTGTCGGCGGACTGCGCGTCCTCCTTGAACTGCTCGACCAGTTTGTTCGCCTTCTCGCGGTCCTTCTTGCTGTAGATGTCCGCGATCGGCTCCTGGATTGCCTCGACGTATTCGTCGATCACGTCCTGCCGCGTCGGGTAGCTGTCCAGCGACGCAACGAAGTCCTGTTTGATCTCCTCCAGCTCCGCAAAGGACCTGGCGTTGTTGATTGGCTCTTCGTACGCCGCTCTGGCCTCGTTGATCTCCTCCCGCTCCTCCATCAGAAACTGGTCCAGCGGGTATTCGTTGATCTCCTTGAGATACTGTTCCTTGGCGCGCTGCAGCGGCGTCACATACTGGGTCATCTCAATGACCATCACAAAACAGCAGACGGCAAGAAAAATGACATAACGCAAGTCAAAGCCGCCGAGCATCTGCCGGGCGATTTCACGGATTCTGTCACTCATATTGCAGTCCTATCCGAACCGACCAGACGGAGTGGTATCCTCGACCGGAGGATTGAGCGGCGGAAGTTCTTCTGCAGCCTGCTCCTCAGCCAGTTTGCCGGTCGTCTCCGGATTGTCGTCCTTCGTGTCCTTTGGAACTTCCCGCTTGACGCCTTTCACCAGGAAAAGCAGTCCGAGCAGCGTGACGACGCCGCCCGCCACCATCAGGAATGGCAGCATCAGCGTCCGGCATGCCATGCTCGGGGCTTTGCAGACCGGAGCGATGGCAATCGGAAGAAGGATCATCGCAATGCCCAGGGCCATCAGCAGGAACGTCATGATCTTTGCGACGTAGAAGTTCTTGACCTTGAACAGGATGATGGCGATCAGCAGCATCACGATGCCGCCGATCAGCGCGTACAGCCGCGTCGTATGGCAGACCAGTGTACCGGCCGCCATCTCGTTGTCATAGCAGGCGCGGGCAAAGGTCCACGGACCGATCATGACCACGAGACCCAGGACGAAGGTTAAAAAACCAAGCAGTTTAGACAGTTTCATTGATTATTCCTCAGAAGTGATTCTGCAGAGGTTATTCTGCGGAGTTATAGTCAATTGCTACCTGTGCGTAAATCTCGGCGCCCTTGATCAGAGCGGATTCGTCAACGTCGAATTTCGGGTGGTGGTTCGCATAGCATTTCTGCTCGTCGGAGATTCCGAGGAACATGAATGCGCATGGCGCATAGTTATTGAAGAACGAGAAGTCCTCGCCGCCGGTGGTCGCCGGAGTCTCGATGCCGCTGCCCTCTCCGAGGATTTTTTCTGCGGCCTTGAACGCGATCTGTGTGACGTACGGATCGTTGATGGTCGGCTGCGTGCAGTCGACGTCCTTGATCAGCTCCGCCTTGACGCCGTAAGCGTCCGCGATTCCGTTCGCGACTCTCATCATCTCGCCGATGATGTTCTGGTGGATATCGTTGTTGTAGCAGCGGGTCGTGCCGGTCAGCAGCGCCTCGCCGGAAACGACGTTCCATCTGGTGCCGGACTTGAACTCGCCGACGGTGATGACGACCGGTTCACTCGGGGAATAATAGCGGCTGACGAGCTGCTGGAAGCCCTGAACCATCGCGGAACCCGCGACGATCGCGTCCTTGCACTCGTGCGGCAGAGCACCGTGTCCGCTCTTGCCGGTGATCTTGATCTCAAACCATCTGGCAGCAGCCATTCTCGGGCCCGCCTGGCAGTTGAACGTTCCGACCGGAACACCGCCCCAGACGTGCATTCCGAACGCAGCGTCAACGCCGTCCATGACGCCGGCACCCAGCATGTCCTTGGCTCCGACAGCGGTTTCCTCCGCCGGCTGGAACGCGAGAACGACGGTGCCCGGCAGCTCATCCTTCATCTCGTTGAGGATCAGCGCAGCGGTCAGCAGCGTCGAAGTGTGGCAGTCATGTCCGCAGGCATGCATCATGCCAGGTTTTTTGCTCGCGAACGGCAGTCCGGTATCCTCGACGACGGTCAGCGCGTCCATGTCGCCACGGAGCAGGACGGTCTTGCCCGGCTTGCCGCCGCGGATGATGGCCTTGGTGCCGGTCTCGCAGACAGTACCGCACTGTTCCCACTCGATGCCGGCCTTGGTGAGCTCGTCTCTGACCAGCTTGGCAGTCTCGAATTCCTTACCGCTCTCCTCAGGATTCTCGTGGATCTGTCTCCTGATTTTGATTACGTAATCTGCATACTTTGCAGCTACCTGTTTCACATCCATGTTAATCTGTTCCTTTCCTAGATATAAATATTGAGGTCATCACGCGATGACCTCAATATTATAGCATACTTTAATGCGTTTGTAGAGGCTTTTAGAGCAGTCCAGCAAAGATTCCGGCGAGGATTACGGAGGTAATCGTTACGCAGACGAAGCCGCCGACGATCATGCTTGGGAACATCTTGCTCATGAGGAAGCCCTTCTCATCCTGGTTGTCAGCAAGAGCATCGCAGACGCTCTCGGTCAGGATTGCGTTAGGAGGGAAGCCATACAGCGCGTTCAGGCCATTCGCAAATGCAAGGTAGAAGGACATCTTCAGAACCTTGGAGATGATGAACGCGAACAGTCCCATACCAGCAACACCGATGACGATCAGGCCGAGCATCGGTCCGATGATGGTGCCGAGCATGGCAGGTGTGCACTGGGAGAGGCCGTTGAATACGACGAGCATCAGGCCCAGCATCATGATGCCGGAGGAGCTGGATCTCGCCAGGATGTTGGTGTCGAGGATGCCGAGTGCGGACAGAACGATACCAACGATGAGAGCCCATACCATCTGGTTCAGTTTGAATCCGAAAATCGGAACCTGGCCGAGGAGGGAAGCAAGCCAAGCAGCACAAGCCAGTTTGGCGATCATGAAGTTCGGGGTATTCCACTTGTCCGGAACCTTCGGAACGAGCTTCTTTGGCTCTTCCTTAGCGATAGCGGTGGAACCGAAGCCCTTGTTTCTCTCGATCTCTTCCTCAGTCAGCTGGATCTCGCCAGCGCGGAGCTTGGCCAGCTCAGCTCTGCCGTACTTGTTGAGGCAGATGGAAGTGAGCGGATAGCCAACGAAGCCCTGGATGCAGTAGCAGCAAACCGCCATGACTACAGCCTCGGTGTCGCCCTTGGCTTCAGCAGCAGCTGTCATGATCTGGGTAGCTACAACACCACCGGTGAGAGGCGGCAGGCCAGCGATGATGAGGTTCTTGCCCATGAACAGCGGGCAGATGAACCATACAAAGAGGCACATGCCGAGGAGTCCGCAGATGCAGACCACGATGGTCTTCCACTGCTCTGCGAACTGCTTAAGACTGATCATGGTACCCATGTTCGCTACGAGCATCATCGCGCCGATGCCGCCAGCCATCGCTACGAGTGTAGTGTCAGCGCAGACGGAAGCCGGGATGAACGTCCAGAAGCCGATCAGGAATACGATCGCCGTAACGAATACGGAAGGGACCCATGATTTGGTTGCTGTCGAAACCCACTCACCAATAACATAGGCGATAGCGCAGATTACGACCGCGAGAAGTGCGTTGTAAAATGTCATTTCTCTTGTCCTTTCTCCATTTGGAAATAACTAACAATTTTGTTCAACGGCATAGTCCAACACTCAACTTATGCCATCAAAACATACATATGATAATTCATTATACACATATCCATCACAATTTCAACTGCTTTTTTACATAAAAAGCATAGTTTTTCAAAAAAGTGCATAACAATACAACGTTGGTTATGTTTATTCACGTGTGGACAGTGTATTCCTACCTCATGCGGCGCGGATTACTTCGCGAGGAACGCCAGCGCAGCGTGGCTCATCGCGGTCATGCCGTAAGGGATGCACTCCTCGTTGAAGGAGCATTTTGCGTTATGCAGCGTCGCGAGGTCTCTCATATGGCCGCCGTTCAGGAAGAACATGACGGACGGCTTGCCGGTCTTGGTGCTGTAGAAGCTGTAGTCCTCACTGAAGGTCTGAGGTTTCTCCATGATCGCGAAGAAGTCTTCGCCCAGGCACTTGGTCCAGTCGTCGATGACGGTCTGGAACAGGTCATTATCGTTGATGACCGCGTCATAACCGAATGTGTAATCGCAGTCGATCTTGCAGCCGGAGAAGATCTCAACGCCCTTGCAGATCTCGATCATCTTGTCATGGATGGTCTGTCTGACTTCCGGATTGTAAGCGCGCGGGCTGCCGCTCAGGTGGCACTCGCCGGCCATGATATTCTCGGCCAGGCCGCCGTTGATCGTATTGATGGAAAGAACAGCGACTTCCATCGGGTCGACGTTTCTCGCCTGGATCTGGTTGAACAGAACGTTCAGCTGGCAGGCCGCGAGAATCGCGTCGTTCGCCTTGTGCGGCTGGGATCCGTGTCCGCCCTTGCCGTGGACGTCGATGTGGACCATGTCGCCGGACGTGCAGACCGGACCGCTCTTGATCATGATCTTGCCGACGTCGCCTTCGGTCGGCTGTACGTGCATGCCGAAGAACGCGTCACAGTCGTCGAGCATGCCGGTCGCGAGGATCTCTCTCGAGCCGCCCGGCTGGATCTCCTCGCTGTGCTGGAAGATGACCTTGACCGTGCCGGCGAAGTCATCTCTCATGTCGCAGAGGATCTTGGCGTTACCGATCATCATGGAAGCGTGCAGGTCGTGGCCGCAGGCGTGCATGACGCCCTCGTTCACGCTGGCAAACTCGAGGCCGGTGTCCTCGGTAACAGGAAGCGCGTCGATGTCCGCGCGGATGCCGACGGTCTTGCCCGGGCCCTTGCGTCCCTTGATGACTGCGATCGTGGACGTCTCGGTCGGTGTCAGGATCTCGTCAACGCCGTATTCTTTCATCTTCTCACGGATGATTCCGGCGGTACGGAACTCCTGATGTCCACGCTCAGGATGCATGTGGATGTCGCGGCGAATCTCGACGATCTCGTCAAAGATCTCGTTCGCTTTTGCAAAAACTTTGTCCATAGTAGCTCTCTCCTTTTCCCCTTTTTGGTGAAAAAACAATACTGCATTTATTGTAACGCTGACATGTTTTCATGTCAACGCTGACAATCATCCTCACCGGCCCCGGCGAGCGCGCGGAGGTCGATCCAGGTGTCGTAGTCCTCCTCCGTGAAATACCCCAGCGAAACGCCGGCCTCCCGGAGCGTCGTACCGTCCGCGTGCGCGCGCTTGGCGCAGGCGGCGGCCTTGTCGTAACCGATGTACGGGTTGAGCGCGGCGGCAGACATCAAGGACCGCTCTGCGTAGTCCGCCATTCGGTCCTCCCGCGCGGTGATCCCGGCGACGCAGTTGCGGTTGAGCGAGTCGAGCGACGCCGCGAGCAGGTCGGCGGACTCGAGAAACGCGTCCGCGATCACCGGCATGTAAACGTTCAGCTCGAAGTTTCCCTGCGATGCCGCGATCCCGACCGCGGCGTCGTTCCCCATGACGCGGACCGCGACCATGCAGGCGGACTCGGTCTGGGTCGGATTGACCTTGCCCGGCATGATCGAGCTGCCAGGTTCGTTCGCCGGGATCTCGATCTCGCCGAAGCCGCACCGCGGGCCGCTCGCGAGCCACCGGATGTCGTTGGCCATCTTCATGAGGTCCGCGGCGAGCGCCTTGAGCGCGCCGTGGGCGTATACAAACGCGTCCTTGGCGCTGAGCGCGTGGAATTTGTTGTCCGCGCTTACAAACGGCTTGCCGGTCACGGCGGACAGCTGCTCCGCCACCGCCGCCGCAAAGCCGTCCGGCGCATTCAGGCCGGTCCCGACCGCCGTCCCGCCGAGCGCGATCTGCCGAAGCGCCGGCAGGGTTCCTTCAATATACTCTTTGCTGTGCTCCATCATCGACCGCCAGCCGGAGACCTCCTGCCCGAACGTCATCGGGACGGCGTCCATCAGGTGCGTCCGGCCCGTCTTGACCGTGCCGCGGTACCGCTCTTCCAGCTGCCGCAGCGTCCCAATCATGGCGTCGAGCGCCGGCAGGAGCCGGTCCTCGAGCACCGTCACCGCCGCAACAGTCATCGCCGTCGGGAACGTGTCGTTGGAGCTCTGGGACTTGTTGACGTCGTCGTTCGGGTGAAGGACCCGCCGCCCCGCGATCGCCGCGGCGCGGTTCGCGATGACTTCGTTCACGTTCATGTTGGTCTGCGTGCCGCTCCCGGTCTGATAGACCACCAGCGGGAACTCCTCATCGAGGAGACCGTCCCGGATCTCGCCGCACACCTGTACGATCAGGGCCGACTTGTCCTCCGGCAGCACCCCGAGTGCGCAGTTCGCCTCCGCGGCGGCTTGTTTCAGGTACGCGAACGCGCGGATGATCTCCACCGGCATCCGCCGGCCGACCCGGAAGTTGCACCGGCTCCGCTCCGTCTGTGCGCCCCACAGCCGGTCCGCCGGAACCCGGACCTCCCCCATCGTATCGCGTTCCATTCTGTAGTCGGATGTTTCTTTCATAGCCTTTTATAGAAAAAATAATAAAACAATGCGTTACGCATCGAAAAAAACAATCAGCGCACCGCTCGACCTGGTCTTTGCCCCCACACTTGCCTTCACCCGATTTTCCGGAGGACTTACTTCTAAGCTACGCCATGATCACTGCGGCTTCCTGCTCACAGCTTACGTGGGTCCCTTTGCCCGTAGCTGGCCTGGACTTGCAACCACGAACGCAGCGCGCTGATATGTTATTTTACCACAATCCTGCAAGAAATGCCATTTGCAGGCCGTCTGTTTCCATTTCCTTAGTTGTCGTGCTCGTCGACTTCCTCGAATTCCTTTCCACAGACCGTACATCTATACTCGGTGTGGCTGCGGTACCCCCGTCCATGTCTGGCGTGCTCGTCCCACGAGCGGATGAATTCTTTTCTGTGCCCAAGCATGCCGCAGACCTTTTGGCGGAGCGATTCATCTTCTGCTGTTTCCAGAACCTGCGTCAATAGATCCCGGTCTTTAATGTGAGTAAGCGCAGCGGACTGGATGCCTTCATCCGGGGACGTCCGGAACACGTGAATGAAATCCTCCTGCGCGAGCGGAGAATTGTAAAGTATGCGCCGTTTGACCTCTGCGGAATACTGATCGCTTTCGAGAACCGCGCGATGTTTGTCTGGGTTCTTCAGAATTGCCAGCGCATTGACGATGCTGTCGTCCGAATACACGACGGGATCCTGAACGATTTCTTCCAGCAGACTGCGGTCCTTGATCCGTTTGATCATATCATAGTATCCCCGGCCGCCTCTGATGAATTCCATGAGCTGCGCGTCTGAGAGGTTGTCGTAGAGCTTCCCCAGGCTTGATGAATTGTTCGTCCGCAGCAGTTCCATGCTGATCTCCGGATTGCGGATCATGGAAACAGCCACTTTATCGATATGATCGTCCGCCCATTTCCGGTCGCGCCCGCTTTTCCTTGCTTTTTCCGCCACGAGAAACAGATCCTTTAGCTTTGTCTGGTCTCCCAGCAGGGACAGGATCGACCGAATCGTATCTTCCTTTCTGCAGTCCCGAAGGATCCCGACAAGTTCCTTCGGGGAAAGGCTGTTGAAAAAGTTTGGCATTTCTTTCAGCGCTTTGATCGTCAGTTTGCCGTCGTATTCCGCTGCGTTGAGCTGCTTGAGTGCTGCAAGGATCACGTTCCGCGTTCCCGGATTCTCTGCATTGGATTCCGTAACGACCCGGTACAAAGCGTCTCTTCCGGTCAGTTTCATGACCGCCGCCATGCGCACCTCCGGGTTCTGTCCCTTGAGCGCTGCGGTCAAAAGGTCCTTCTCACGCGTGAGCTTCTGCGTTTCCTTTAGATCGGTCATCCATTTCGGTGTGAACAAACCCATGAGGTTCTCCTTTCTCTAACACCGTTTCCCGTAAAAATGTCACCGCGGTCAGATGACGCCCGCCGGGATGAGCACGATGAGCAGTACCGCGACCAGTCCCCAGACCGTAATCAGAAACCGCTTCCGCCGTGCCGGCGGCAGGTCCGGAACATAGTTGCTCGCGAGGAAGAACGGGATATACGTCGTGACGAACACCGGTAACACGCCCCACCATTTATACACCCAGATGAACGAGTGGTTGGACGTTCCCGCGAGGAAGGACTCAAACAGGGCGAACAAAAGCGCCATGCTCAGCGCACCGGCGAACTTGCAGCTGATCCCCTTCCGCCCGTTCTTTGCGAAGTACCGCGCGGACCGGTCCGCAGGCAACATCTTGAATGATATGATGCCCGCCAACGAGAACATCATCGAAAGTTCCCAGCACACGCCGATCAGCAGGATGAACGTCGTCGACGCGTTGCTCACCGACCAGAGCGGGTAGCCCGTCACATGGCCGATGATCGCGTTCCCGATCTCGTACAGCCAGTGGACGCCGTAGAGCGCGAGGCCGGCGTAGATGGCGTCGAAGTTCTTTTTGTTGATCTCCGACCAGTACACATAAAAGACCACCGCCAGGATGAAAATGAACGTCCAGTTGAAGTTGTCCGTGCTGCGCACGCGGATGTTGTTCACCAGGTCCATCGCCAGCTGCGATCCGTCTCCCCAAAATACAAACATGCTCCTACCTCCTTCTCAAAACCCATCAAAGCTTCGCCAGCAGTTTTATAAAGCGGGCATCGTTCATCTGCTCGTTTGTCAGATAGTCCCCGTTGTGGAAAAGCGCATATGTGGTGACCGGGGTCGGCGCGTTCTGCGCGGCCTCCCGGCTGTCGATGTGCACCGCCCGGAACGGGACGTTGCGGTCCCGCGCCGTCTGCTCGACGACCGGGACGTATTTCGCGTTGAACGGGCACTGGTACGTGTAGTAGAGAACGAAGCCGGCCTCGTCGACGTGCGGATGTCTGGCGCAGTCCCTGAACCGCGGCTTCGCGGCATCCGCCGCGAACGGCAGGTACCACAGCTGGATCCCGTTGCTCGCCTCGTCGCAGACCGCGAATCCCTTGTATTTCAGGTATTTCGGGTCGGCAAGGAACGGTTTCTTCTTTGCGGAAGAGAGGATGCAAAGGCCGGCCTTGCCCTTGGCCTTGCTGTCGCGGATGCACTCGCTGAGCAGATCGTTGGAGTAACCGTGCCCCTTGAACGAGCCGGAGACCCACAGGCAGTCGATGTACATGTACCCGTCGGCGGAAATCGGGTTCCACGCGCATTCCGCCGGGAGGTACTCGATGAAGCACTTCCCTCGCTCGACGCTCTTGAGAAACACCAGCCCCTCGTCGAAGCGGTCCGCGAGCCACGCCTTTTTTGACGCGACCTGCACGTCCTTGTTGTTTGAAATCGCACAGCAGATGTGCTCCTGCTCCAGGTTTTCTCTGGTCACGCGGAT
>JAFRGD010000002.1 GCA_017433975.1 Mogibacterium sp. | reverse complement strand
CGCTTGTCTCTTGTACGTCTTTCAGGCCTCTTTGAGGCCTTTCAGACCGGTTCTACACTATGAAGTTTTCATGGTTCTGCTGTCATTAAAAAAGGGCGCACGGGCGCCGTCTCTCTGTGACAGCTTCATCATTATACCCTCGCTTCCCGCTGTTGTCAAGCAGGTTGCGGAAAGTTTTTTTGAATTTTTCGAAGTTTTTCGGGTCCCGGTCACGCGATAAAATCATCTTTGTCTTCCGCAACGTTGAACGCGAGACCGTCGTTTACAAACGGCGGATATCCCAGCAGATAATTCTTGAATGCGCTCTTTGTTTTGACGTAGTTGTTGCGTCCGATACAGTAGATCCGGCCGGAATCGAACGTAATCTCCTGCGCCTGCAGCCGCACCACTCTGGCAAAATTCACTACCAGACCTTTCTTTGCCCGATAGAATGAACGGTTCACCAGAACCGGTGCCAACGTCTCCAGCCTGTCGTAGCACATGAACTCTTCGTCCTTCGTGAAGATGCAGATCTTGCGCCCGGCCTGCTCGATCATCTCGATGTCATCCAACTTAATGCGGGCACAGACCTTGTTGGTCACAATGGAAAGATAATCCTGCTGATTCTGATCGGTTTTCATAACCCATTCCTCCTTGATTTTGATGTCTGTAAAACAATACTACAGAAAATCAAGTGGGTTTTGGAAACTTTTCATCGACATCCATCGACAGATTCCGCCGCTAGTTCATTACCTCGTACATGCTTGCAGCGTCTTCCTTCCGGCTGGAGTCCTTGAGATCGAGAACGCGGACGGTCAGCGACCCGTTTCCAAACGTGACCTCGATGACATCGCCGACGCTGAGCTCGGCACCCGCCTTGGCGACCTTGCCGTTGACCGATACGCGCCCCATGTCGCACGCTTCTTTTGCCACGGTCCGGCGTTTAATGATTCGTGAATTCTTTAAAAACTTATCTAATCTCATATCCGGGAAATAAATAAGGGCAGGCCTCGGCCTGCCCGGTGTGATGCATTATGATATCAACTATTTGTTCACTGCATCCTTGAGGGATTTGCCAGCCTTGAAAACAGGAGCCTTGGAAGCAGGGATGTCGATAACAGTGTTAGGCTTTTGTGGGTTTCTGCCCTTTCTTTCCTTGCGGCTGCGGGTCTCGAATGTACCGAAACCGATCAGTCTGACACTGTCGCCTTCACAGAGAGCGGCCTCGATGGTTTCCAGCACTGCGTCGAGAGCTGCCTCAGCGTCTTTCTTTTTGAACCCCGTTTTATCAGCAACTTTGCTTACCAGTTCAGCTTTATTCATAATAATCCTCCTTAAGAAAACTTAACTAAAAGTATTATACGAATCCGCAAAAGGCATGTCAACCGAATAATTTCACTTTTCGTGTATTTTTCAGCACTTTGAGGGCTTTTACAGCGACAGCAAAATCTTGTTTCGCGCCTGTTCGACCTCGTATTTTACCCGCTCGAGGTCGATGGTTTTGTACTCTCCGCGGTCATACAACACCGCGCCGTCGGCCATCGTGAGAACCACATCGCTACCTGATGCGGAGTAAATCAGGTTATTGAGCATGCTGTGTACAGGGTGCATATTCGGTGCTGTTGCATCTACGACGATGAGGTCCGCGCGATACCCTTCCTTGATCAGGCCGCAGTCCGTCCGTCCCTGGGAAGCCGCTCCTTCGCGCGAAGCGCTGCGGAGAATCTGTGCAGGCGTAAGAGCCGCCGGGTCGTTTGCCCGCATCTTGCCGGACAACGCGAAAACTTTGATTTCCTCAAAGAAGTTCAGGCTGTTGTTGCTCGCAACGCTGTCGGTCCCGATGGCGACGCGGACGCCGCGGTCATACAGTTTGGCCGTCTCGCACATGCCGTTGACCAGTTTCATATTACTGACCGGATTGGATGCGACCGTTACGCCTTTTTCAAACAGAATGTCGCGGTCCTCGTCCGTCAGCCAGACGCAGTGCGCAGCTGTTGTCGGCTGGTCGAACAGCCCGCATCGCGCGAGATATTGAACCGGCGTCTCTCCGCCGTGACGCTCCATACAATCCTTGGTTTCCTTTGCGGTCTCCGCGACATGAACGTGAACGCGGACATCGAACTCCTTTGCGGCGTCGGCGACCGCGCGGACGGTGCGCTCGTTGCTCGTATATTCCGCATGCAGTGATGCATCGGTTCGGATCCGTCCGTCCTGGAACCCGTCGTACATGAGAATCGACTGCCGCATCTCCTGGAACGTTACATTATCTGCGGGGTCACCTCCGGTGAAGTCGACAACGTGCCGTCCGATGTTGACTTTGGTTCCGCTCTCGCTGACCGCGCGAACGATATCGTCCACAAAGTTGTACATGTCCGTCGTGGAGACGATTCCGGTCCGCACCGACTCAGCCATGGTGAGCAACGTCGCCCAATACGCCGCCTTTCGGTACATCTTTGCCTCGAACGGAAAGATTTTTTCGTTCAGCCAACGATCCAGCGGGAGGTTCTCGCCGTATCCACGGAGAAGGGACATCGGGGAGTGTCCGTGCGCATTGTAAAACGCCGGCATCAGCACCCGGCCGGCACCCGAATACCGCTCGCCAAGCGCCGCAGCATGCGCCTCGTCCGGCGCAACATCGCTTACATAGACGATCCGGTTCCCGAGCGTCCCGACGTACATGTCCGGAACGTATTCATATTGTTCATTGATTATTCCAATCTTTTCAAATAACATGTTTCCTCCTAGCTGGCCTGCGGGGCGGCCGCGTTATTCCTGAGGCTCCGCATCAGCTGCAGCAGTTCATCCAGCGGTTTGGTGTCACCGACGCGCAGGATCAACGTCGGTACGCTCCCGCCCGTTATGGTCAGTTTATCACCGATATCCGCCTTTGTCATCACCAATACATAAGCGTTCACCTTGCTTCGCGGACCGAGCGTCACCGTAACCGTCCTGCCGGTCTGCCGGATTCCGGATACGCCGACGCGTTCCGCGTGGCTACGGATCTCCGCGATCTTGATGAGGTTGTGCGTCATCTCCGGAACGTCCCCATAGCGGTCGATGAGCTCGTTCACCACGTCCTCTGCAGCCTCCTGCGAGTCGATGCCGGCAATCCGTTTATATGCCTGCAGTTTGAGTGCCTCGTTACTGATGTATTGATCCGGAATCCGCGCCGGAACGCTGACCTCGACGGTGATGTCGGAAAGCGTCTCGGTGACCTCTTCTCCCATCAGGGTCCGGACTGCGCGGTCAATTTCTTTACAGTATAACTCGTACCCGATGCCCTCGATATGGCCGTGCTGCGCCTCGCCGAGGATGTTGCCGGCGCCGCGGAGTTCGAGGTCCCGCATGGCCAGTTTGAACCCGGCGCCGAACTCCGTAAAGTCGCGGATGGCGGTCAGCCGTTTGTAAGCGAGCTCGGTCATCACCTTGTTCGGTTTATAGGTAAGATACGCGTACGCGATTCGGTTTGACCGGCCGACTCTGCCGCGGAGCTGATAAAGCTGCGCGAGGCCGAGCATGTCGGAATTGAGCACGATCATCGTGTTCGCGTTCGGGATATCGATTCCATTCTCTATAATCGTCGTCGCAACCAGGACGTCGGTGCGCCCTTCGATGAAGTCAAGCATGACGTTCTCGAGCGTCGTCTCGTTCATCCGACCGTGTCCGACGGCAATTCTGGCTTCCGGAACGAGTTCCCCGATCGCCGCGGCAATCTCCTGGATGCCCTTGATCCGGTTTGTCACGACGAAGGTCTGACCACCGCGCGCTAGTTCCTTGCGGATTACCGTCCGGATCAGGTTCTCGTCCTCCGGCGTAACGTACGTCTGCACCGGATAGCGGTCTTCCGGCGGCTCTTCGATCATGCTTATATTCTTAATCCCTGTCAGGGACATGTTCAGCGTGCGCGGAATCGGCGTAGCGGAAAGCGTCAGAACATCGACGTCCTTGCGCAACATCTTGATCTTTTCCTTGTGCTTGACGCCAAACCGCTGCTCCTCATCAATGACGAGCAGACCGAGGTCTTTGAAGCGGACATCGTCCGACAGAACGCGGTGGGTTCCGATCAAAAGGTCTACGGTCCCCCGCTTGACCCGGTTCACAATCGCAGCTTGTTCACTGTCAGTCCGGAACCGCGAGAGCATTTCGATTTCAAACGGAAACGCGCTGAAGCGGTCCATGAGGGTATGATAATGCTGGTTTGCGAGCAATGTCGTCGGAGCGAGCAGAACCGCCTGTTTGCCCTCCGAGATGCATTTAAAAATCGCCCGCGCCGCGACCTCCGTCTTGCCGTAGCCGACGTCTCCGCAAAGCAACCGGTCCATCGGAATCGGTGCCTGCATGTCTTCTTTGATCTCGCGGACGGCCCGGAGCTGGTCCTCCGTCTCCCGATATGGGAAGGCTTCCTCAAACTCCGTCTGCCAGACGGTATCCTCGCCGAAGGCGTGGCCTTTGGTGTTCTCCCGCTCCGCGTACAGTCGGACGAGGTCTTCCGCGATCTCCATGATGGCGCGCCGCGCACGTGTCCGGGTGCGGTTCCACGTTCCGCCAGACAGCCTGGAAAGCGACGGCGCGTTCCCCTGGTTGCCGATGTACTTTTGAATGATGTCGAGCTGCTCGGTCGGGATATATAGGACATCGGTCCCGGCATACCGGATCTTGAGATAATCGCGGATTTCGCCGTCCGCTTCAAGCGCGACGATGCCCTCGTAGACACCGATCCCGTGCTCCTCGTGGACGACGTAATCGCCTTTGTTCAGGTCCGAAAACTCGACCTTACTCTCCTGCCGCGCCTTCCGGCGCATCGCGTGGCGCTTGGTGCCCGGGAAGATGTCGGACTCCGTGATGTAGCAAACGCGGTCTTCTTCGATGATCATGCCCGCGCTGAGCGATCCTTGCTCATAGCGGACCGCGCCGACCAATCCGGCGTCGTCGAGGTATTCCCTAATCCGCTGCAGGCGTTCCGCGTCCGCGGATACGATCGTCACCTGATAATTGCCGGACGTCAGATCGCGGACTTCTTTTTCGAGGAGCTTCATCCGGCCGTTGAACGGCGCAATCTGACGGCTCCGCACCTGAACGGTCCGGTCGAATTGTTCAACTCCTTCGATCTGCTCCGGGAACGGCGTGAAAACGCTGGTTTCCTTCGTGTAAATATCAAACAGTTCCGAAGGCGGACAGCCTTCCGGCAATGATTCATACACGCGGTTCGGGTCTTGTACGATGACCGGCCCGTCGTCAAGGTAGTCCCAAAGCCTGCAGGTCGCCACATCGAACGCATCGATGACGTCCGCGTAAATCTGCGCGTTCATCCGCTCGCGGACGATCTCCGCCGCGTGGGCTCCGTAGAGTTCTTCAATACGACTCTCTGCCGCTTCGATTTCGCGGTCCGTCGGCGTAAAGAGCGCAGCCGGCGGGATCCGCACCTCGGTCAGGTTTTGGATCGACCGCTGCGTGTTCCTGTCATACAGACGAATCGAATCGACTTCGTCCCCGAAGAACTCGATTCGAACCGGGTCGTCCATCGTCGCGGCATGAACGTCGATGATATCTCCCCTCGTACTGAACTCTCCGTGCGACTCTGTGACCTCAGTATGTAAATACCCGGCAGCGGTCAGTCGCCTGCGGAAGTCAGCGGGGTCCAGGACCTGTCCCACGGACACCGTCATGCAGTTCTCCCGGAACCGTTCCGGAAGCGGTAAAGCGCGGACGGCTGTTGACGTCGGCGCGATTACGACAGCCCGCCGCTCACCGAGGAGCGCATTTATGGAACGGATCCAGCTGACCAACCGGCTTGTATCCCGCGCGTCATAAAGGACTTTGAAGTCCTCTTCCTCCGGCAGGACGTGAATCTCCGCGTTGACAAAAAAAGAAAGGTCCTCCCGAAGTCTGGACGCGGCCGCTTCGGAAGAGACCAGAATCAATGCTTTATCATACTCTGCCAGAATCTGAGCGGCGTAGTACGCGACTCGGCTGCCGCTCGCTCCGGCGTAATTAATGATCATCTTGTGTAGGACCTTTTTTGACGTTGTGCCGGTTCATTGCGTTATCAATGCCCAGCACGATGATATCTGTAACGGCGCGCGCCGCATCGCTCTCGACCGCGGCGAGAACCTCTTGCTCTGCCTTGGGAACCTTGCCGATCACATGGTCGACCACGGCGTCGTCCGTGTCGCCGATGCCGACGCGAATCCGCGGAAAATCTCCGTTGCCCAGGCACGAGACCACCGACCGCATCCCGTTATGCGTCCCGGGACCGCCCGATTTGCGGATCCGGAGCGAACCGAGCGGAAGGTCGAGGTCGTCATAAATCACGATCAGATGGTCCGGCTCAATGTGGTAATAGGAAGCGACTTCGCGGACTGCCTCGCCGGAGAGGTTCATGTACGTCTGTGGCTTAACGAGGAGAACCTTGTTGCCGTCGATGACACAGTCTCCAATCAAAGACCGAAATTTGCGGACGTTGACGCGGACCGCGTATTCGGCGGCCAGTTTGTCGATGACACGGAAGCCGACATTGTGCCGGGTCTTCTCAAACCGGAGACCCGGATTGCCCAAACCAACAATGATATACATGAATCAGGAGTCGAACATCGCGCTGATCGAGCCGTTCTGATAGATGCGGCTGATCGTCTCGGCAAAGACCGGTCCGACCGAGAGAATCTTCATCTTGTCGATCTGCTTGGATTCCGGAATCGGAATCGTATTGAGGAGCACCAGCTCCTGGATCGGACTCGCCTCGAGGCGTTCAATGGCAGGTCCCGAAAGTACACCGTGTGTCGCACAGGCGTAAACAGACTTTGCGCCGAGTTCCATGAGCGCATGCGCCGCGTTGCAGATCGTTCCGGCGGTGTCGATCATGTCGTCCAGCAGAATGCAGTTCTTGCCGCTGACGTCTCCGATGACGTTCATGACTTCGCTCTTGTTCGCTTCCTGCCGGCGCTTATCGATGATGGCGATTGGCGCGTCAACGCGCAGCGCCATCTGTCTCGCGCGTTTCACGCTGCCGTGGTCCGGAGATACGATGACGACGTCGCTGAGTTTCTTCTCCATGAAGTAATTCGCAAGCGTCGGGAGGCCAAGCATGTGGTCGACCGGAATATCGAAGTATCCCTGGATCTGGCTCGCGTGGAGGTCCATCGTAATGACGCGGTTCACGCCGGCAGCGGTCAGCAGGTTGGCGACCAGCTTGGCGGTGATCGGGTCTCTCGCCTTAGCCTTGCGGTCCTGCCGCGCGTATCCATAGTAAGGGATGACGGCGTTGATCGTCTTTGCGCTGGCGCGCTTGAGAGCGTCTGCCATGATGAGCAGCTCCATCAGATGCTCGTTCACCGGATCGCAGGTCGACTGGATGACGAATACGTCCGCGCCGCGGACGGATTCCCAGATATTCACGGAAATCTCTCCATCGCTGAATTTGCTGACCGTGCACTTCCCGAGTTCAACGCCCATCAGCTGAGCAACCTCCTTCGCCAGGTCCGGATGAGAGTTGCATGCGAAGAGCTTCATCTTGGTAAAGGCTCCCTTGTCCATTTGTCGTGTACCTCCTCATTGATAGGTTAAAAGGTCTCCGTCTTTATGATATAACAGCAATTCTATTGTTGCAACATGTTCCCCACTTTGTACACGTCTCCGGCACCCATCGTCATGACGATATCGTCTGCCGCAGCGTTCCGCAGCAGATACCGCGCGATGTCTTCGAAGTCCTGCACGTAGTTGGCCCGGAGCTCCGGGTGTCTGCGTTTGATCTCCTGGACGAGTTTATATGAAGAAATATTGTAGATGTCTTTCTCACGGGCGGCGTAGATATCCGTGACGATCAGTTCGTCCGCGTCGTTGAACGCGTCCGCGAATTCGTCAAACAGTGCCTTGGTTCTCGTATAAGTGTGCGGCTGGAAAACGACCCAGAGTTTGTTGTGCGGTACCAGGCGGGCGGCCTTGAGCGTCGCACGGATCTCGGTCGGATGGTGCGCGTAGTCGTCTACGATGCGTGCGCCGGACGGCGTAATTCCGGTGAAGTCAAACCGGCGGTGCGTACCCGAAAACTCCCGCAGCGTCTTAGCGATGACCTCGGAGTCCACGCCGAGATAGCTCGTCGTTACGAACGCGGCCATGGAATTCAGTACGTTGTGTTCCCCCGGGATGCCGAGGTGGAGATGGCAGACGACCTTGCCCTTATGACAGAGATCATACTCCGGGAAGCCGTTGTCGTCGAAGCTGATATTCTCCGCATAGAAGTCGCAGCTCTCAGCGTAACCATAAGTGAGTTTGTTGCTGCACTCTCGGAGCGCGTCCTTGACAAACGGGTTCTCGCCGAACGCGACGATCAGACCGTCCTTTGGAATGTTCCGGACGAACTGGCGGAAAGAACTGACGATGTGTTCGATGTCTTTGAAGTAATCCAGATGGTCGGAGTCGATGTTGAGCACGACGCCGATGTTCGGCCGGAGCGACAGGAAGCTGTCCATGTACTCGCAGGCCTCCGTGACAAAGTACCTGTTCTCACCGATCTCGACGTTCCCGTTGATCTGCGGCAGATTGCCCCCGACCAGAATCGTCGGCTTGAGCCCCGCGTTCCGCAGAATGAGCGACGTCATGGACGTCACGGTCGTCTTGCCGTGCGTCCCGCAAATCGCGATACTGTTATCATAGTTGCACATCAGCATGCCGAGCACCTCGGCCCGGGACATGCAAGGAATGCCGCACTCCCGTGCGCGCACCATCTCCGGATTCTCGTTGGAAACAGCGTTGGAATACACCATCAGATCCGCGCCGTTCACGTTCTCCGGCTTATGCTCATAGTATACTTTGATGCCCTTGCTCTCGAGGTGTCTGGTCACGTCGGACATCTGCATGTCCGTTCCTGACACGATATGGCCGTTGTCCGCCAGAATCTCGGCGACCGCTGACAGACCGATTCCCCCGATGCCGAGACAGTGAATTCGTTTATATTTTGAGATGTCTTTCAAATCGGATTCCTCCTGAAAAATCTGTTTTGATTATATGATATTTGTAAAAACATAACAATTGTTTTATTCGGTATCGGCTTTATTTTTGGCATTTTTATTGCATATGTCGTGAATCGTTATGTATAATTTTTTATACAAAATTAAGTCCGACCGGTCCCTCAGGGACCACCAGAAAGGGGTGCACGACAACTATGGATATTACTGATGTCCGTATCCGCAAAATCAGTGATGACGATAAAATGAAAGCGATCGTTTCAATTACGTTTGATAACGAATTCGCAGTTCACGACATCAAGATCATCGACGGAACAAACGGCCTGTTCATCGCCATGCCGAGCAGACGGCTGGGTAAGGGAGAATTCCGCGATATCGCCCATCCACTCACACCGGAGACCCGCGCAAAGATCCGCGACGCAATCTTCGCCGAATACGAGAAAGCTCTGGCGCTGCAAAGCACGATGGGGGAAGACGGGTCCTATGGTTATGACCACGCAGAATGAACTGAATACCGCAATCCGTTAATCTGACAAAAAACCGCCTGCGGCGGTTTTTTTATTTCCATTTTTTAGTAGTAAATAACGACCAGATATCCCGCGTCAACGATCTCGTAAACCGTCTTGGCGTCCTCCAAGGACATACCGACACAGCCATGCGAGCCGCTCTGCGTCAAGTATAAATCCCCGCCGAAGACGCTGTGCCACGTCGCGTCATGCATCCCGGCGCCGCCGTTGAACGGCATCCAGTATTCGACATGGCTCTCGTAATAGTCATCCTCGGTTCCGTAGAGCATGACATCGCGTTGTTTATAATACACGTTGAAGATTCCCGGGTCGGTCTCCCACCCCGGTCTGCCCGTGATGACGTCGATCGTATGCGTCACCTTGCCGTTCTGCACGGTGTATAATTTCTGACTGGTAATGCTGACCTCGACGTGGTCCGGCAGCGTTGCCGCGTCAGGATTTGCTGCGTATATGATGCCCGGATCTCCCGAGACCGCGGCGTTGTAGATGGACTGTGCGGTCTTCTCGATATCGATCTCATCATGCGCAACATAATTGTTGAGCGTACGGATTCCTTCCACCGTATTGACGCGGTACTGCCAAGGCTCGTAGTCCTTGTTGATCTCAGCGGCGACCTCGCGGGCTCCGTCCAGACTGTATTCCGGTCCTGCCGGCGAATACTTGATGATCTTGGCCATCTGGGCCGTCGTCAGTGTGACTTCGTTGTTCGCGTCCGACGTCAGCACCAGCGGGTTCCCGAGGTATTCCTTTGCAAAGTTCAATTCGTTGGTCAGGTCGGCCTCGACGACGTCCGGCTGATCAAGATAGTCCTCCGGAACGAAAGAAAACGGCTCCCCGTACGAAGCGGTGTTCATGTGGGCCGCGATTCCTTCCGACAGAGCTTTATAATCTATGTTGTTACCATAGACTGCCGGAATAACCGTCAGGTCCTCATAATCGATATAGGCGTCCTTGGAATAGACTGTGTCCGGAGCGTCCGGTAACGCCTCGCGGAGCAGAACCGCGGTCTCATCGTAACCGCCTTTGACAGCGACCGGCATGTCGTAATCGACCTTGCGCAGCAGCCATGCGCGCGGATCGACCGCGGCGACCATGATCTGATGGTCGATCTGCTCTTCAAAATCGAAGGTATAAGCGGTCTCAACCTCAGCAACCGTCTCCCCGTCCTGCACGATCGTCACGTGATTGGCAGCGGCCTGCAGGCGGTCGATGGCTTCCTTGGCGTCCGTCCCGCCGACGTCCACCCCGTTGATCTTGACGCCCTTTGGGAACGTTGTGGCGTTGACCGCGCGGAACACGCAAAAGCCCCCAAGTCCAAGAACGAGAAGCAGAAGCAGAGCAACGATCCATTTGCCCTTGCCCTTTCGTTTCGCCTTTGGCGGTTCGTCGTCCGCTGGAACGGTTGTTATCTCTTCATCTATTACTTCAAATTTATCTTTTCTAGCCATAGTGTGCACCTCATTTCGATTATACAACATTTTGATAATTGTTGTACAATAATTTTTTATTTTTCTCTTGCGGTCGGTACCACTTGTATGTATAATACTTGTATGCATTCCCAAAAAATGAATTATAATTTGTGAAAAATCATTAAGAGGTATTGAAAATGAGTATCAAAGACAAACTTTCTGAGGCTTACGCTCCCGTCGTTCCATCCTTTATCGCACAGATTCTGAAGGTCGCGACCGACCCTACGATTATTTCCTTCGCGGGTGGCCTGCCGAATCCGATGTCGTTCCCGGTCGAGGACTTCAAGGTCTCGCTCAACCGGATCGTCGATGAGTATGGTCCGGCGCTGTTCCAGTATGGTAACACCGCAGGCCTCAAAGCGTTCCGCGAATACCTCGCCGACAAACACAGTAAGGAAACCGGAATCCCGTTCACGTATGAGAATGTCCTGATCGTCACCGGCTCCCAGCAGGCCCTCGACCTGATTCCGCGTATTTTTATCAATAAAGGCGACACGATCATTGTCGAGCGCCCGAGCTATCTCGGCGCGTTTCAGGCGTTTGACCAGTATCAGCCGAGCTATCTGACGGTCGACCTGAACGAGGACGGTCTCGACCTCGAGCAGCTCGAGCAGGTGCTCAGCACGTCAAACGCGAAATTCATGTATCTGATCCCGAGCTTCCAGAATCCGACCGGCTTGACCTACTCCGATGAGAACCGGGTCAAGGTCCGCGAGATCCTCTCCCGTTACGACGTCTTCCTGGTCGAAGACGATCCGTACGGCGACCTCCGTTATGAGGGCAAGAAGCCTGAGAACATCGGCCTCGGGCACCTCAAGAACTCTTGCGTCCTCGGGACATTCTCCAAGGTCGCGACGCCTGGCGCGCGCGTCGGTTATGTCATTTCGGAAGATAAGGAGTTCATCCACTACCTGACCATGGCGAAAGAAGCCTCCGACCTCCACTCGAACATCCTGGTTCAGGCGATGCTGCTCGACTACCTCAAGAACAACGACCAGCCGGCGCACGTCCAAAAGATCACGGAGCTCTACAAGACGCAGGCGCATGCGATGATGGACGCGATGGACGAGTTCTTCCCGGACGGCGTTACGTTCACGCACCCGCAGGGCGGCATGTTCATCTGGGTCACCCTCCCGGAGGGCGTGAGTTCAATCAAACTCATCGACCGTGCGCTCGCGCGAAAAGTCATGTTCGTCCCTGGTGACCCGTTCTATCTCGGCGAGCACGACACCAACAAGATGCGCATGAACTTCACCAACGCAGACATCCCGACCATCCGCGAAGGAATCAAGCGCCTCGGCGAAGCGATCCGCGAGGAGATGGCCGCCTGCGGACTGGAATAAGCCGGACGGTTTCCCTATTATAATCAAACAAATAAAAAACGAGGGGCGTGACACGTCACACCCCTCTTTCATTGCGCTGGTCAGCGATCACGCTTTCCGGTCCGAGCCACCCTTCTGAACCGATCGGTGTATCGTAAGAACGATGAACCGGATGAAAACGAAAATTACAAAAAGTAACAGGAACCCGGAAAGTCCCGCGGTGACGTCCTCCATCTCCATCCGGCCGGTTCCGTAGATCCACTGGCCGATCTCGATGGAAAAAGCCAGAACGAACATGACGGTAAACACGTAGATCCAGGCGATTGCAAGAACGTGTTTCTTGCTCAGCAGTTTGAACAGCGGATAGATCACCAGCAGGAGCAGCATCCCGGTAATGCCAAGCACCACAAAGTGCAGCTGCTTGTCATCCAGATACGCGCCCGAATTGTAATTCCATTCCTCGATCTTATATTCCAACCGTGCGAACAGCATGACCATTCTGTAAATAATATTCGTCATAAGAAAATCTCCTTTGTCAATGCCACAAATATAGCACCAACAAAGGAGAAAATCCAGCGTTTCACGCAATCTTATAAATTTCTAAAGACTTTGATATGCCGGACGGCATTCTCATACATCCCCTGCGTCATCGCGTCGTTCAGGGAAAAATAGGTGTGTTTGCCCGGTGTGGAGAGGTAGTCGGTTGCAAACTTCGTCACGTTATTGAAGCTCGCCGTGCCGATGTTGATCTTTGCGATTCCCAGTGAGATCGCTTTGCGGAAGTCCTCGTCCGAGATCCCGCTGCCCCCGTGGAGGGCCAGCGGAACACCGGCCTTCTCGTTGATTTCTGCGAGGATGTCGAACGCCAGGACCGGCGCGGTCGGATAGTCTCCGTGCGCGTTTCCGATGGCGACCGCGAGGCAGTCGATGCCGGTTCTCTCACAGAATTCGTGGGCTTTTTCAGGATTGGTACAGAGGATTCCGTGATCCGACAGACCGTCTTCACTCCCTCCGACCAGTCCGAGTTCCCCTTCGACCGAGGCGCCGAACTGCGATGCAAGCTCGACAATGGCGCGGGTTCCGGCGATGTTCTCTTCGTACGGATCGGTCGATCCGTCATACATGACCGACGTAAAGCCGTATTCCAGCGCGCGGCGGATCGTCTCCGTCGTTCTGCTGTGGTCGAAGTTGACGGCGACAGGAATGGAAGCCTCCCTGGCTGCCTGAACCATCCCCGGCCCGATCAGCGCGAGCGGAGCGTATTTCAACAGCCGTTCCGCGATCTGAATGATGATCGGAACGTTCAGCTCCTCCGCGGCACGGACCGCGCCGCGCACCATTTCGAGGCTGCCGACGTTAAAGGCAGGGATGCAGGTTTTGTCCCTCCAAGCCTGATCGACAAGCTGTTTCATTGTTACGAGAGCCATGACAACCTCCCTGGCCCGACCCTACTTACATGAAGATGCTGAGGATCAGAACCTCTACGACGCCGACCGCCCAGGCGATCGTCGATGTGACGGACCACACGGTGAGCTGTTCCTTGGCCTCGGATACGCCGAGCGTTCTGTTAACGACCCAGAAATAGCTGTCGTTGAAGTATCCGAAGAAGAGCGAGCCGACGCAGCACGCGACCGCACCGAGGATCGGATTCGCGTTGGCAGCGATCAGGATCGGAGCGGAGATGCTCGCAGCCGTCGTCATCGCAACGGTGCCGGAGCCCTGGATGAATCTCATCGCCGTGGAGATGATGAGCGGCAGGATGATGATCGGAATCGCGGTCTTTGCAAGGCCGTCCGCCATGAAGCTGCCGAGGCCGGAGTCCTTGATGATCTGGCCGAGGGCGCCGCCGCCACCGGTTACCAGCATGATGATACCGGCAGAAGCCATGCCTTTTTCCATCTCCTGCAGGAGCGTGTTGCGGTCAAACGGTCTGCCCAGCGTGAAGATTGCAACGATCAGTCCGATACCGACAGCGACGATCGGCTGGCCGAGGAATACCAGGAAGCCGATGAAGCCGGTCGTTTTGCCGAGCGCGCTTGCGACGGTATTGATCAGGATGAGGACGATCGGGAGGAGCAGCGGCAGGAAGGACTCGAGTGCTCCCGGGATACCGGTCATGTCCATGTTGAACGCAGCTTCATAATCAGGCTCCTGATATTCTGCTGCAACAATGTTTCCGTCTTCATCCGGCAGTCTGTAGAACTTCTTTGCCAGATATCTTCTCGCGTAGAAGATGCAGGCGACCGTCATCGGGAGCGCCAGCACGATCGTGAGGAGCAGGAACTTACCGACGTCGATGCCGAAGATGCCGCAGACGCCGAGCGGGCCCGGTGTCGGCGGTACCAGCGAGTGCGTGATGACCAGGCCGGCAGCCAGAGCTACACCGAGTGAGATGACGGATTTCTTTGTCGTCTCGGAAAGCGCCTTCGCAATCGGCGAGAGGACGACGAAGCCGGAGTCGCAGAAGATCGGGATCGATACCAGGAAGCCCGTCAGCGCGAGGGCTTCTTCTTCTTTGCCCTTGCCAAACAGTTTGAGGAACGTATAAGCCATCCGTTTGGCGGCACCTGAGACTTCAAATATCTGCCCCATCATAACACCGAAGCCGATGATGATGCCTATACTCCCCAGGGTTCCGCCGAAGCCGGATGTGATCGAATTCAGTATGCCGAACGTCTTTCCGTTCTCCAACGTGATGTTCAGAAGCGGCATGCCGCCGATCGCGCCGATCAGTACTGTTGTCAGAATCAGCGCCAGGAAGGCCTGAATCTTTGTCTTCAGCACCAGGATGATCAGTACGGCGATACCAATGAAGAGCGCAATCAACATTCGCTGACCACTTAATCCATTAACCATAACAACCTCCTTAACTAAATTGTAATGCGTATTATGCTAAAAGGGGTTTTCCCTGAATAGCCGGTTACCTCGTGAAGTACGGGGCGTATTTTGCGGCGAGGCGGATCGCTTCCTTCATGCTGACCGCGCCTGCGATTCCCTTTCCCGCGATGTCAAACGCGGTCCCGTGGTCTACCGATGTGCGGAGGATCGGCATGCCGTTGGTGATGGAAATCGTCCGGTCGAAGTCGAGTGTCTTGGTCGCGATGTGCCCTTGATCATGATAATGCGAAAGGACGGAATTGTACTTACCGAGCGCGGTCTGGTGGAAGACGGAGTCCGCCGGAACCGGACCGGCGACGTTGTAACCCATCGCCTTTAACTCCTCGACCGCAGGGGCGATCTCGTTCACTTCCTCCCAGCCGAACAGTCCGTGCTCGCCGGAGTGCGGATTGAGCCCCGCGACCGCCATGGTTCCCTCCGTGACGCCGAGGCGTTTCAGCGCCTCGGTGCACCGCTTCACGTAGTCGATGATCCGGTCCTTGGTGACCATGTCGACCATCTGGCGGAGCGAGACGTGCCTGGTCAGGAAGAAGACTCTCATGTTGTTCGTCTCGAACATCGTCAGCGGATCGTCCGTCCCGGTCAGTGCGCCAAAGATCTCGGTATGGCCGATGAAGTCGATCTCTGCGGCGTGCAGGGCTTCCTTGTTGATCGGTGTCGTCGCGACCGCGTCGGCCTTCCCCGCCATCGTAATTTCGATGCTCTTCTGAATGTATTCGAAGGCGGCCTTGCCGCACATGGCGCTCACCTTGCCGAATTCGAACTGATCCATGTCGATGTTATCGAGGTCGATCAGGTTGAGCACGCCCGGACGGTAGTCCCCTTCTGCCGGCTCCGCTACGACGTTGACCACGAGGTCCTCCCTGGTGATCCGGATCGCATTCTCCATGACCTTCCGGTCACCGATGACGATGCAATCCGCCTCCTGGAACAGGTCCTGGTCCGCGACGGACCGCGCGACGATCTCCGGTCCAATGCCGGCCGGATCGCCCATCGTGACTGCTATTAACGGCTTTTTCACTGTTATTCCCTCTCTTTTTTAGATGTAAAGCTTCTCTTTCAAATAAGTGATGCACTGATTGATCGCGTTGTTATCGCCCTGGCTGCCACCCTTGGTGATGAGGTGGATTCCCTCGAACGGGCCGCCGAGGATCGTCCCGTACGCTGCCAGCGGCAGTACCTCTCCCTTGAGGTCCAGACCGGCAGCGCCGAACGCCTCGCATACTGCAACGGTAATGTCCCCCCCGCTCGTATACAACGCTTTGAACGTCGGCTCACTCCGGAAAAGCCGGTACGCGATGTCGGCCAGCGATCGGTTGATGATCTCCGTGACGTCGTTCAGGGAACACTGGAGTTTCTCCATGTATGGACCGAAGTCGATCCGGTTCTCCGGATAGATTCCGTCCCCGGTCACTGTCGAGATCTGATTTCGGTCGCAGTTCGCAAGGACGTCCGATACAACGCGGCTGATCTCCGCTTCTCTCGCCTCTGCGCTCTCCAGGAGGCGCTTTGTCGCCACGATCACGCTGTGCGTCCGCTGGGACAGCCACAGCTGCTCCATCTGCGTCCGCGCGTTCGGATGGACGCTGCCGACCACCGCCAGAATCTTGCTGTTCTCGCGCTGCCGGGACGGTGTAATCAATTTGCGCGCGAGGGTTGCAGTAAAGACGCCCGGGTCGACCGAAACGACTTTTAGATTACTGGTGATTACCGCGTCCGCGATGAGGTCGACGTCTTCCTGCGTCACGCAGTCGACGACGATCGTCCGGTTCCCGTCGCTGACAAGTTTCTTAATCAAATCGGCAAGATAGTGCTTGCCATGCATGAGGTCATTCATGAGGATCGAAGCGACGCCGTATTTGCTTTGCTTACGGAAGAGGGCCGCCACGTCTGATGTCGTCACCGGCGTCTTTGGGTCGATCGCGATGCCGGATTTGTGCAGCGGAATCCCCTCCACCAGCATGTACCCGCCGAGCACGACGCGTTCCGTAGATGGAAAGCAAGGCACCGCGACAGCGATGTACTCCTCGCCGAGGAAGTCGAGCATCGCGTCGGTCTCGCTGCCGAGGTTTCCGCGCAGCGTGCTGTCGATTCGATGCGAATAGATCTGAACGTCATCGCCCGAGAGCAATGTGCACGCCTGGTACACCCGATCGTAGGCTTCCTCTGCGCTCACGCCGCGGGAGTCCGTCGGATAGATCAAACACTCGGATCCGGAAACCATCCCGGAGGAAATCACCTCGGTATTCAGTATGGTATGCGCCTGATAATTTAAGTTCCGCAGCAGAACGCCCGTCGCGTTTCCTCCGGTCAGGTCATCTGCGATTACAACACATTTTGCCATGTATGGTTCCTCTTATCGTATCAGCCGAGCAGGATCTCCACCGCTTCGCGCAATGTCTCCCGCTCGCCGACGTTGCCCGGGAAGATGACGTATGGGGTGTTCGGGAAGGTGCTCTCCGCCCCGGTCTTCCAGACCGGGATACCCGGCCGGATCTGTCCGAGGACGGTCGCGCGTTTGACCGCGAGCGCCTTGGTACCGACGTCGCTCGAAGTGATGCCGCCCTTTGCGATGACGAACGCCGGCGTCACGCCGAGCCGTCCGACCAGCGACTGCACCGCGTCGGAAATGCGCACGGAAAGCTTGAGGTCGTCCTCTTTGTTGCCGGTATTGGCGGTGATCAGCCCGCGGGTCGTGTAGCAGCAAACCGTCTTGCCGGACCGGATGCAGTCCTCTTCGACCGCGAGGCAGCGGCGGACGTCGTTCTCAAAGGCCTGCTCGTCGCGCACCAGCGTCGCGTCGAGCTCGATGAATTCGATGCCCGGCATCTGCTTGAGGCATTCGAGTTGGGCCGTCGTCTTTGCGGTATGGGACCCGACGACGATGATGCCGCCGTTCCGGTTGTCCGCCGTGACCATCTGCGCCCGCGTGAGGAGCGGCTGGTCGGTGATCCCGGCCATGACCTTGACGATGGAAGCCGCCGTGCGGAACATGAACAGCTTGCCCTGCCGCATCGCGCGGTACATTGCCACGCAGAAGACCTTGAGGTCCGCGTAGTCCACCGCGTTCACGACGACTTTGTTGAAACCGCTCACGTTAAGCAGTTGTTGCTCGATCTTGTCAAAGTCCATGTTGTGGATGTCTTCGAGGGAGATGCAGGTCACGTCCTCCGCGCGGTAGGCGCCGCCGGTCTTTTCCTCCACATAAAGCGGCAGCGTCGGCGCCTGGTATCCGAACGTCTTGTCGCGGGCGAACTCGGTCTCGTTGGCCGGAACCAGCTCATCCCCGTACTTGACGTAATGAATGTTGTTGATCGTAAAGCGGCCGCCTTCCTTGAAGAACGGACAGATGATCTCCCCGTCGACGTTCTTTCCGGTGTTCGCCTCGTAGGCTTCCTTGAGGAGGCGCGTCTCCAGCGGGAAGTGTCCCCGCAGGGTGCTGTCGCCCCGGCTGACAAAGAGATAGT
Organism: Mogibacterium sp.; assembly: GCA_017433975.1. Classification (GTDB taxonomy): domain Bacteria; phylum Bacillota; class Clostridia; order Peptostreptococcales; family Anaerovoracaceae; genus RGIG2439. The sequence goes on along the minus strand of JAFRGD010000002.1, from coordinate 12,232 downwards.
CCTTGCCCGTCTCCTTGGAGACTTCGTCGACGACCGCCGCGACCTCGCGGTGCGCGACCGTCGTCTGCTCCTCCGTAAAGCCGCGGGAATTGGTCAGAAGATAGAAGATCATGCTGTCTTCGTCAAAGCCCTGGCGGATGCTATCCCTATCCCAGCCCGTGAAGACGCTCACGTCGTGGACGGTCTGAACGCCGGTCGGGTCGTCGTCGAGAACGATGAACTTCTTGTCGTTCTGGCGGATTTCCTCCGCGAGAAGCGCATCGACCGCCGCGACGTCGATCGGTTTGTACGAATTCAATACTTCTGCGCTGATCGACATGTTTACGCCTCCGGTTTTTTCACGATAACGTCCGCGAGCGTCTCAAAATACTGCACCAGCCCGGCGTGGTCGTCCATCAGATGACCGTGCACCTTGAGCGTCTGCATGATTTCATACAGCTGCGCAGTATAAGGAATCGGCGCGTCGATCGCATGCGCGGTCTTGACGACGTTCGTAATGTCCTTGTGGTTGACCTTGATCGTTCCGCCCGGCACGAAGTTCCGGTTGTACATCATCGGAGCCTTGGCGTCGAGTACCGCGGAGCCGGCGAGGCCGCTCCGGATCGCCTGATAGACTTTCTCAGGGTCCGCTCCGGCCTTGACCGCAAAGGTCAGCGCCTCGGCGACGATAGCGATATTATTGTTAACTATAATCTGGTTTGCGAGTTTGGTAACGCTGCCGCTGCCGCAGGACCCCGTCAGCAGGACAGACGACGCATATGCCTCAAGGACCGGCTTCGCGGTCTCAAAGACATCCTCATCACCGCCGACCATGATTGCGAGCGACCCTGCGATGGCGCCCGGTTCGCCGCCCGAGACCGGGGCGTCCAGGAAGCCGATCCCCTTTGGTTTCAGGCCGTCGTAGCACTCTCTCGACTCCACCGGTGTCACTGAGCTGTGGTCGATGATGATTCCGCCCGGTTTCATGGTCGAAGCGACGCCGCCCTCTCCAAAGATGACAGACTGCACGATTCCGGCCGTCGGGAGGATCATCATGACGATGTCGCAGGCCGCGCCGAGTTCTGCGTATGTCCCGGAACCGGCGCCGAGGTCGACCAGCTCCTGTACGAGGTCTTTGTTGAGGTCCGCCACCATGACGTCATAGCCGGCTTTGACCAGATGCTTTGCCATCGGCCGTCCCATGATTCCAAGTCCGATAAATCCAACTTTCATAATACGTTCCTCCATTCCTTATCCCTGCGTGTTATTTTCTCTCAGCAAAGTAATTACATACGAATTCATAGACCCGGTCGAACTCCTCCTGGGAGCCGTCCCCTTTGTTGGTCTCTGCGATCTTGTGGCGTTCTCCATTGAAATCCGTCAGAAACAGCGCTTTCTGGACGTCGCCCGCAAGGCCGACTTCAAACTTCTGCATCTCCTTCAACGGATAGACCTTTAAAGAAGGCCGCTCGCACACCGCAAAGTCTCTCGTGATGGTGAGGCCGAACCGCTCCGCGTGCAGGGTTCCGGCTTCTCCGAACTGCCGGTTCAGAACGTCCGAACCGCCGGCCTTTGCGATTTCCCCGTTGAATTTCTGCGTCTTGAGATACAAGAGACAGCCCGCCGCCACGGAAAGCGCAAGAAAAAACCAGCCGATCCTGTGTTTCGCCAGCAACAGAAGAACGCCTGCCGCAAACAACGAAACAAAAGTGGTCAGACTGGTCGTCATGCTCTTTTTCTGTACGTTCAACAATTGTTCAAATGAACTGTTCATCTCAATAATCCCCGGACGCACATACAAGATGAAAATATAAACTACCCTCTTACATATCGAATTATATCACATGTTACACGGTTTTGGAACCGTAAAGCGCCCGTTAATTACTTCACAAGAATACACCTCGCAGTTTGCGACATGCGTTGACCAGTACGCGCCGCGCGACTCCGGCGTCAGATACTCCAGAATTCCCTTCATCGCGATGGCGTGTGTCGTAATCAGTATGTTATGATCTCTGCCGAACACTTTGACCTCCTCGATGAACTGTCCCGACCGCTCCACGACCGAACTGAGCTGCTCCATGCCGTCCGGCGCCGGAACATTTACGAAGTCGCGGAAGAACGCCAGCACCTCCGGCACCGGATTGGTGAGGTCCATCCCTTCATAAGGACCGTAGTCCATCTCGAGCAGTCGGTCGTCGACCGTCGGATCGATGCCTGCGATTAGCCGCGCCGTCTCGACCGCCCGGCGGAGCGGACTGGAATAGACGCGGTCAAACGCGATGCCGGCCGCGCGGAACCGTTCTCCGAGCGCACTCGCCTGCGCCTGGCCGGTTTCGTTCAGTGATCGATTGCTCCGTCCCTGCAGAACCTTCGCCTGGTTCAGTTCGGTCTGTCCGTGGCGCACAATATATATCATGGTACTCCTCCCTGATTAAGCTATTGGATACGGTTTATCCGGCCGTCCGCGGATATCGGATCCCGCTTCCGTAAACATACTGACTTCCGTCAAAAGCGATTTCCGGAATATCGACCGGCAGTTTGCCCATTCCCTGGCCTTCCCCCAGGACCGTAAGAATCGCGGCGCTGATGTTCGGTCCATACCGCGGGACGTCTCCTTCGTAATCTCCCGGCATGACATTGATTCCGGATGCATAATAACATGCAAGCTTTGCATCCGCGTCAAAGCGCGCGAGATCATAAGGCAGATGCGCAGAGATCAGCACCGCCGGGACGCCTTTCGCCCGGCAGTCTTTCAGGAGCAGGTCCAGCAACAGAAATTCATTCCCATTCAAATCGCTCTCGTCGTACATGTAACTGACCGCAATGACGACATCATAATTACCAACCATCGGGAGAACGTTCCTTCGGAAGGATTCTGCACCATCCGCCCCGTAACAGTAGATGTCCGCAGCCCTCCCGCCTGCAGCGTCCAACGCAAACTGAACGGAATTGACCTGTGCCTTGTACGGAGCCAGAATCAGAAGCTTTTTATCTTTCGCGACCGGCAGAATTCCATCATTCTCTACGACCGTGACCGCGTCAAGTGCGATCTTCATCTCCTGTTCGTGGTGCTCCCGGCTGCCGGGTTTCTCCCCGCTCCCGGCCGGTATCCCGTCGAAGACCCCGCGCCTTGCCTTCATCTCCAGGATTCGCCGGACAGACGCATCAACACGTTCTTCCGGGATCTCGCCGGACTCAACCAGACGTTTGGCCGTTCCGATGAACGCGTCCAGCCGCTCCAGATACTCCGGCAGCGGCATCCGGTAATCGACCGGCATCAGCATCATGTCAACACCTGCATCGAAGAGCAGCAGGATAACGTCCTCCGTCGTGAAGTATTCTTTTATGGCGTCCATGTTCAGTGCATCCGAAACGACCACGCCGTCATACCCGAGGTCCCCGCGCAGAATCTCAGTGATCATCCTGTGCGACAGGGTCGCGGGCAGATGAATCCTGCTGCCGTCTTTTGCAGTATAAGTCTCTGTTTCAATCTGCGGGTACTGGATATGAGCGGTCATGATCATGTCCGCGCCAGCATCAATGCCGGACTGGAACGGAATCAGCTCGCATTTCCGGATTTCTTCATAGGTTTTATTAACACAAGGCAAGCCGGTATGAGAATCGGTTACTGTGTCCCCGTGTCCCGGAAAATGCTTCAGTACTGGAATGACCCCTTTGTCCTCAAGGCCTTTCATGTAAGGTTCTGCGCACTTCGCCACATAAGCCGGATCGTCCGAAAAGGAGCGGATCCCGATGACCGGGTTTCGCGGTTCGCTGTTCACGTCCACGACCGGCGCAAAGTCGGTATTGATTCCGAAATACGCCAGTTCGTCTCCAATGATGGATGAAGTATTATAAATATCCTCCGGAGACCCCGTGGCGCCGAGCGCCATGTTGCCTGAAAACGCGGTTGAAAACGGAATGCGGCACACCGGTCCGCCTTCCTGGTCAACGCCGATCAGAAACGGGACGTTTCCCTCATTGACCATCCGGAACGATCCGATCAGTTCCAACGCCTGGTCTGAGGAAGCAAAATTCTCATCGAAGAAGATCACGCCGCCGAAATGATATTTCTGCAGGAATTCCTCCAGTTCAGGTGTCATCTGCACTACGCCGGTACAGGTTCCACCGGCTTCGTATTCGACATAGCGGAAGGACGGCATCATCATCTGACAGAGCTTCTCCTCCAGCGTCATCGATTGCAGGATCGCTTCCGTATCCACTGTGCTGCCCTCTTCTGCGTCCTCTCCGGACGGTCCGGACCCATCCCGGGCAGACGGTTCTCCCGTACCGGACGGCTCCAGCTGTTTTCCCGGAGCGCACCCGGAAACGAACGCCAAACAGAAGATGAGTATGATCGCCAGATATTTTTTCATGTCTAACTCCACTCCGCTTTTATTTGCTTCATTTTATCATTTTTGACGCACGAAAATAAGAAAAATAAACCCCGGAACGTTGAAGTTCCGGGGCAGATGCATGGTGGTCTGTGGGGGACTCGAACCCTCGGCATCATGGTTGTGACCCATGCGCTCTCCCAGCTGAGCTAACAGACCAAATCTGACTTCAACATTTTAGCACTTCGCGAAAGCAAAGGCAAGAGTAGAAATGAATCCCTTCACAGCGTTTTGAACTCAAAACAGGAAACCACGGTTCGTAACTTTGTGTGAAAAAAACTATTTCAAGTAGTAAAATGCGGTATTATCAATGTATAATATCAATAAGCTTGTGTGTTATTTTTGATAATATCCCACCTTTATGAAGGAAAGCCTGAGCCTTACAATGAACAAGACCGAACTAATATTTAATGAGATCCGCGCCGCTTTTCAGGACCGCAGTTATCTTCAGTCGGAAGGTGTTTCCAGAGCCGTTGTGCAAGACCGCCAGCCGGCATTTCGCGCTTTGTCGGAGGAGCTTTGCTCCTATGCAGATACGAACGGCCGCTTCCGGGCAGCCGACGTTCTTTTGGTCGCAAAACACTATCTGCCGGAACTCTCCGGGGAAGAGCCGCCGGAGGGCTGGCAGCAACACTGTTACCGTTATGTACTGAACCGGATCTTTCCACACCTGGACGGCCCTTCGGACCCGGGTCATTTCCGGCACGGCCGCCTGACTGCCCTGACCCTGCTCCGCGGTGTGTTTTCTTATGAGCGGAATGAATGCCGCTTTGACCCTACGCTCGACATACCGCTTCTCAATGATGCGGAAGTCCAGTCTGAGGGCTATATATCCGAATACATCAAAATGCGCCGCCTGGCCCGCAGCAACTACATTTACGAGTTCATGCGCATCGGCAGCGAGATGACCCCGTTCAATACGCTTGGGCATATCGCCGGCGTCCATTACGTTGCGACCTATGTTGCGAGACAGCTCCGCGCCGCTGGCGTACCGGTGGACGTCGCCCTTGTCTCCGGCGCTGCAGCAAGTCACGACATCGGAAAATACGGCTGCCGCAAAAGCGAGGAGCGCCGCGTACCGTATCTTCACTATTACTATACAAATTTCTGCATGACCGGCAACGATCTTCCGATCATCGCACAGATTGCCGCGAACCATTCCACCTGGGATCTGGAGTTCGAAAACCTAACGGCGGAGTCCCTGCTCCTGATCTATGCGGATTTTCGCGTCAAGAGTTCCCGCGATGCGGACGGCAGAGAAATCATCCATTTTTACACGCTGGACGAAGCGTTTGACGTGATCCTGAGCAAGCTTGACAATGTTGACGCCGCAAAGCGGCATCGGTACGAAAAAGTCTACGCCCGTCTCAAGGATTTTGAAGACTACATGATCGACCGCGGCATCCGGACAGACATGCCGGACGACTTCGGTCTCGTTGACGGTGTCATCACGAAACTTCCTGAAAGCGGCTTTGCGTACCGCCAAGACGCCCCGGTCCGCACGCATCGTGAGCTCTCACTGATTCACGGCGATGAGATCATCCGTCAGCTGAAGCTGAAAGCAGTTGACCACAACATTCGCCTGATGCACCACTTCAGTAACAGGCGGGATTTTGTCACACTGATCGAGACCGCACGCAGTGAATCCGACTGGAAAAAACTCCGCACGTATATCACGATCCTCGGCGATTATTCTACGTACATGTCCGAAGACCAGAAGTCCCTGACGCTGCGGTTCCTATACGATCAGCTCGCACACAGCAAAAGCGACATTCGCGAGCAGTCCGCGCGCCAGATGGGTCAGATTGTCGCCCGCTTCCGCGAAGCATACAAAAAGGAACTTCCGGAGGATATTCCGAAGCTCGATGAGACGACCACCAATCTGGAAATGTTCGAGCACTATCTCGCCCGCTTCCTCCATCCGTCGTCGAAGCTGACAGACCAACACCGCCGCTGGATCATTCAGAGTACGGATTTTTTCGTCAAAGAAGTCATCGAAAACTGCGCTTCCAGATTCCGCAGCCGCTACCTCTCCATTCTGGAAAAGTATTACGTTCAGGATACGTATGATGACTATACGATCATGTCCATCTTGAACACACCGCTCGTCCTGGACCGGTCGCTCTGCACGGAGGGGTTTATCCATACAGTTACAGCGTTTACCGCTTCGGTGCTCGGTAAATACGACAGCAACATCGACCTGCTTGCGCTCGATCTGCTGGAGCACTTCTCCGGCGACCCGGACGGAGCTGTCATGAAACAGCGCCGCAGCATCATGGGAATCGATGCAGACCTGAAAACCGTCGACAGCGTCCTCTCCGGCATGTTCCTGGACGACCTCAAAGTGCAGGTCTCCTGGATCAAAAAAGTCGCGAACATCCGCTACATGGCGGAGGTCTCCAGGACGGCCGGCAGCAATGTCCGGCTCCATATCGCAACGCACTTTGTCAACCTGATCAAAATGAGCGAGACCGTCACCGTGCGGAAGGAAGCCGGCAGCGCACTGCTACAACTGATCCGTGACATGCCGCTCGACCAGCGGAACGAAATCATGGTCGAACTCTACAACGGTCTCGAAATCGAAGACTACCAGTTTTCCCGCTTCATTCCGGACTTTCTCGGAATGGTACTCCTCTTCCTTCCGGAGCGGGAATTCGACGAAGCGCTGCTTGACCTGACAGATTGTCTGAACGCTGGTAACCCAAAGGCAGCCTCCGCTGCGCTGGTCACGATCTCCATCGCGCTCGAATACTATCGGTTATATGCGTTTGCCACTTCGGAAGATCTTCGCAGGAACCACATCTGCAAGCTATCCGGTCTGCTCATGAAGGGGTTTGCGTATTATAAAGATGTGATCTCCGAAGAGGCGTTCCGTACGCTTGGGGAGCACGTTTTCTCGAGCAGCTTCATGTCTTATGAAGAAAAACGTACCGTGCTCGAGCTCACCGGCAAGCGCATTCTCATGCTCGTTTCGGACGATGAAGGCGAACGAACGGCGCTCGGCTTTTATAACAACGCGTCTGCGCTCAATCAAATTTACCGTTACATCTCCGAATATCTCGCGGAGGTCGGTCCGTTTTCCTTTGCGCAAAAGGACAAAGTCGCATTCTTCCCGGGAACCTTTGACCCGTTCAGTCTCGGACACAAAGCGATCGCCCGCACGATCCGCGACCTCGGTTTTGAGGTTTATCTTGCGCTGGATGAGTTTTCCTGGTCCAAAAAGACGCTCCCGCACATGCTTCGGCGCGAGATTCTGTCGATGTCGATTGCAGATGAAACCGACATGTACATCTTCCCGGATGAGATTCCGGTCAATATCGCAAATCCGGAAGACCTGGCTGCGCTCCGCGCGCTGTTCGCCGGCCGCGAACTCTATATTGCCGTCGGGTCCGATGTGGTTCAGAACGCCTCCGGATACAAGGCGAAGCCGTCCCGAAATTCGATTCATTCCTTCAATCATATCATCTTTGCGCGCGGTACCCGTAAGGGTACCCAGACAGCGGACCCTGCCTATCCGATCAAAGGCGATACGATCCACCTGACGCTCCGCAAATACTACGAAGACATCAGCTCCACCCGCATCCGGGAGAGCATCGACCTCGGACGGGACATCTCAAACCTCCTGGATCCGATCGTCCAGAATTATATTTACGAGAAGAATCTCTATGTCAGACAGCCGGCTTATAAGCATGAGATCCAGGCAAGGGATATCCATATTTCCGGTTACGAGCACGCGAATTTCAAGACCGTGCTGCGGTCAGCGGACGATCTCGCCCGCAAAGGCTACGACAGCAAACGCCTTGCAGAGTATCTGGGGCGGCCACGGGTCAAGACCGTTTATATCGAAAGCGACACGGCGGAACGACAACTCTACGCATTCGCTTCCGCGCGTAGAATCGACCGCCATGACCTCCTGTTTGAATTCGGCGATACGGACATTACCAACTATATCCGCGCAAAAGCGACCGGCTCGATCGGTGTGATCGGCGCGCTGTACATCGGAAAAGCCCGCAACGTATCAAATCTCGGCCAGATCATTCTGACCGAGGTCCTGACCGACCTGCTCGCCAAGGACTATGGATACGTAATCTATCATCCGATCGACCCTGCCGGAATGAATGCAGCCACAGTTGACGTGCTCCGGCGGCAGGGCTTTATCAACATCTCGACGGATCACAACAATCCGATCTACGCCGTCGACATGACATCGCCGATCGTGATCTTCCGGGACGTCGAAACCGTGATCAAAGCGCCGTTCGATAAGAATCCGCGCGTGCGGCGCGCGGTCGACGAGGCGCACAACAAACTGCTTCGGACGTTCTGCGAGCTTTACCCGGGCAAGCTGATTCTTTCGTTCAATACAAGTGCTGTTTACAGTAAAATCGTAAACATGGTCGCAAAGGAAAACGGTGTTTCCACCGTGCCGGACCCGGCACGGCGCCGCGGACCATACATGGCGGTCCCGTTTGGAAAAGCGCTGTCCGATGTCGTCGTACCGAATACGGTGACAAAGGCGCTCCGTACCGAAAAATATTTCAATGACGCGGTCACCGGGTTTACCATTCGCGAGTCTGTCGGGTACGCAGACCTGACCGTTCAGGCAAAGACCCTTAAGTCCTTCCGGAGGCCGGTCATCCTGATCGATGACCTCCTTCATTCCGGTCAGCGCATGCGCAAAATCGACCAGGTACTGCGGGAGAACGACGTTGAAGTCCGCAAAGTAATCGTCGGCCTGCTCACCGGCAATGCGCGCGATTCGATGACGGTGAGCCGCCGTGCAGTCGACGGCGCATACTTCATTCCGTCGATCGCAATGTGGCTGAACGAACGCGACTGTTACCCGTTCATCGGCGGCGACAGCATCGATTCGAACCAGGGCGTCGAAACCTCCATCAATCTGATCATGCCGTACACCTCGTACAACTTTGTCGGCGGTGAAAATGCAGACATGATTTACAAGTACTCCATGACCTGTCTGGAAAACGCCCGCGACATCCTGCATGTCATTGAACAGGAATACCAGACGACCTTTGAGAAACAGCTCACGCTCGGCCGGCTCGGTGCGGTCATCACCCACCCACGGCGGCCGGATTACGGTAACGGGGTTCGCTACGACGAAAACATATCGCCGAGCGCCTACCTCGAAAACGACATCAAACTTGCGGAGCGGCTGCACCTCACCAGACACCGCTCTCAGTTCTGACCGCGGTCGAAGCAGTATTATTCTTCAGTTTTTAACAGGAGTTAACCATGCGTAAAGTATCAGACCTGCTGACTGAAATCGATGTCAAGACTCCCCTTCCCATGAACAACGCACCGATTCGGCCGGGGGAACGACACCGGGTGAATATTCTGGCGCTTGGCGACGTCGGAATGACCATGTTGATCGGGCTAAGGCTGCTCGGCAGCGATGTGATTTCTGAAATCGGGATCTGTGATATCCGCCCTGAGACCTGCGAGCGGCTCGTCCGGGAAATCAATCAGATTCGGTATCCGTTTGGTTCACCGGCGCTGCCTTCGGTCCGGCAGGTTACGGAAGCAGAGCTTTTTGATACCGACGTACTGGTTTTCTGCGCAAGCCGCGGCGTTCCGGCGCTTGGTCAGGAGACCGCCCCGGGATATGACGTCCGCATGGCTCAGCTGGACGCAAACCGCGAAATCATCGCCCACTACGCCGCGCTCGCCAGAGATTGCGCTTATGGCGGACTGATTGCGGTCGTAAGCGATCCGGTTGACAATCTGTGCGCCGCATTTCTGGACGCCTCCGGTCTTGCATCTACGCAGTTTCGCGGCTTTGGCCTTGGCGTCATGAACGCCCGCGCCGCCTATTATGCGGAGCGGGATTCTCGCTATTCATCCTACCTCACGGAAGGTCGGGCCTTTGGACCTCATGGCCAGGATCTTGTAATCGCAAACAGCATCGACCACTATGATGACGCTGTTTCCCGGGAGCTGACGTCCCTCGCTGTAAATGCGAATCTCGAAGTCCGGTCGCTCGGCTTCAAACCATATATCGCCCCGGCGTTATCATCCGCAGCGATTTCAATCCTTCTGACGCTTCGCGGAGAATGGAATTACGGGTCGCTGTACTTCGGTGACCGCGACCGCGGCGCGTTCCTCGGAATCAAAAGCCGCTGCACGCAAAACGGCTGGGAATACGAAGACCTCGCCCTGCCTGATGATTTATATGAAAGGATCAAAACCGCATATGTCAGACTGTGCACCATCCGATAGTCTTCTCGTCATCAAGCCGACGTGCGACGATGCAGAGCGCGCCGCGCGAATGGAAGCTGTCCTCGCACCGCATCTGGAAGCCCTCTCCGCCGGCGGAACAGCCGTCCGGATCATCCGTACCGTTGACGAGATCGACCTGTCCTCGCTTGCCGGGGCGCGGATCCTTTTTGCGTTCTGCCTGTCCGCATCGGGCGTCAACATGGAATACTATCGCCTTCTTGAGTTTCTCCGGGCGCATCCGCTCTGCCTTTCAGGATGCATCGGCGGGATTCTTGTCGACGGCGGCGGTGAATTCTATACAAAAGCGATTGCCCGCAGGTTTGCCTTCTCCGCGAATCAGGCCGGATGCACCTTCCCGGGCAAAGCGCTCGTCGAAGCGACCGGCTCGCTTGGAAACTTCTGCGTGCTGAGCAAGGTCACGCAAACGGAACCGCTGCAAGTATATCGGAATCAGGTCGGTGCGCTGATTCAAAAGGTACTACAGTTCAAGATGCCGTCCGACGCTTCTCAAATCCTTGCGGTCCACGCGAGTTCACGAAAAACGTCAAATACCCTCCTCTTGTGGGATAAAGTCAAAAGTCATCTTCCGGAGCAAAATAGTATAAAAGAAGTATCTCTGAGAAACGGCGAACTATACGACTGCCGCGGCTGCAGTTATGAAACATGTCTTCACTTTGGAGAGCAGGCTTCCTGTTTTTATGGCGGGGTCATGACAGAGCAGGCCTTTCCGGCGATTCTGTCTTCAGATATTCTCGTCATGATCTGTCCGAATTACAATGATGCGGTCAGCGCAAATCTGACTGCATTTATCAACCGCCTTACTGCAATCTTCCGTTCCCATGACTTTACCCAAAAGCGCATATATGCGCTCATTGTATCCGGGTATTCCGGCGGTGACATCATCGCGGAACAGTTGATCGGAGCGCTTTGCTTCAATAAGGAGTTCATTCTGCCGCCTGCCTTTGCCATGCTTGAGACGGCCAACGACCCCGAAAGCATTCTCACCGTCCCGGATATCGAGAGCAAAGCCCGCGCCTTCGCGGAACACCTCAGATAAAACAAAAAAGAACGCGTTTCTCATGAACGCGTTCTTTTTTTTGATGCTCTTGGAGGCGACACCCGGATTTGAACCGGGGGTGAAGGTTTTGCAGACCTCTGCCTTACCACTTGGCTATGTCGCCATGTGGCGGGGAGTTCCCGCCGATTGTGAGCAAAGCTCTTGGCTAGGGTAGCAGGATTCGAACCTGCGAATGACGGAATCAGAATCCGTTGCCTTACCGCTTGGCGATACCCCATTAAAATGGGGTGGGTAGTGTGATTCGAACCCACATATACAGGCGCCACAACCCTGGGTCTTAACCGCTTGACGATACCCACCATATTGGCGACCCGGATCAGGCTCGAACTGACGACCTCCAGCGTGACAGGCTGGCATTCTAACCGACTGAACTACCGGGCCACAAACGATACCGAAGTATCTGTGGTGGGCGCAATAGGACTCGAACCTATGACCCCCTGCTTGTAAGGCAGGTGCTCTATCCAACTGAGCTAAGCGCCCGAAAAATCTTTAGTAGACGTTATTCAATATAAAATCTCTAGGCTTATGTGTCAATACAAGTTACGGT